>NC_009380.1:3049018-3353920 GCF_000016425.1 Salinispora tropica CNB-440 | reverse complement strand
CCCGGCCATCAATGATCCGACAACAGCGGTTCAGATGCTGGACTACGTGGAGGAGCTGCTCCGGATGATCGGAGTAAAGCCCCTCGGCATGATGAGGTACTGCGACGAATCCGGCCAGTCACGGCTGATCGTGCCCGGGCGGACGTGGGAGAACTACCTCACCCTGGCGGTCACGGAGATCCGCGAGTACGGCGCCGACTCCGTCCAGGTGATGCGGCGGCTCCGCGCCATGCTCGAAGACCTTCGCGAGGTGCTTCCGGCCGACCGGCGACCGGCGGTGGACGCCGAGCTTGACCGGCTCGACCAGACCCTGGCCGCGAGCTTCGGGGGCAAGGTCGACCACGACCGGGCCGCGGCGTCGGACCGGCAGGGAATCGGCGGTCCAGGGCGGGGATGAGGCCGGGACTCCGAGCCCAGCTTACGGCCGGACGCATTCCGGCCGCCGCCTGGCCCGTTCTCTGGTAGAACGAGAAAAGGAGGGATGCGCGTTCCATGGGACAGTGGAAACTGCTGGTGAAGGGTGTTGCCGATGGGCACGAGTTCTGATCAGGAAGCGTTTCGGGCGCTCCGAAACCCGCGCGGGGTCGCGATCGCGGGCATACTTTTCGCAGTAGTCTTTTCGATCAGCATAATCCTGCTTCGGTCAGCGCTTCCGAAGGAGCCGTTCGCCGATGTGGAGTGGGTGCGGCAAGAAGCTGGCCGGATGCGGGTGGCGTTGTTCCTCATCCCGTTCGCCGGAATCTTCTTCCTCTGGTTCATGGGCGTGGTGCGGGAGTACATGGGGAACTTGGGAGACTGGTTCTTCTCCACCCTGATCATCGGGAGCGGCGTCCTGTTCCTGGCCATGATATTCGTCGCCGTCGTGGTCGCGGGAGCCATTCTGGACGGTGTCCCCGAAGGTGGGTCCCAGTCCTTGAGTACCGAGACGGTCGGGTTCGGTCGTTCGATCATGCTCGAGGCAAGTGGGGTCTACGCGGTACGTATGGCAGCGGTGTTCATGTTCGCCCTCGGAACGGTGGGGCTCAAGACCCGACTGATGCCGAAGTGGCTCTGGATCCTGACCTACGTTCTCGCTGTGTTGCTCCTTGTCGTGACCAACCAGAACCTTTGGTTCACGCTCATCTTCCCCGCCTGGGTTCTCCTGGTGAGCATCCGAATGCTGATCACCGGCCAGGTGGCGCCATCCGACACCGCGAAGAGTTGATCGGGAAAGTACGGGCAGGTTGCGTGTCCCGCCCCGGGAGCGGGAGAAGGAGAAGCCGTTATGAGTAAAGAATTCAAGGGCGTTATCAACCTGGGTGTCACGGACTCGACGCCGGACTGGGACCCCTACGCCCAACCCCAGGCCCCGAAAGGGGCGCCGAACGTGCTGATCCTGGTCTGGGACGACACGGGCTTCGGCTCCTGGGACTTCTTCGGCGGGCCCATCGAGATGCCGAACATGAGTAAGCTCGCCAACAACGGACTGAAGTACACCCAGTTCCACACCACCGCGCTCTGCTCGCCCACTCGGGCCGCGCTGCTGAGTGGGCGTAACCACACCACCGTCGGCATGTCCTGCGTCGCCGAGGCGACCCAGGGGTTCCCGGGGATGAATGGCCATATCCCCGGGGAGGCGGCCCTTATCGGGGAGATCCTCAGCGACCGGGGCTACAACACCTACGCACTGGGCAAGTGGCACTGTGCCGGGGAAGACGAGACCAACATGGCCTCCTCCAAGCGGAACTGGCCCACCTACCGGGGCTTTGAACGCTTCTACGGCTTTCTCGGCGGCGAGGCCAACCAGTACTACCCGAATCTCGTGCAGGACCAGCAGTTCGTCGACCAGCCCGCCGATCCGGTCAGCATTGACGAGTGGAAGGAGGGAAAGGACGGATATCTGCTCACCGCCGACCTCGTCGACCGGGCGATCGGCATGATCGGCGACGCCAAGCAGACGGCGCCGGACCGACCGTTCTTCATGTACTTCTGCCCCGGGGCGAATCATGCCCCACACAGCGTGCCGAAGGCCTGGGCCGACAAGTACAAGGGCAAGTTCGACATGGGGTACGAGGCGATCCGCGAGAAGATCCTCGCGAAGCAGATCAAGATGGGTATCGTCCCGAAGGGTACCGAACTATCACCGGTCAACCCGTTCAGCGACGTACGCAGCGCGGACGGCAAACCCTTTCCCTCCACGAGCGAGGTACGGCCGTGGGATTCGCTCAGCGACGACGAGAAGAAGCTGCAGACGCGGATGGCGGAGGTCTTCGCCGGCTTCTCCAGCCACGCCGACCACGAGATCGGTCGGCTGATCTCCTACCTTGAGGAAACCGGAGAGCTGGACAACACCCTCATCATCGTGATCTCCGACAACGGTGCGTCGGGTGAGGGTGGGCCGGATGGCGCCGTCAATGAGAACACGTTCTTCAATGGTGTCCCGAGCAATGTCGACGAGAATATCAAGATGATCGATATTCTCGGCTCTCCCGGCACGTACAACCACTATTCGACCGGTTGGGCCTTTGCCTTCAACACCCCGTTCAAGCTGTTCAAGCAGGACGTGTGGGAGGGGGGAATCTGCGACCCGATGATCGTGCACTGGCCGGCGGGGATCAAGGCAAAAGGCGAGCTACGCGACCAGTACACACACGTCACCGACATCGTACCCACGGTGTATGAATGCCTCGGCATCGAGCTACCGGAGACGGTCAAGGGCTTCAAACAGTGGCCGCTGGAGGGCACCAGCTTCAAACACACCTTCGAGAAGGCCAAGGCGAAGACGGCCAAGCGCAGCCAGTTCTACCAGATGCTGGGGACGCGGGCGCTGTGGCGGGACGGCTGGAAGGTGGACGCCCTGCACCCGAGCTCGCCATCGGACTGGGGTCACTTTGGCCTGGACAAGTGGGCGCTCTACCACACCGACGTCGACCGTGCCGAGATCCACAACGTGGCCGACCAGCACCCCGATCTGGCCGCGGAGCTGGTGGCGCTCTGGTACTACCAGGCCGGTACGTTCTCTGGTCTACCGATGGAGGACCGGCCTATCGCCGAGTTGCTCAGCACGCCGCGACCGCAGGTGGCGCCGCCGCGAGACCACTACGTCTACTATCCGAACACGCTGGAGGTTCCCGAGGCGGTCGCGGTCAACATTCGGGGGCGTTCCTACATCCTCGCGGCCGATGTCGTCATCGACGGTCCCGACGCTGAAGGTGTCCTCTTCGCGCAGGGCTCCAACTTCGGCGGTCACGCTCTCTACCTCAAAGACGGCAAACTGAAGTACGTCTACAACTACCTGGGGGAGAAGGAGCAGGTCATTGCCTCGAACATCGACGTGCCGAAGGGGAAGGTGGTGCTCGGCATCGCGTTCGAGAAGGAGAAGTTGATAACTCCGCCGAACTCCGATCAGCCCAGTGCCTGCATCGGTAACGCCTCGCTGTTCATCGGCAAGAAGAAGGTGGGTGAGTGCAAGGGGATGCAGACCCAACTCGGCAACTTCGCGCTCGCCGGGGAAGGCTTCAACGTCGGCCAGGACCGAGGAGCGCCGGTCACCTACGACTACTCCGGTGCTCGTCCCTGGAAGCTGACCGGCGCCACGATCAAACAGGTCATCGCGGATGTTTCTGGTGAGGCCTACGTCGACGTCGAGCGGGAGGCGGCCGCCATGATGGCCCGGGACTGAGCGCTGTCGCCGGGTCAGCCGGCCGTACAGGACTCCGGGCCTGGAGTCGGCGCTGGCCAGCTAAGCGTGGGGGGTATCCGCCGTCCGGCGGATACCCCCCACGCGCGCGCCGGTCGGCGCACCATCCTCGTGACCTGCTATCCGAGGACGTGAGCGAGCTCCGGCAGCATGCTTACCGCGGCGAATCGAAGAGTGCGGCCGGCGAAACAGGTGACCGTGAACAGGCCAACCGACATTCGGGTCGTGCTGATGCAGAAGACGACCAGCAGCAGTGGTGGTAGGCCGACCGTCGCGCTCAGCAACACCACCGGCACCGCGACGAAGGGCCGGTCGAGCAGGGCGACCAGCGCACTGCTCCAGCGGCGGGTCACCGCGACAACGGCGGTGATCAACCGACGGAGGATCGTCCGGACCGTCGCCCGGGGCGGCGCGGCCTCAGTCTTCACCGCGCCGATACCCGGGCTGTTCGGTCCTGCCCCGCGCGGCACTCCCGCCATGGTCACGACGACCGGCTCCGGCTCCGGAGCCCGCGCGAAGCGAGCGCGGTGCCGCTGTAGCCAGCGGCGCAGTCTTGCCGAGCGGAGGGTGCCGCGCAGGCCCAGCAGCATCAGCGCCTTGCCGACGGTCTGTCCGGCGCCGGCGGTGACACCCAGCAGGAGGGCGTGCTGTCCGGTTACGGCGGCCGCACCGACAAGGTATGGCTCCACCGGCACCGCCGGGATGAAGGCCGAGGCGAACGCCATCAGGAAGGTGGCGAGCCCGGCCTCGATCATGATTCGACCCCGTTCATGTGGACAGGGACCAACCGTCGTAGGAGCCCTGCCGGCGCCGCGGAGGGCCGGTGCCGGGCAGTCGTCGCACCACCACCAGGGAGGCGACCTTGATCACGGTCACCGCCAGGGCCAGCGCGAGCGCCGGCGAGGGGCTCGGCACGAAGAGCACGAGCAGCACCAACGCGCTGGTGTTGGCAGCCTTCGCCGGCGGGGACCAGTTCCACCGGAAGACACCACGGTGCACACGGAAGAAGTAGTTTGGGCTCAGTAGCCCGAAACGGAGAAACGACAGGCTGAGCACCAGATCGACGACGACGAACTGCAGCAGAAAGACTGCGATAGGAGCCGCCATCTGTGGTCGTGCCTGTAGTAGCGGGATGATGCAGAGGATGCAGCAGAGCCGGTCGGCCAGGATGTCGAAGACCGCGCCGAAGCGGGTCTCCTGGTTGAGTCGGCGGGCCGTCCAGCCGTCCAGCATGTCGCCGATCCAGTAGATGAGATAGGCGGTCATCGCCAGGACAGGGTCCCGTGTGACGATCGCGGCGATTGCGACCGCGACCGCGCCGACTGTGCGTACCGTCGTCACGGTGTTGGCGGCCTGCACTATCCGAGGCGGGGTGGCGGTGGTCGTTGTGCGCTCCTGTAGGTTCGTTCCCGGCATGCGGTTTCCTCCAGGAGGCGAAGTCGTCTCGAGTCGCTACTGCCGAATGTGGAAGGCGGCGGACCCACATTACAACCTGTGCGGCGAAAAAGATCTCGCGGAGGGGCTTGACACCACCTGGATGTGGCCCAGGTGCCAGTGCGCTATCTCGTAGCCACACCATGCACTGCCCTTATTGTCGCCAGTGAATCTCCATCGTCGGACGAGCTCTGGTCGGCGTTTGTGCGGGTGGGGCGAGGCGGCCGGGAGGGGCACGCCGGTCGGCTTTGCCCTCTCGGGTTCGCCGCCGCGGAGTTGCCGGTCGGGCCGCTATGCTCAGGGGATCTTGATCTCGGCACGAGGCGAAAATGATCATTCTGATTCACACCTCCAAGGCGATGCGACCGGCGCCCCAGGGCGGCGCGACCCTCACCGTGCCCGCCCTACGGGACCGGGCCGAGGAGTTGGCGACATACCTCAAGACCCTCTCGGTGGAGCAGTTCGCCGCCGCCATGGAGCTCTCCCCGGAGCTGGCCGACCGAACGCACGGGCTGTTCGCGGACTGGGGCACCGAACCGGAGCGGCAGTCGCCGGCGATCGACAGCTTCGCCGGTGACATCTACAGCGGGCTCCGCGCCTGCGACCTCACCCCCGCGGATCGGGCGTACGCCGAAGGCCGGTTGCGTATCCTCTCCGGGCTGTACGGCATCCTGCGTCCGGAGGACGGCATCCAGCCGTACCGGCTGGAGATGGGCTATCGCCTGCCGGATCCGCCGTATGCCAATCTCTACCAGTTCTGGGGCGATGCCGTTGCCCGGTGCCTACCGCGGACCGGCGTCATCGTTGATCTGGCCGCCGTGGAGTACAACCGGATCGTCACCCGGTTTCTGTCCCGCGACCGGTTCGTCAGCCCCCGCTTCCTGACGATCAACCCGAAGACAGGCGAGCCGCGGTTCGTTGTCGTACACGCCAAGATCGCCCGCGGTGCCTTCGCCCGATGGCTGCTGGCCGCTCGGGTTGAGGACCCGGCGGACATCGTTGACTTCGCCGAGATCGGCTACCGCTACGAACCGGCCCTGAGTAAGCCCCGTCAGCCCGCCTTCGTCTGTCAGGAGTTCGGGGGCAAGGGGCTCAGCGTCCGACGACACGACCTGGGCTGAGCGGTCAACCCTGCTGGGGTTGCCGCGTGTCGCGGCCCTTTCGGTGGCGGGGCCAGATCCAGCCGGCCAGCACCGCGCCGATCACCGCGATCACACCACCGAGTACGAGGGCCGTCGACACCCCGTCCGAGAAGGCCTGGTGGTAGGCATCGATCACGAGGCTCCGCTCGTTCGCCGGCAGCTTGTCGAGGATGGCGTTCGCCGTCTGGGAGTTGGTCAGCGCGTTGACGACCTGGTTTGACTCGTTTTCGGTGAGCCCGGCCGCGGTGCTCACCGGGGCCGCCTCGGCCCGGCCGAATCGGGTGGTTGCGGCGGTCAGCAGGACGACACCGAGCGCGCCCCCCAGCATGCTGCTGGTCTTGTAGACCCCGGACGCGGTGCCGGCGAGGGCGGGCGGTGGGCCCCCGACGATGGTGTCAGCCACGGGCACGGAGAGCAGGCCCAGTCCGACACCGATGATGAGTAGGCCCACGATCACCGCGACTACCGACAGGGAGGGTAGGAGGGCGCTGATGGCGAAGCAGCCGACGCCGACCAGGACGAGGCCCCAGACCGAGGGGGAGCGGGCGTCGTGTCGGGTGACGACCCGTGCGCCGACGGAGTTGAACACCAGGATCGTTCCGGCGGCCGGAACCAGGAGCAGGCCGGCCACGAACGCGCTGTAGCCCCGGACGTCCTGCAGGTAGAGAGACAGCACGAAAAGCGTGCCGGCGAAGGACATGTTCATCGTCAGGTTGACGATGAGAGCGCCGTCAAAGCTGCGGGTGCGGAACAGCCGTAGATCTACCAGCGGGTCGGTGATCCTCAACTCGACGAGCACGAACGCCGCGGCGAACACCACGGTGGCGCCGAAGAGAGCAATGATCAGCGGATCGTTGAAACCGGCCTGCTGCCCCTCGGTCAGCGCGAAGAGCAGGCACAGTACGGCCCCGGCCCCGGTGACCAACCCGATCAGGTCGATCCGTCCCCGGCCCTGCTGTGCCTCGGGTGCGTTCCGTTTGGTCACGACGTACAAGACGAGGACCACCGGTGCGGTCAACCAGAACAGCGACCGCCAGCCGAGCAGGGTGGTCAGGGTTCCACCGACAGCCGGCCCGATCGCCTGCCCGGCCCAGGTCGCCGCCGCCCATGCGGCGAAGGCTGGTGGCTGCTCGGCGCGCTCGAAGAGCGCCGGGATCATCGCCAGCGTGGCGGGCAGGATGAGGGCGCTACCGACGCCCATCACCGCACGGCCGGCGACCAGGCCGGCGAGGTTGGGAGCGAAGGCAGTCGCCAGGGCGGCGACGCCGAAGATCAGCAGGCCGAGCAGCAGCATCTTTCGGTGGCCGTACAGGTCGGTGAGGCGACCGCCGGCCAGCAGGAGTGTTCCGCAGGCGATACTCAAGGCGTTGTTCGCCCACTGCATATCGGTCAGGTTGACGTTCAACTCGTTGGCGATGGTCGGCAGTGCCACCCCAAGGTTGGAGAACGCGAGCCACACCAGTGTGGCGGCGGTGCAGAGGCTGATCAGGGCGGCCCGTCGGGACGGCGATGACCGGCGGGACCGAGAGTGCATGACCCGGACAATATAGGAAATTTACCCATTAGGTGGTCTTAAGCTGTGTTGGCCGGGGTCAGTCCGGGCGGCAGGCCGCGCCGGTGTCCAGCGACGGTGGCGCTCGGGGTGCCGAACCGCTGCCGTGGGGATCCGGCGGCGGCGCGGTGTCGGCCGGGAATGCGAGGCCGGCGTCTTCGACGACAGGAGCGGTCGTGGCTGGCAATTGGGTGCCTCGGTTCTCGACACATGGCATGGGCGTGGGCGGGATAGATGTCTTTCAGAAAGTTTGCTTCCGAGTGCTCGGTGGCCCGGATCGGTGGTCCGAGGGAACAGCCACGGCGGGTGCGGTAGCCGTTACCCACTGGAGAGGTTTGGTGGTCGAGCGAAACCCGCCTGTGGGTCCTTTAGCAACAGCCCTGTCTGGATGCTAATGTCCTCGTCTTCGCACTCGTGAAATGGAGTTAACCCGAGCATGGCACGACAGGTAATCACCCAACTGATTGACGACCTAACCGGTGATGAGGCCGACCAGACGATTGAGTTCGGTCTCGACGGCAGGGCATACACCATCGAACTATCGGACGAGAACGCATCCACGCTTCGACAGGCGCTTGCCCCCTATATCGCCGTTGGTCAGCGCGTTGGCAGGGCCAGCGGCCACGGTGGGATCACGAGGGCGGTGCGGGGAGCCGCCGCGACCGCGCAGCGTTCCACCCGCGCGCGTAACGAGGAGATCCGGGAGTGGGCGCGGGTCAACGGATATCAGGTGTCGGACCGCGGGCGCATTCCGGCCGGCGTGATGGAGGCGTACGACAAGCGGTGAATGGCTGGCGGCCAGTCGGCCAGCAATAGCCCACGGTCGAGCTGACCGAGACAGCATGAAGGGCCCCGCTCCGGGGCCCTCTGCTGTGTCCCGCCCTGCGTGGGTCCGCCTGTTCGTCCAGAGAGGGGGCCTTACCATCGGTTGGTGTCTCCGTGCGGAACGCGCTGGCCATCGGCGCGGGGAGGTGTGGTCCGCCACCGGCCACAGTCTTGGGTCACCGCAGCGCTGAAGGGAAGTAGCCATGGGAAGTGAGCTGGCCGAGATCCTGGACGCGGCGGCCGCCGGGCGCCTCCCGGCACCGGATGGCGGGACGACCGTCGTGCCGCAGCCCGGCGACCGCGATGCCGGGGTGATCGCGTTCACTGCCCACTCCGTGGTGTTCACCGACGAGGATCCGCGTTGGGTCCGTGGCACTCTGGCCGTTCTCGACTGCGATCGCCTGGCAGCCGCACTGCATCCACGCTTTCTGGCTGCGTTGCTCGAGCGCACCGGACGTTCCATGGACACGATCGATCTACTGACGGTCGCGAGCCCGCTGGCCGGTGCACCACCGCTGCAGCTCAACGAGCTCACGGACGCCGCCCATCCCCGTGTGACCAGGGCGCGCCAGCATCGGGACGACATCCGGGTCTGGGCAGCCGATGGGGGAGTGGTCATCCTTGGTCGGGGCGTGGCAGGCCGGTGGGAGGCGGCGATCGAGGTTGACGAGGGGCGGCGCGAGGAGGGCCTCGGACGGGCCCTGGCGAGGGCCGCTCGGTATCTGGTGCCGACCGGGCAACCGGTCTGGGCGCAGCAGGCCGCGGGCAACGCCCGTAGTGTGCGTGCGTTCCAGGCGGCGGGGTTCCGACCGGTCGGCGCAGAGGCGCTGCTCCTCGACAGGTAGACACCTCAGGTAGCGGGCCGGTGGTGCGGCAGACGGGACGGTGACACCCGCTCCCGTGTTGGCCGTGCATTGTGATCTTTATCTTCGGTGACGCAAGCGACAGCGCCGCTGCCTCCCGCAGTCACGACGCAGGTGTTGACAGGGGTACCGAACGTGAGCGTAAGATCGACTCTGCGCTGAGAAACGTGTGTTTAGTGGAAGCGCAGCACCTCGAACGCACGTTTCCAGGGGATCTGGTGACAGGCTGCTGGCCTGAACGAAGATTGCCAGCGGGATGGATCAGCTCCATGTGGAGCGCAACGGGGGGATGCATCCCGCAGCACTCGCTGCCCGCCTCGGCTGGCAAGCAGCCGGTGTCCGGGCCAACGTCCCCGACACCGTGGGGCCAGAGGCGCTGGCCGGCCAGCTGGCGCGACGCCTCCTGGCCGGCCCCAGCGACTACCGCACTCCTCCAACGCCGCCCCGCCCAGTCGCGGTGACGCCCATCGACCGCGCAGGCGGCGCGGAGATGGGCCGCAGGTTTCACTTTCTGGGGTGCCACGACGATCAGGTGAAGATCCGTGGTCACCGGGTCGAGTTAAGGGAGATCGAGGTGCCCGGCGAGCCGGACCGGCTTCATGGGCGGGGGCCGACGGCGCCTCCGGTCATGCCGAAGCCCGTCCCCGGGTAGCTGCGCCCGCACCAGCAGCTCCGGGTGGGACGAGGGCGACCGCGGCGCCGGTTACCGCGATCCCCGTTCCGGGTTGGGCGGGAATGTCGATGGTGAGCAGGCTCGGACGGCCCATCTCCTGCCCCTGGTGCACGGTGACCGTGGTGGGGGGCGCCACCAGCCCGAGCTCGCGCAGGTAGCCACCCAGCGCAGCGGCTGCCGCACCGGTGGCGGGGTCCTCCACGACGCCGCCGGGGGGAAACGGATTCCGGGCGTGGAATACGTGTGCTGACTCCCGATGCACCAGGTTGATGGTGGTCCAGTCACGTTCGGCCATCAGGCTGGTCAGCGCTGCCATGTCGTAGTCCAGATCAGCCAGGCGGGCACGGCTTCCAGCGGCGACGATCGGGTGCCATGCCCCGGCGAAGGCGACCCGAGGTGGCATCGTTGCCGCCAGGTCCTCCGACGTCCAGCGCAACGCGTCGAGCAGTGCCGCACGATCGTCGGCGGCAATCGGTGTGGAGCGCGGGGGGACGCTGACCAACGTCGCGGTGATGGTGCCGTTGACCCGTACTGTGGTGGTGACCTCGACCGGGCCGGCGCGGGTATCCAGATACAACACGCCCGGGCCGTGCCGCTCGGCGTATGCCGCGGCTGACGCGATGGTCGCGTGGCCACAGAACGGGACCTCCGCTTTCGGACTGAAGTAGCGAACCGTGAAGTGTCCCGCACCGCCGGGCACGAGGAACGCCGTTTCGGAATACCCGACCTCGGCCGCGACGCGCTGCATCTCCGCGTCGTCAGCGCCGGTGGCGTCCAACACCACCCCAGCCGGGTTGCCGCCGGCCGGATCGGTGGTGAACGCGGCAAACCGCAGGATTTCCATGATCGTAATTCTAGGGTGGAGCCCGCCCACAACCGAGTGCCAATCGGCTCCCGGTGGTCACCGTCGGGTAGCTCCCACTCGGCGGTACGCCGTGCCGCCAGGCAGCCACAGCTAGCAGGTCAGCGGGGGCGCTGAGGAGTGGGCGAGCCGGTCCGACGGCGGGGGTTCCGGGTGTGCCGCCATCGGCTCGGCCCGGCACGTTGGGGTGAGTCGTTCCGACGATCCGGCCGTCTGCTGATGTCACCCATAAGGTGGGGATCGGGTCACATCTTCGAGTTGGAAGCAGCGGTGGCTGGGCCGCCGAATCCATGCTGTTCGGTCGGAAGCGGACGTGCGGCGACGGAGTGAGCGGGGTCGGCGATGCGTATTGGAGTGATCGCACCCCCCTCCAACGCCCGTCCGAAGAGTCTGACCCCGATGGTTCTTCCTGGTGCCGGATCGCCGGATGAGCGAGGGTGAGCTGGGCGCGGGGGAGGCGCCCCGGACGGGGTCAGGGCGACCGGTCCGACCCTGGTCGGCGGCGACCGTCGGTCTGTTGACAGTGTTTCTGGGCGGGTTGAACATCTCCCTGCTCGTGATCGCTTTGCCGACGATCCGAAGTGTGTTCGACCTGAGCCCGAGCGCTCAGCAATGGCTGGTATCCGGCTACTTTCTTACGTTCGGACTGACGCTGGTGCCCGCCGGCCGGTTCGGTGACCAGCGTGGACGGCGCAACGTCTTTGTCAGCGGCATCACGTTGTTCGTGGTGGCGAGCATGGTTGCGGGATTCGCCCCCTCCGGCAAGTGGCTGATCGTGGCTCGGTTGGCGCAGGGAGCCGGCGTCGGCATAGCGCTACCCCAGGTGTTCGGGACGGTCCAGCGGATGTTCTCGCCCCGAGCCCGCGGGCGCCCGCTCGGACTGTTGGCCGCCGGAGTCAGTAGCTCGCGAATGGCTGGCCCGATACTCGGCGGCGCACTGGTTGCCGTCGGCGGCGAACAGGGCTGGCGGTGGATCTTTTTGATCAATGTTCCGATTGGGGTACTCGTCGCTGTCTTCGGGTGGCGGTTGTTCCCCGTCGCCGAGCGGGGGCAGCGATCCGACCTGGACCTGGTCGGCGCTCTCCTGCTGATGTGTGGGTTGGGCCTGCTGTGGCTGATGCAGGGCGATCAGTGGCCGGGGCTGCTCCGCTGGCTGCTCCTGCCGGCCGGCATCGCGATGCTGGTTGCCTTTGTCCGCTGGGAGCGCTCCTATAGCCGCCGCGGTGAGCCGATATTCAACCTGAACCTGTTCCGGATCCGGTCGTTCGCCCTGGGCGCATTCATTGCCACGTTCTACTTCGCCGGCTACGACGCGATCTTCTACCTCATGTCGGAGTACCTACAGCAAGGGCTCGGACACGACGAGTTGGTGGCGGGTATCGCTCTCATGCCGTTGGCTCTGGGCACGGTCGTCGGCTCGGTGGCCGCGGGCGCCAAGGCCGGACAGGTGGGGCGGCCACTGATCACGGCGGGGCTGGCCTTCGCGGCGGTCGGGCTCGGCATACTGTTGGTCGCCGACCTGTTCCTACCAGGTCCACAATCCCCGCACGCGGCCACCCTGCCACTACTTCTGGCCGGTCTGGGCGGCGGACTAGTCACCGCGGGCGTCGGCGGCGGGCTGGTCATCGCGCCGAACCAGACTCTGGCCCTGTCACACGTACCACCCGCCGAGGGCGGTAGCGCCGGGGGGATGCTCCAGATGGGGCAACGCTTCGGTGGTGGGATGGGGGTCGCCGTCATCGGTACCGCGCTCTTCACCAGCCTGGACAGAACCGGTGACTGGCTCCTCGCCTTCCGAATTCCGATGGCGATCATTATCAGCTTCCTCGTCATCGCGTTTGTCGCTGCTCTGATCGATATGGTTTCTCGATCTCGCCTGCGGTGACGCGCGCTTCCTGGCGGACATGTCAGCGGCTGACCACCGTCCGGTCGGGTTCGACAATCGGCGCGTCCCGTCCCCGCCCACAACCGGGGCGACGGCCGGTACGCCTGCCGTTTCGGTCAATCGGTGCCGGGCGGGCCACCGCCGCTTCGCTCAAGCCGGCTCGGCCACCAGATTCGGCGACCAACGTCATGGGCGAGGGCTGGCACCAGCAGGGAGCGCACCACAATGGTGTCGATGAGAAGCCCGATCGGAAGGGCGATGCCCAACTCCACCAGGATTCGAACCGGGAGCACGGTCAGCGCCGCGAAGGTCGCCGCGAGCACGAAGCCGGCTGAGGTGATCACACCTCCGGTTACGGTGAGTGCGGACAGTACGCCACGGCGGGTGCCCAACCGTTCGGACTCCTGCCGAACCCGACTCATCAGAAAGACGTTGTAGTCGACCCCCAGTGCAACGAGGAAGACGAATGCGAACAGGAGGAACTCCGGGTCCACCTTGGGGATGTTGAGCAGGTAGCGAAAGATCAGCACGCAGATGCCCACGGTGGCGGTGTAGGAGAGCACCACGGTCAGGACCAGGAGCATCGGTGCGAGCAGAGCGCGCAACAACACCGCCAGGCAGAGCAGGATCACGACCAAAACGACCGGAAAGATGACCTGCTGATCCCGGTCGGCGGCGTTGGCCGTGTCCACATTTGTTGCGGTGAAGCCGCCTACCACGGAGTCGGAGCCGGGCACCGCGTGGACGGCGGTGCGGAGCCGACGCAGGGTCTGCTCGGCGCTGTCACCGTCCGGCGCGTCGCTCATGGTCGCGTTGAGCTGAGCCCGACCGTTGACGACCTTCGGTGCGGCCCCTGGTTCCGGAGCTGTCGTCGAGGCCCCACCCGCCGCGGTGACCGGTGCCACGGAGGTGATCCCCGACACCTGACGTGCCGCCGCGGTGACCTGGTCAACGGTCTCCGCGTTGGTCACGATGATGGCCGGGCTGCCAGTACCGCCGGGGTAGTGCTGGTCAAGCAGACGCTGCCCGCTGACCGCCGACCGATTTCCGGAGAACAGCAGGTCATCCTGGTTGATCGCCTGCTTTCCAAGCTGCGTGACCCCGATCGCGGCCACGCCGAGGCCGATGGCGGCGGTCACCCAGACGAGTCGGTCTCGTCGGCGGATGAGACGGGCGACCGGTATCCAGAACCGGTGCGAACCGGTCGTCGCGGCCCGCTGCTCTGGGCGCGGGATTCGCGGCCAGAACACCCGCCGCCCACCCAGGACGAGCAGGGCGGGGAGGAAGGTGAGCATCACCAGCAGCGTGCAGGCGATGCCGATGGCGGAGACCGGTCCGAGGGAGCGAGTGGAGCTGAGCACCGACAACAGCAGGGCGAGGAGGCCGAGGATGACCGTCGAGCCGGAGGCGACGATCGCCGGAGCGGCACCGCGCCACGCCACCTTCATCGCGTCAACGGGGCGTGCCCTCCTGGTCAACTCCTCCCGATAGCGGGCAATGAGTAGCAGCGCGTAATCGGTGCCCGCGCCGAAGACCAGCACCGTGAGGATCCCCCGCGACTCCCCACTGAGCTTGATCACATCTGCGTCGGCCAGCCAGTACACGAAGACCGTGGCCAACACGTACGAGAGCCCGGCGGCGATCAGCGGAAGCGCCCACAAGACCGGACTACGGTAGATGATCAGCAGGACGACCAGCACCGCACCCAGGGTGACGACCAGCAACTCGCCGCCCACCCCAGCCAACACCGTGATCAGGTCGCCACGTAAGGCGGCCGGGCCGGTGACCTCGATGGTCAGTCCGTCCTGGTCGCCGCCGGTGATGGCGCGCAGCTGATCGATGACGTCGTTCTCCGCCTGCCCCACGGCGTTGTCGATCGGGACAACCAGCAGCAGGGCCTGTCCGTCCTGGCTCTGGACGGGCGGAGCGAGCGGCCCGACAACCCACTGCACCTGACCGAAGCGGGTCAGGTCTGACATCGCCTGTTGCTGGTCGTCCGCGGTCACCCCGGACGAGCGCTCGTAGACCACCACGGCGGGCGTGGTGTTCGCGCCGGTGATGTCACGACTGCCATTCTCCGCCTGCTGTGACTCCGCACTAGCGGGAAGAAACGTCTGGAAGTTGTCGGTCTCCACCTCGCCGAGGCGGCCGGGGAACGAGTGGGCCAGGCCGCCGATCACCAGCCACCCGAGGGTCACCACCACCGCGATCACGGTGCCGAAGTGGCGAGAAGGCATCGCGGCCCCCGTCAACGATCGGCTTGCTGGCGCCGGTGGTCCGACCTGCCGCGCGGTCGCGCGATCAGCACCCCCGACCGTAGTGCCCTCCGCTCACTCGTGCGCGAGTGCACGGCCGGATCTGACATAAGTTGACTATCTGGTGTGTTGGCCGCTCGCACTCGGACTTCCCGCGGTTCTCCGCTGTTCAGGTGAAAGCCGTGACCTCGGCACCGGCGCAGGGGAACCGGCGCCCGGGGGATGGCACCTCTGCGGAAGCTCGGTAAGGTCTGGTCGCGGCCCGCGCGAACAGTGGGGTCACCCCGGTAGCCGGCCTCACCTGCCGTTAGGTTGTGCGGGTGCGTGACACGGCGGGGCGGTGGACGGTGGTCTGGTTGGTCGTGCTGGCGCTGGCGCAGACAGCCGCCCTCATCACGGTGTGGCGTACCGCCGTGCACACCGAGCTCGGCCAGTGGTTCGACACGGTCGCCCTCACCGGTAACCGGATCGGCCAGGATCGCATCGACGGACTGGTCAACCGCATCCTCAACGCCATGTCGGTGGCGGCGCTGCTGGCTGCCACCGCTGTGATCGGGTTCATCGCGCTGATCCGTGGACGCGTCGCGCTCGCGGTCACCGCCACCCTGCTCATCGTCGGCGCCAACCTCACCACGCAGGCGCTCAAGTACAGCCTCGCCCGGCCTGACTTCGGCATTGACCCGCAACGGATCTTTGCCGGCAACAGCCTGCCCAGCGGCCACGCCACCGTCGCCGCCTCGTTCGCGGTGGCGCTGGTCCTCGTCCTGCCCCCGACCGTGCGGGTCCTGGGCGCGTTGTTCGGCACCGGTTACGCCGCCGCCGTCGGAGTGGCCACCCTCTCCGCCGGGTGGCACCGACCGAGCGACGCCATCGCCGCGTACCTGGTGGTCGGGGTCTGGACGGCGCTCGGCGGGCTGGCACTGCTGATCATGCAGCGCGAACGGGCGGAGGCCGACCCCGGCGACGCGCACCGGCTCGCCGCCGTGCTGCTCGGTGCGGGCGGCGTGCTCGCGGTCGTCGCCTGTGGTCTCGCCCTGGCCTGGCTCGCCGACGGCCCCCGGGTTGCCCCGAACGAGTTGGGCCGCCGGCCCCTCTTTGTCGGGTACGCGGGCGGTGCCGCCGGGATCGCCGGCACGATGGGCATCGTCATGGCCCTGGTCCTGGTCAGCGTGCACCGGCTCGTCCCCCGGAACGCGGGCTGAGCCGTGGTGGAGCAGCCCGTCGGTGACCCGCCGGAGCTCGCGCCGGTACGGGCGGCGTTTCGGGACGAGTGTGTCCGGCTCGCCGCCGAGCTGCGTGACCTGACCGAGGCCGACCTGGACCGGCCCACCAACTGCCCGCCGTGGACCGTCCGGGACCTGCTCGCCCACGTGCACACCGGCGTCGGCCGGCTCGCCGGGATGCTCGCCGATCCCGCCCCACCCCACGCGCAGGTCGACGCCGCCGGCTACTTCGGCGCGGCAAAGTTCACCCCGCCGGTGGACGCCGATCGCATCGAAGGTGGTCACCGAGTGGGACGGCTCCTGGGTGCCACGGCGTTCGCCGACGACCTGGACCGAGCCTGGCGGGCCACCCTCGATGCGGTCGATGCGCAGCCCCCCGGTCGGGTGGTCCGCACCCGGCACGGCGACGCGATGACAATGGTGGAGTTCCTGCGTACCCGGGTGGTCGAGGTGGGGGTGCACGGCCTCGACCTGGCCGCGGCGCTTGACCGGCGACCGTGGCTGACCCCGGCCGCCGCCACCGTCGTGGCCGACCTGCTCACCGGTGGCCGTCCGGTGCCGGCCGCCCTGGGCTGGGACCGGCTGACCCTGATCCGCAAGACGACCGGCCGGCTCCCGTTGACGTCCGCGGAGCAGGCAACCGTTGCCGCCGTTGATTTCCGCTGGCTGAGCTTCGCGCCCTGACCAGCACCGGCGCGGTCAGGGCGGGAGGCCGCCCTGCCGCTGGGCTCGGCGTCAGCCGGCTCAGGACGCGGGCGGGGTGCCGGCAGCGCGGGGCGCGGGAACGTGCGGGGCGGCCCGGCGCAGCTGCTCCAGCACGACCGGGTCGATCCGGCCCGGTACCAGTCGCCGCTCCAGATTCTCCAGGCCCGCCCAAGCGACCAGCGCCTCCTGCGGAGCGGCCGGATCGGCGGGGTGCCCGAGCGCGGTGAGCAGACCCGCCACCTCGACCGCGAGCGTTCCGGTGAGAGTCAACAGGGTGCCCGGGTCGGGGCGGCTGAACAGTCGAGTGTGTGTGGCGAGGAGCCGGCCCAACTCGGCGACCGGATCCGGGTGGTCGTCGACCCGCAGATCGATCAGGGTGTCACCGGTGCCGGCGTACCCGGCGCCCCGCTCGACGACCAACAGCCCGGCACTCTGCCGCCCGCGCCGGTCCCCACCCGCCTCGTCCCCAGCGCGCAGCGCGGCCAGGAGCCGCTGTGGGAACGGTAGCCCCAGGCCACCGAGCCAGCCGTCGCGGACCTCGTCGATTACATGCGGACCGGCGAGAATGTTGCCCTGCGCAGCCCAGCCGTCCCCGGACTGCCCGCCCGCCCAGGCGCGACAGGCCGGCCCGGTCCAGCAGGCACCCGGGCCGGTCGCCCCCACGACACCGAGCTGGCGGTGGTCGCGTTCGTCGTCGGCGGCCACGAGTCCGGCGACTACGCCCGCCGCGCCAACCCCGGTCCGTAGCAGCGCCAAGCCCTGCGGCCGGTAGGCCAGGTTCACGTGCGCCTGGGTGGCGATCGCGCCCACCTCGGCCTCCGCGGCCGGCACCAGCGCCCCGGCGGCGAGGAACCGGCTGGCCACGACGACTCCGTGCAGTCGGCCGTCGGCGGAGCGGGCGACGAGGGAGAAAGTCACGAGCCGCAGCGTAGCGCGGTGACCGGGCAGGGAAGCCAGACCCAGATCTTGCCCACCGCCCGCCGGCCGGACATCATCGATCGATGACGACGCGATGGGGCATGACGGTACCGTTGAGCGGGATCCCGCTGGCCGACCACGCCGCGGTCTACCGCGCACTCGACCAGGCCGGCTTCACCGATGTGTGGTCGGCCGAGGTGACCGGGGCGGACGCCTTCACGCCGCTGGCGCTGGCCGCCGCCTGGGCGCCGCGGCTGCGGCTGGGCACGGCGGTGACACCGGTCTTCACCCGAGGACCAGGTCTGCTCGCGATGAGCGCTGCCGCGCTCGCCGAGACCGCCCCCGATCGGTTCGCCCTCGGCATCGGCGCGTCATCGCCGGTGATCGTCCAGGATTGGAACGCCGGCGAGTTCAGCGAGCCGTACCGACGCACCCGTGACGTGCTCCGCTTCCTGCGCGCTGCCCTGGCCGGAAACACCGTCGACGGAGCGTACGACACCTTCGCCGTCCGGCGCTTCACCCTGGAACGCCCGCCGGCCGTACCCCCGTCGCTGCTGCTCGCCGCGCTGCGCCCCGGCATGCTGCGGCTCGCCGCCACCGAAGCCGACGGCGTGATCCTCAACTGGCTCGCCGCCACCGACCTACCGCAGGTGCTGGGCGCGCTCGGCCGGCGTCGCGCCGGCTTCGAGGTCGTCGCGAGGATCTTTGTCTGCCCGACCACGGACGCCGGGTACGCCCGCGCGCTGGGTCGCCGGCTCATCACCAGCTACCTGACCGTCCCGGCGTACGCGGAGTTCCACCGCTGGCTGGGGCGCGCCGAGGTCTTTGATCCGATGTGGACGGCATGGGCCGCGGGAGACCGGCGGGGCGCCGGTGCGGTGGTACCGGACGAGGTGGTGGACGCGCTCGTCCTGCACGGCAGCCCACAGGAGTGCCGGGCCCAGGTGCAGCGGTACGCCGCGGCCGGGGTTGACGTCCCCGTACTGGCGCTGCTGCCGACCCCCGAGCTGGCCGCGGGCGAGGCAACGGCGCTCCTCGACGTGATCGCCGGGCTGGGTGGGGGCGAGCCCCGATGAACCTCACCGACCGGGTGGCGGTGATCACCGGTGGGGCCGGGGGGATCGGGTCCGCGCTGGCCCGCCGGTTCGCGGCGGAGGGAGCGGCGGCCGTGGTGGTGGCTGACCTGGACGCCGGGGCCGCCCGCGCGGTCGCCGACGCGGTCGGCCCCCTCGCCCAGCCTGTCGGTGTGGACGTCACCGACGAGGAGCAGGTCCACGCGCTGGTCGCCGAGACCGAGCGGCGCTACGGGCGCATCGACCTGTTCTGCGCCAACGCTGGCGTGGCCACCGGTGGGGGAGTGGCCGCCCCGGACGCCGACTGGGATCGGGCCTGGCGGGTCAACGTGCTCTCCCACGTCTACACCGCCCGGGCGGTGCTGCCGGCGATGCTCGCCCACGGTTCCGGGCACCTGCTCATGACCTGCTCAGCAGCGGGTGTGCTGACCTCGGTGGGGGACGCGCCCTACGCGGCCACGAAGCATGCCGCGGTCGCCTTCGCCGAATGGCTCGCCATCACCTACCGAGATCGGGGTATCCGGGTCAGTGCGCTCTGCCCGCAGGGCGTGGACACCCCGATGCTCTCCGAAGGACTGGCCGCGGGGCACCTGGCAGCGCGGGTCGTCGCCGCCTCCGGCACGGTGCTCACCCCGGACCAGGTGGCCGCCGCGGTGGTCACCGGGCTTGCCGAGGAACGGTTCCTGATCCTGCCGCACCCGGAGGTCGCCGAGTACGCCCGCCGACGCGCCGAGGATCCCGACGGCTGGCAGGCCGGGCTGCGTAAACTCGTTCGCCGGCTGACCGGGACGACCGTCAGGCCCGCGCGTTCCGCCGGCGCCGATCCGCCCGGTCCCGACCCAGCGGACCAGGGTGGACCGGCCACAGCAGACGGCGCCACCAGGGACGGGCCCCCCGCAGCGCCGCCACATACGCCCGGGCGATCGCAGCGGCCCGCTCCGCCTGCTGATCAGTGATCGTGCCCGGGGCGAAGGCCACCCGGTTGAGCAGGTCCGCCAACTCCGTGACCCCCACCGCCGCGACCGGCGCCGGCTCACCACCGGCCCCGTGGGCACTCGCCAACACGTCGCGCGCCACCACGGCGACCTCGGTGGCGGCCAGATCACCGGTGGCCGGGTGCCCGGCGAGCCGCAGCGCGTCGGTCACCTCCCGCCAGGCACCGCCCACCCGCTCGCCCGGGGGGCCCCGCTCCAGCCGGCCCCGGCTCAGCGCCCGGCGTAGCCACAGCAACGTCAGCAGCAGCATCGCCACCAGGACAAGCCCACCCCCGACGGCGGCACCAGCCACCAGCAGCACCGACGGTGGCCCGTCGCCGGCATCCGCCGGGCCGTCCGATGCGCCCGAGGCCTGTGGAGTGACCGCCGGCTCCGCGCTCGGCTCCGGCTCCGGCTCCGGCGGCTCCTCGGGTGGCGGACGCAACGCCTCCTCGACCGGCCGGGGCTCGGTGTCCGGCTGGGGCAGGGGATCAAACGGTATCCAGCCCAGCCCGTCGAACAACACCTCCGGCCAGGCGTACGCATCCCCGGCCCGCACCGGCCCGTCACCCGACGGCCGGAAACCGACCACCACCCGGGTCGGCAGCCCCACCAGCCGGCCCAGCACCGCGAACGCCGCCGCGAACTGCTCCGACGTGCCCCGCTGCCCACCCGCGTTGCGCGGGCCGAACAGGAAGAACTCCAGATTCGGGTACGCGTGCCCACTCGGCGCGTCCGGGACCAGCAGGTAGTGCTCGGCGAGGAACTGCTCCACGGCGGCAGCCCGTGTGTACGGAGCACCGGCCGACTCGCTGAGCTGCTCCGCCAGCTGGCGCAGCGACTCCGGTACCCCGTCGGCCACCCGCAGCACCCGAGCCACCTCCGCGCCGGCCGGCACATCCGCCATGGCCAGCAGGTTGACCTCCGGCCGCTCCTGGGCGGACGTCACGGTGTACCGCAGCCCCGGGGTCAGCCCTTCCGGGTGAATCAGGGTCCCGGTCGCCGGGTCGTACGCCACCCGCGCCCCGGCTACCTCCCGCGGGGTGGCGATGGCCGGCAACAACCGCCCGGTCAACTCGGCGACGGTGAGCTCCTGGCGTACCGTCTCCACGATGCTCCCCGGGGCGGCAGCCGTCTCCGGGAGGATCCGGCCAGCGGTGCGGTATGTCGCGCCGACCTGCCACGTAACCCCGTCGTAGTCACTGAGCACCGCCAGCCGGATCCGTGCCGGGGCTACGGTCGGGTCCGCGTCGTCTGTCGACTGGGTCGTCACGTCCAGCAGCTTCTGATCCGGGTGCAGGGCCCAACCCGAGATGCGGATCAACGGGCTCTCGTCCAGCGAGTCCACCCGGGGTGGCTCCACATAGCGGCGTGGGTCGACCGGCCGACCTCCGATCATGCCGGCGAGCGCTGGACCGAGCAGGACCGCCAGTGCCACCACGACCGCCACACCGGCCGTCGACGCCCCGACGAGCCGGATCCGCGTCACCGCGCGAGCCTTCGGCGGCAGCCCCGCCATCCGATCCGCCGTGGCCGGCCGGACACGTCCCGGTAGGGCGAGCCCGAGCACCGCCACCGTCACGAAGACCAGCGTCGGCCGTGTCGCCGGTTCGGCGTTCGGCCCAACCAGGTATACGGCGCCCGCATAGAGCAGCACCGGGGGCAGGTACCCGAGCAGCACCCGGCCTGCCCGCAACGTCACCTCACTGGCAGCCAACCCGGCCAACCAGGCGGCGACCACCGGAACGAGGACCGTGTCCGGCGTCGGCTCAACCGGAATCATCGCGGTCAACAGCCGGGGAATGCCGTTGCGGGCGGCCTCGCCAGTGATCTCCGCCAGCGGGCCGGACAGGTCGGCGCGGTCGGCGGCAAGCCGCAACGACCACAGCGTCCACGCCGCCAGGCCGAGGACCGACAGCGGGGCCACCAGCCACGACGGCAACCGCCGACAGACCACACTCACCAGCACCGAGCCGATCGCGGCACCGGCTACCAGAAGCGTGAGCAGACCCCCGGCGTACATCCGCCCGAGGACGACCCCGGCCAGCGCCACCAGCACGACCAACACCACCGCCAGCGGCAGATCCGAGGTCAGGAGCGAGCTCCTGGCGCGTTCGGGCATCCTCACCATCGCCGCACTCGATCCCACTCGGCGGCGAACGCGGCCCCGTCCGCCGCGTCGATCACCACCATGCCGGTTGCCGGCGGCTGTGCCGGCTCCGCCGCCCCGAAAACCCCGACGACCACCGACGGGTACGCGCCGCGCAGCGCACCGAACCGGCCGAGCGTCTCCCGCCCGCCCGGGCCAGTGAGCGCGATCAGCGTGTCGCCGAGGCGGTCCCCCCGCAGCCGGGTCAGCATGGCGTCAAGGGTGTCGGCACCGAGTCCCGCCGCCGCGAGCCGGTCCAGCGGGCCCACCACCTCGGAATCCGGCGCACCCGCCGGGCTGACCGCCTCCTCCGAGGCCACCAGCACCAGCACCACCGGCAGGTCGGCCCGGTACGCGGCGGTCAGCACCGACGCCGCCGCCTCACACGCCGCCTCGAACGACTCCGCCAGACCGGCGACCCGCTGTGGATGAGCCACCGCCCGGTTGTCCAGCAACACGACCAGGCGAGGCAGGCTGGTGTCCACGTTCTCCCGGACCATCAGCTCCCCCACCCGCGCGCTGGTCCGCCAGTGCACCCGGCGCAGCTCGTCCCCGACCACGTACTCCCGCAGTGAGTCGAAGGTGATCGAACCATGCGGGACGGAATCCACCCGGCCGTCCAGGCTGCGCCCCGCGCCGGTGGGCACCACGGACAGCGGATGGACCCGCGGATGTACCCACACCGGCACCGTCTCGCCGTACGGGCGCGACAGCGACACCAGACCCAGCGGGTCACGCCGGGTCACCCGTAGCGGCCCCACCGGCACCACACCCCGGCGAGTCGTCGGCACGTCGTACCGGGCCGTGGTGTCCTTCCCCGGTCGCAGCCGCAACACCGGCACCGGCACCGGCACCCCACCACAGCGGTCCTCGGCGACCAGGTTCGCCGACCGAAGCCGGCCACTGTTGTGCACGGTCACCGTCATCGTCGCCGGCTCACCGCGCCCCACCCGATCCGGCTCGGCCCGGCGGACCACCGCCAACCGGGGCCGCCACGCGGCAACGGCCAACGCGTAGCCGCCCGCGGTCGCCCCCGCCGCGCCCAGCAGCGCCAACTCCGGGTACGCGAACCGGAAGCCCGCCGCCAGCAGGGCAGCGGCAGCGACAAACAACCCGATCCCCCGGGCGGTGACCCCCACCGCTCAGCCGCGGACCGTAGCGGCCTGCCCAGACGGGAGCGGCACCGGCACCGAGGCGACGGCCTGGCGCAGCACCTCCGTCGAGGTCACCCCCCGCACCTGCGCGTCCGGAGTCAGGAGCAGCCGATGCGCGAAGACGGGCTCAGCCAGCAGCTTCAAATCCTCCGGCATGATCCAACCCCGTCCGTCGATCAGCGCGTACGCGCAGGCCGCCCGCGTCAACGCGATCACCCCACGCGGGCTCACTCCCACCCGGACCTGCCGATGGTCCCGGGTCGCCGCGGCGATCCGCACCGCGTACGCGTACAACGGCTCGGCGATGTGCACCCGGCGAGCCATCTGCACCATTCCCTCGACCGTCGCGGTGTCCGTGACCGGGGTCAGCGCCTCGGGGGAACGCGCCGTCGCACCCCGCAGCACCTCCACCTCGACCGCCTCATCCGGGTAGCCGACCGACAACTTCACCAGGAACCGGTCCAACTGCGCCTCCGGCAGCCGGTATGTGCCGTCCATCTCCACCGGGTTCTGCGTCGCCACCACCAGGAACGGCTGCGGAACGGGATGCCGCACCCCGTCCACCGTCACCGTGCGCTCCTCCATCACCTCCAGCAGTGCCGACTGGGTCTTCGGCGAGGCCCGGTTGATCTCGTCGGCGATGACGATGTTGGCGAAGACCGGCCCCGGATGAAACTCGAACTCCCGAGTGGCCTGGTTGTAGATCGTCACCCCGGACACATCCGACGGCAGCAGGTCCGGGGTGAACTGGATCCGCCGCCACTGGCCCTGCACCGTAGCGGCGACAGCCCGGGCCAGCGTCGTCTTGCCGACCCCCGGCACATCCTCCAGCAGCACGTGACCCTGCGCGAAGAGAGCGGTCAGGGCCAACCGGACCACCTCCGGCTTGCCCAGGACGACCGCGTTGATGTTCTCGGCCAGCCGGGCGGCGAGGGCGGCGAAGCCCTGCACCTCCGACTGGCTGAGCAGCTCGGGGGAACTCACGCTGGTGCTCCTTGCCTGGCGTCGGGTCAGCAGGTCGGCAGGACGTTGATGTCGTCACCACCGTCGAGGTTCAGCCAGGCCCACGGAATGTAGTTGCGCCCCTGGTAGTCGACCTGCACCCACCACGTGCTGCGCTTGTCCCCGTTGTAGATGTAGGCGTACACCTCTTCACCCGCCTGCCGGCAGTACGCCTTCAACCGCGTGCCCGGCTTGGCCCACCCGACCTGCCGGTTGTCCTGCCACGGCGTCGCGAAGACCTCGTTGCCGTTGCGGCCGTCTACGTCGGCGTCACAATACGTCGCCTCGTCCCCGGAGTCGCCGTTGTTGCAGGTCGCCGTCCCGTACAGCACCGCGGTCGACTGCGCTCGGGTCGCGCTGCCCGGGCCGGCCGCGTTCGTCGCCGTCACCGTGAACGTGTATGCCGTGCTCGGCGTCAGGCCGGACAACGTGATCCGGGAACACGGGCCGGACTTCGCCGGCTTGCCGCCGGTGCTCAACACACAGGTTGCCTTGCCACCACCCGCGTCCACAGTAAAGTTCACCGTCACCGCCGTGGCGGTCGCTGACGAACCGGTCACCGTCACCCGCGGCGCGGCCACGGTCCGCGCGGTGACCGTCGCCTCCGGCCCCGGCCCAGCCTCGTTGACCGCCCGCACCCTGACCGTTACCTGCTGCCCGTCACCCAGCCCGCTGACCGTCGTCCGAGTGTCGGTCACCTCGATCTGCTGACCACCCACGACCACCAGGTACGCGGTCACCGGCCGGCCATTCGCCGCTGCCGGCCCCCACTGCACCGCGACCGTCCCCGGCTGATCCGCCACCGTCGTGGCCTGTGGTTCCACCGGCTTCCCCGGCGGCGCGTGCGGCACCACCGTGTTACTCACCGGCGAGGCCTCCGATCCAGCGCCCTTGTCATTGACCGCGACGACCGAGAACGCGTACTGCCGGCCGAACTCCAACTCGCCCGCCGGCACCACCAGCTCCGTCCCAGTCGCCTCCCCGGCCAGGGAGTTCGTGCCGGCCGAGGTGGCCGTCACCACGTACCGGGCGATCGTGTTGCCCTGCCCATCCGCCGCCGGCCAGCGCACCGCGACCGTCCCGTCCGGGCGCGCCTCGGCGCTCGCGCTCGCCGGCGGATCCGGCACCTCCGCCGTCGGCGTCACCGGGTTACTGCTCCTAGCCGGACCGTCCCCCTTGGCGTTGACCGCGAACACGGAGAACGCGTACGTCTCCCCGTTGGTCAGCCCCTTGACTTCCACCGCCCGCTGGTTGGCGCCGACCTCGACCCGCTGCCCACCGCCACTCACCACGTACTTGATGATGTCGGCGCCGTTGGAAGCGGCAGCTCGCCAGCTCACCCGGGCCTGGGCATCACCAGCCGCCGCGGTGACCGCCTGCGGTGGACCCGGCCGGCTCTCCTTCGGCTTCTTCGGTGGGGGTGGCGGTGGGGGAACGGGTGGTGGGTCACCCCCCAACACGTCGTTGGCGTACTTGTCGACCTCCCGCATCCGGTGCCGGTCGTCCACCACCTGGGCGGTCGACGAGTCCGGAGCGTTGATGAACAGGTGGTTCTCCCGAACCTCCAGCTCAAGCGGACCAGCCGGCGCGCCGGACATCGAATCGACCATCCGGCCGGAGTCGTCGAGCACGTAGACGGTGCCGGTGGCCTCGTCGGCACAGTAGAACCGGCCCGCCCACGACACCGCCGGGCTGAGGTCGCCCCCATCGCCGGGCACCGTGAAGTTCGTCACCACCCCGTCGGTAACCACGTACACCTGCCGTTGCGACGGCACCGTCACCGGCACCGCTGACCCGTTGGTGCGGGCGGGCAGCACCGCCGGTGCGGAGGTCGCCAGCGGCGTCTGCGTCACGTCCCCCTGGCGCACCATGATCAGTGAACCCGCCGTGCGGTCGAGAACCGCCACCCCATCATCCAGAGTGGAAACCATCAACTCGTGATGCGGCTCGGTCACGTCGTACGTCTCGATCAGCTCCGGGCCCAGGCCCCCCTCAGGGAAGGCCGACAGCGACGCCAGCGGCGCAGCGCTGATCGCCGAGACGGTCCCCTCACTCGGCACGGCGATCCACAACCGACCCGCACCATCAAAGGAACCGCCGGTGATGCCCGGGGGAAAGTGGACCGACTTGCCGACCGGTGTCAGCGATCGCGGGTCGAGCTGCCGGACGACACCCTGCACCGCGTCCACGACGAACGCCGCCTCCTCGTGCAGCACGACGTTCACCCCGAGACCGGGCGTGGTGGGGGAGGTCGCGAGGATCCGCAATGTGGCGAGATCCAACGAGCTGACCCGGCCCGTGCTCAGATCCCGCAGAACGAGCAGCCGGTCGGTCTGGGCGACCTGTACCGGATGCTGTCGCGCACCCGGAACCTCCAGCCGGGTGTCCACCCGCGCCGTCACCCCGTTGACCCGAGCCAACTCACCTCGGGCACTGCTCCACAACCAGGAACTGGCGTCGAAGGTGGCCACCGCATTGTCAGCGGTACCCACCCCGAGCACAGTGAGCCCCATTGCGGCCAGCAGCGCCGTCACAGTGGCGATGGTGACCAGCCCACCGCGAAACCGGCGGCGCGGAGTCACGACATCATCGACGGTGGCCACAACCAGTTGCCTCCCCGTATCGTTTGAGCAGGTGACGGGTCCGAAGACGGCGGCCCTCCCGGAAGTCGGGTGCCATCATATTTGGCTGTGCAACAGCGAGGGAACCCGTACCGTCCACCGATGTGCACGCAGCGTACGGTCCGGCAATCTATTGCTCGCGATTGGTGCACACCTGCCCAGACGTGGTGATCGTCTCCGCCGAGTACACCGCCAGCACCGTGAAGCAGTAGTCCACCTCGGCACTCAAACCATTGATCGTGTAGCTGGTCCGCCCCGGATCCACCCGATCCTTCGGCGCCAGCTGCTGCCCCGCCCGACCAGCGGCCACCACGAACGGAACGGTACCGCCGGACGGGTCCGTCCAGGTGAGAGTGACCGAGGTTGAGTCGTCCCGCAAACTAAGGTCCGTCGGCGGCGCCTCGCTCGGCACTCCGCTCGGCGCCCCCGTCGCCGACGCCCTCGACGTGTCCGACGTAGGAGAAGAAGCCGGGGCTCCCCGAAGAAGCACCACCACGCCCGCTCCGGCGACCGCCACCGCGGCCACCCCCGCCGCGACGAGCACCGCGACCACCGCCGTCCGGTTCCGGCTGCGCCGCTCCGGCTCCCGTCCCCGGTACGCGGGAGGCAGCAGGCCGACAACGGTGTCATCAGTCATCCGCGGCGAGTTTGGCGTGGGGCCACTGGCGGGGGCTCCAGGCGCGGGGCGGGTGCCGAAGGAGCCGTGGGTGGATCCCGACCCCCGGGGTCGGCCCGGTCGGGGTCGTCCACCGTCGCCGTGCCCGTCCGGTACCGGGCCGACCGCCGGCCGGTGCGGCGCCGCGTGGCCGGCACTGTCGGGAGACGGACCCGGCGATGCTGGCCCAGGGCCTGGCGATGCTGGCGCGGTGTTCGGTGGAGTCGATGTCTGCGCCAGTCGACCGTCCGCGGTTGGCGCCGCGACCGTCCCGGCCCCCGGGCGCCCCGAATCGTACTGGCCGGGGAGCACAGGACCCGGCGTACCGGACGAGCCGTCGGTCAGATTGGCCTCGTTGAGGTAGGCCCACGCCGCGCGGACCGACGAATGGTCGGCCCCGAGCGCTGCCGGCCCGGCGGTCACGATCCGGCGGAAGTTACGGCGGGCCTCGTGTCGGTTGCCGAGTTCGTCCGCCACGGAGGCCAGCTCGAAGACGAGCGCCAGCAGCAGGGGGTCGGCGTCCGACCGGAGGCGCTCGCCCGCCGCGAGCGCCTCCTCCAACACCCGGCGGGCGGCGCTCGGGTCGCCGGCCTCCCGGTGTAGTCGTGCCAGGAGGTGCGCGGCCTTCAACACCTCGGGATGATCCGGGCCGTACGGTGGCGGGTGGCCCGACTCCACGGTGTCGGTGAGTAGTCGACGCGCGCCGGCCAGGTCACCGGTGTGGCGCAGGGCGAGAGCCCGATGCTGCGCCGCGGCCAAGTGGGAGGGGGAGGGATACGACACGTGGTCATGCTGCCGGCCCGACGTGCTCCGACGCTACTGCAACAGCTCTCCCGGCCGGCATCGTCACCACCGAGAGCCGATGTGCACGCGCCATCTGGGCGGTGTACAGTAACTCCTCGTGCGGCCCGCCGGGTAGCCGACAGGTGAGAAGATCACTTCGGCTCATCGCGGTAGGCTGGACGGTGCAGGTCCGGGTGGCGGAATGGCAGACGCGCTAGCTTGAGGTGCTAGTGCCCGTATAGGGCGTGGGGGTTCAAGTCCCCCCTCGGACACATACAGTTACCCCACAGTAATCAGCGTCGGGCTTAGCCTCGACGCTGATTTTGTTTTGGCCGGGGTTGTAGGTGAGGGCGAGCCGTAGCTCGCGGTAGACGGTGCTTTTGTCCTCGCTGTGGGCGTCGCGCAGGGTGTTGCGAATGTTGTCGAAGCTGCCGATGAGGTGTCGGATGTCGTCCTCGGTGAGGCGGTCAGGAGCCTGTTTCTGCGCTGTTGCGGTGTCGCGTTGGGCGAGGGCGCCGGCCCGTTGGGCGTTGACCTCGGCGATCCAGGTGGCGATGGTGGTGGGGTCGCCTCCGGCGTCTGCGATGGCGCGGTACTGGAGGAGTTTGGCGTCGCACGCAGCGATGATCTTGTTGGCGGCGGTGATGTTCGGGGTGGCGGTGTCGGGTTCGGTGTGGGGTTGGGCGGCGTGGAGCCGGCGGATCGTGTCGGTGAGTCGGTGCGGGGCGAACGCGGTGAGGAGCCAGTTGTCGAGTGCGGGGACGATGTCTCGTTCTGCGACGTAGATGTTGCGGGGGTGCTGGATGTGGTTGGCCAGGGCGTACTCGTTGGGGTAGCGGCATCGGTAGTAGGCGGTCTCGTGTGCCTGGTGGCTCTGCATCTTGCGTCCGCACAGCCCGCAGAGCATGAGTCCGCGAAGGATGTAGGGGTAGCGCGCTTTACGTGGTTGGGTGCTGGTGCGGCCGCTGCCGCTGGCGTTCATGATCGTTTGGGCTAGTTCGAAGTCGTTGACGGTGACGAGTGGTGGGTGGGCGATCGTGTCGGACCATACCCACGAGGTCTTGTCGTTCCAGCGCATGCGGGTTTCGTAGCCGAGGGCGACGTCGTTGACGTCGAGGAGTACCTCGTCCTTGCGTTGTTTGTTCCATACCTGGCGGCCGGTGTAGCGGGGGTTGGACAGGATGTTTTTGACGGCGCTTTTGGCCCAGCCTGCGCCGGTGCGGTGGGGGTTGCGGGCGGGGTCGGCGGCTGATGGTGAGGCGATGCCGTCGCGGGTGAGTGCCTCGGCGATGGCGAAGTAGCCGTTGTTGGCGAGGTACATGGCGAAGATTCGGCGTACGACGGGTGCGGTTGTCGGGTCGGGTTCGAGCTTGTGTAGGCGGCGGCCGTCGGCGGCTTTGCTTGGGTTGGGGTGCGGTCCGGCAGCGGCGAGGCGGTATCCGTAGGGTGGGCGTCCGCCGAGGAACCTGCCTTCGATTTTCGCCTGGGAGGTCATTGCGGTGCGGACGCGGACTTTCACCCGAGTTCGTTCGCCTTTGGACGTACCGCCGAAGACGCTCATGATCAGATTGTGGGCTTCGGACTCGGGGTCGATCGCGCCGCCGACTTCCGGCACCCACAGGCCGACGCCGTAGTGCGAGAAAGCGGGCATGGTCAGGCTGTACTGGTTGCCGTAGAAAGCGCGTTGGGGCTCACCGATGACGACGGCGTCGAAACCGCGGTTCGGGTCGGCGAGAACGTCGAGAAGCTTGGCGGCTTGGGGCCGGCGCTTCCACGGTAGGGAGCGGGACAGGCCGATGTCGAAGAATTCGGCGACGATGATGCCACTGGCCGGGTCGATGAGGCCTCTACGTGCGTCACGGCAAGGCGATGAAGGGCTCGGCGCCGAAACGGCGCGGCGTGCTGACCGTTTGGGCGTGGGTGCCGGAGGTCCTCGCCGAGTGGATCGAGGAGATCCGGCCGCTGCTGGCCACCGAGGGCAATCCGGCGCTGTGGCCTTCGGAACGGGCGCCGCGGGTCGGGCTTGCTCAGCTCAACGCGCGGTTGTCGGCCTACCGCGACGCCCTCGGCTTGGACGCTGGGCTGGACTTCCACTCCTTGCGCCGCTCGTATGTCACCCACCTTATTGAGGCCGGTTGGGATCCGTTGTTCGTGCAGCAGGAGGTCGGCCACGAGCACGCTTCCACCACGGCGATCTACACCTGCGTGTCGTCGGACTTTCGCACCCGCACGCTTCGGCAGGCTCTCGACGCGACCATGGACGCGGCACTACGACCGGCACGGAGGGCCCGATGAGCATGAAACGGCAGGTCAGCTACCGGTGGCGGCTGCGGGAGATGATGGCCGCCCGCGGCGTGTTCACCGCCACCGAACTGGTCCCGCTGCTGCACGAACGCGGCATCGACCTGTCCGCCTCACAGGTCCATCGCCTCGTCACCGGCACACCCGAGCGGCTGTCGCTGCCCGTCCTCGCGGCGCTGTGCGACATCCTGGAGGTCACCCCCACCGACCTGGTCGTCACGACGGCGGCCAACGTCGCGCCGCGCAAGGCCGTCGCCGGCGAGGCCCCGGCGCCGGTGGACCTGGCCACGGTCCGACCCCGGCGCGCCCGTGTGCGACCGGACTGATGGGCCGGACCTACACCGCTGAGCAGTACGAACGCTGGTTCGTCCGCGACTGCGTCCGCTGCGGCCGGCGCAGTTCCACCGTTCGGTGGCCGGACGGGCAGGTCTGCCACACCTGCCAAGATCGGGCGTTGCGGACCCAGGGTCGCTGCCCCCGGCTCCGGCCACGACCGGCTCCTGGCCGGACGGCGGGCCGGGGACCGGGCTCCGATCTGCACCAGCTGCGCCGGATTCTCCATCTCGTATACCTGCGCCGAGTGCGGGCAGGAAGGCAAGCTGCACGCCGGCCGCCGGTGCACCCGCTGCACGTTCACCCGCCGCGTCGCCGAGCTCCTCGACGACGGCACCGGCCGCGTCCGCCCTGAACTGGCGCCCCTGGCCGAGCTGCTGACCAGCATGGACAACCCGCTCACGGGCCTGGCCTGGGTCTCCTCCCGGCACGGCCGCTCCGCTCCGGCGGCGGACCTGCTGCGAGGTCTGGGCCGAGCTGACATCGAACTGAGTCACGAGGCGTTCCACCGCTTGCAACCATGGCGAGCTGCCGCCCACCTGCGGGAACTGCTCATGCAGTGCGGTGTCCTGCCCCCGTTCGACAAGCAGATCCTACTGTTCGAAAGGTGGTTGCTTGAGCACCTGGACACCATCACCGACACCGGACAGCGCCGGCTGCTGCGCCAGTACGCCACCTGGTATCTGCTGCCCTGGCTGCGTCGCCGCGCCGAACGCGGGCCCGTGAGCCGCAGCAGCCGCAGCGAACTCGGACAGCAAGTCTTACGGGCCGGCGACTTCCTCGCCGGGATCCAAAAGCAGCAACTCGCCCTCACCCGGCTCCGGCAGGACGACCTGGACCGCTGGATCGTCACCCATCCGCCGCGTCAACGGCAGCTGCTCAAACCGTTCCTGACCTGGGCCGCCCACGCCGGGCACATGCCACGGCTGCATGTCGCAGCGCACCGGCCCGGCCAACGATCGCCGATCACGCAGCACCGACGCATCGGACTACTCCGCAAGCTGATCACCGACGACACCGGCGAGCTGCGCGCCCGCGTCGCCGCAATCCTGCTGCTTCTCTACGCCCAACCGCTCGGCCGCATCATGCGCCTGACCATCGACGATATCGACACCACCGGCTCCGAGGTCCTACTTCGGTTGGGCGACCCGCCGACGCCGGTCCCGGAACCCGTCGCCGGACTGCTGCTGGCGCTACGTGACCAGCGTGCCACCATGCGCACCGCGACGAATCGTGATGCCCGCTGGCTGTTCCCCGGCCGCCGCGTCGGCCAGCCATTGACCACAAGCACGATCGGGCCACTCATCCGAGACCTCGGCGTCCCCGCCATTTCCGGTCGCCTGGCGGCACTGCACCAACTTGTCCTCCAGGCTCCGGCACCGGTCGTCGCCCACACCCTCGGCTTTCACTACACCACCACCCACCGCCATCACGCCGCTGCTGGCGGAACCTGGAACCGCTACACCGGAGGCCGTAACGCCGAACCGTAAACTCGCCTGCGCAAGACGATATCGATCGCCTACTGTCACGAGGTGCCTGACCAGAGCGGTGACGACAACCTCCACGTGATAGTCCGATGCCAAGACGACCCGACGGTGTCCATCCGCCTGCACGACCGTTCCTTTCCCGACGAATACGGCATCTGCTTCGCGGTCGAAGCCCGCGCACAGGGCCTACACGCCGAACTACCCGGCACTGAGATGTGGGTCTGGGACGAAGCCTGGCTTCCTGACTTCATCAGTCAGCTCGCCGCCGACTACCGCGGCTGGGCCGACGAGCGGACCTGGCAGGCCAACCACCTCACCGTTCGCGCTACCTTCCACTCCGGAGGTCACGTGGCACTCACCTGGCAGCTGCAACCCTGGGTATCCCGCTCTGATGCCTGGCAGGCGTCGATCACCACCTGGCTCGAAGGCGGGGAGCAGATGAGCAATCTCGCCGCGGACCTCCGCGAGTTCCTACCCAACCCCGGTCCGACCAAGTAGCTACCACGGCATCACCCCGCAACCGCACCTCTGCCGTCGACCACCGTGGTTCGCTGCACTCCGTAACCGAAGCCTGTTCAGGCGGACGAATACCAGCTACATCGAACAGGTGACTCTGCCAGTCGACTAGGCCGCCGGTCGCTGACCGAACGCCCGGCCCGGCGCCGTTCTGACGTCCGGACCGATCAGCCGCCGGCGGTGACGTGCTCGCACACGGCCTCGCTGCTCGACACCCTCGACGCGGCCACCGACCGCCGGGCGTCACCCCCGGAGCTCGCCCCCGGTTGCTACTCAGCCGACCCGGTACTTGTTCACCCGGGCCTCGACGTCGGCCAACGCGCCGGCGATGGCGCCGTCGTGGGGACGCCGGAACCATAGGCTGCGCACGAGGTTGCGGGTGTTGACCCGGTCGACCGTCTGGGCGCGGCCGCGCGGCCGGTCGGCGCAGTCGGCCAGCGTCCGCAGCCAGGCGACGACCTCCGGCTCGGGCAGCGGTCCGTGCGTGACGATGGCATCTACCACGGTGGCGATCCGCTCGTCGTCCTCGTCGGGAAAGATCGTCGTGCCGTTGTGCAGGACGCCGCGCAACGCGGCGAGCACGGCACGCTGTGTCTCCACGTCTACATCTTGGCAGCGCACCAGCTCAGCGAGGGCGTCCGCGCCGTGCGCGGCGGCGTGCGCCCACCCGCCTTCGTCGACCAGGCCGCGCAGGTCCCGTTCCTCGCGGTGATAACGCAGCAGGGCGTCCCGGACGTGGCCGTACTCGTCGACGGTCAGGAACGGCCGGCGGCGGTGCCGGGCGAGCACCAGCGCAATGACCAGCGCCGAGAAGGTACGCGTGAACACGGTGGGCTCGCCGTGTCCACCGATGCCGTGAAACAGGTGCCCGTCGTCGGTCAGGACGATGAGCAGGTCCCGCAACTCGGCCTCGGTGAGGTGATCACCGGTGACCAGGGTGTGGAAGACCGCATAGATCAGCTCCCGCAAGTCGGACTCGAGATCACCGATGTGGGTGAGCATCAGGGCCACCAGGTCCGCGGGCCGCTCGTCGGGCCGCAGCCGGAAGCCGTCCTCCTCGATCCGCCGCAGGTCCGCCAACAGCCGACTCCCGGCCCCGCTCACCGTCGTGGCCCCCTTCAGCATCATGATGATCTCCCCCGCGACCAGGTCAGGTTCGTCGTGGTGGACGTCGTGGCCGCTGCGGACAGCGATCCGCTGCCGGGCCCCCAGACGCCGCGCCAGGTCGTGCTGCATCCGCTGATCGACGCGGTGCAGGTCACGCACCGGCCGGTCCGGGTCGGTGTCTGGTCGGCCGCGGGTCACGACGCTCACCGGCAGTCCGGCAGGCAGCGCACAGCCGGCCACCTGGCGATAGCTGGCCTGCTTGTCGATCCGCTCCGGATTCCGGTCCGGGTCGGTCAGGTATGCATGGTTGGCCGCTCGCAGCGGCGGCGGCAGCAGCGGGTCGTAGGCAATCTCCCGGCCCTCCACGACGGCGTCGACGAGAATCAGGCCAGCCACGCGACCCGGGTGGCGGGCGCAATACAGCCGGGCCACAAGACCGCCGAAGGAGTGCCCGACCAGCAGCCACGGCGCGGGCGGGTCGAGCTCCTTGAGCAGGGCGGCCAGCTCGTCCGCCAGGTCGGCGCAGGTACGTACGTCGGCCGGGGGTGGGATCTCCCCGGTGCCGGCCCGGTCGTACGCAAGCGTCGACACCCCCGAGAGGCGGTCGCGGACCGCGTCCCAGGTCGCCCCACGATCGCCCAAGCCGGCGACGAACACCACGGTCGGCGCGCCAGCCCCGTGGAGACGGGGAGCTAACTGCAGAGGACGGGTAACCACGGTCGGCCACACTAACATCCAAGATCACGCCGTCGTGTCCGATGGTGGGCGATCACCGTGCCCACAATTGCTCGTCAGCCGGCCTGGTCGTAGTAGTCCGCCGAAAACCAACGGCAACGCTGGTCAGAGCCCGTTACCGCAGGGCAACGGGTGTCGCTCGTGCCGCTGCTTGACCAGCGTTGCGGTTGGTTCCGGGCTGGAAGCTACGACTAGGCCTCGATGACGCCGACCGGCGAGCCGTCTATCTCGCCGAGGGCCTGGGGCAGGGTTTCTGCGCACTCAGCGAGGACGCCACGGTGAGCTACCTCTGCTCCACCACCTACAACTCCGCCGTTGAGCACGCTGTTCACCCGCTCGACCCGGATATGGGGATCGAGTGGCCAGTGCGCTCGCCGCTACTATCGGATCGAGACGCCGCCGCACCGAGCCTGGCCGTGGCGCTCAAGTCGGGATTGTTGCCGGTTTACCACACCTGCCCGGGCATGTCCCGCTAAGTCTGAATCAATTGTTCACCGCTGCGAGCACGGCAGGCGGTCGGCTCCGCTCAGCCCATCGGGTAAGTCCCGGTGCGAGCAGTCCGGCGATCGCGAACAGCACGGCGGTCGCGACCCAGCCGGCCGTTGTGCCGCTCAGGATTAGCAGAGACAGCAGGGCAGGACCAGCCGCGCGGACGAGGCCGCCGATCAACTGGTCCACACCCTGGTATGCGCCGATCGCGTCCGGACGCGCCAGGTCGTAGGCGAGGCCAGCGCCGCCTACCGAGTGCCACAGGTCGCCAAGTGTGTAAATCACGGTCGTCGCCAGGAGGAGTCCAATCGCAGCGGCGGGGGGCATGCTGCCGCTGGCGCCGAAGAGAGGCATCGCTAAGGCTAAGATCAGACCAGCGCGGCGTACCGAGTTGCCGGCTTCGATTGTGGAGTTCACCGCACGACTGAGGCGAAAAGAGTCTCTTACGGGGTCTGACGGGGTTGTCAGCACGTCGCCCTGGTGGTGCTCGTCGACGACCACCACCAGGGCGCGACTGTTGCGGCCGAGCGCCGGTGTTCGTCTACTGGTGAGAGCGCCTATTCAACTGTCGCCGATTCCAGGCCAGTCACCACCATCCGTGATGCTGGTTAGTCGTCTGACGCCTCGCTGGAAAGGGGCGCTGCACCGTCTAAGTAAGGTGGTCATGGGTGGACGGCAGCGAAGAGAAGGCGGTCGTGCATCTCACCTCGGATGTGCAGGTAGTCATGGAGGTGGCCCTCGTACTTCATACCGATCTTCTCCAGGACACGGCGGGAGGCGACGTTAGCCAGGTCGCATGTGGCAGCGACCCGGTGCAGTCCTGCCTGTTCGAAGGCGTAGGTGAGCACAGTTGCGGCTGCCTCGGTGGCGTAGCCCTGACCCCAGGCGGATCTAGCCAGGACGTAGCCGAACTCGCCGCGGCGGTGGGCAGCGGCGGTGACCCGGAGCTCGACGGCGCCGATCAGGGCTGCGGGTGCCGAAAGTGCCATCCGTGCTGGTCAAGCGGCATGGTCGTATTCGTGGAGGATTCCGCTGAGTCGGTCACGTCGGTGGATGTTCAGTTGAGCGAGTCGGTTGCGGTCGGTGATCGGGGCGGGTAGCGGTGCCCGTGGTCGGGCGTTGGCGATGCCTCGGTGCCCTCGGTGTTCGTTGTGGTGGTGTTCGTACTCGCGTTGGGCGTGCATCAGGTGGGACTGGTTGAGGATTAGGGTCCGGTCGAGGAGTTCGTGGCGGTAGGTTTGGATCCAGCGTTTCATGATCGAGTTCATGCGGGGCATGCGGACGCCGGTGAGCGTGACCTCGATACCGGCGTCGGCCAGGATGGTGTCGAACAGGGCCGGGTACGTGCCGTCGCGATCGCGGGTCAGGTACTGGACCTGGCAGCCGGCGTCTTCGAGGTCCATCACCAGGTTGCGGGTGGTCTGGGTCACCCAGGCGGCGGTCGGGTGCGTGGTGGCGCCGAGGATCCGGACGCGGTGGGTGGCGTGTTCGATCAGGGCCAGGACGTACAGGGCGGGTACCGGTCAGCGTCACAGTCTCGAAGGAGTCCGCGGCGACGAGCGCCTGAGCCTGGGAGCGTAGGAACGTCGCCGAGGTGCTGTGCGCGCGGTCCGGTGCCGGATCGACGTCGGCGTCTTTGAGGATCTGCCAGACGGTGGAGGCAGCGTCTTTCACCCCGAGGACGAGCAGTTCACCGTGGATGCGCCGGTATCCCCAGCCGGTGTTGTCCCGAGTCAGGCGTAGCACGAGCGTGCGGATCGGTCGGATCGTCGGTGGCCGTCCCGGCCGAAGAGGTCGGGAGTGTCGGGGATGTCGGCGGTCAATCAGGTCTCGGTGTCAGCGCAGCACGGTCTCCGGGCGTACCAGCAGCCGCAGGTGGTGCAGCACGCTGCGGGGTAGTGGGTGCAGCAGAGCGGCCAGCCAGGCCCGGTCCGCGGGGGTGAACCGGACCTGGTCGCCGTGTAGTTGCCGTTCGAGCACCATGATCTGGTGACGTAGGGCGAGGATCTCGGCGTCCTTGTCGCGGTCGCTCATCGGCAACACCCGCAGCGGAGCCAGAGCGTTGGTCACACCGAGGTAGGCCAGCCGCAGCAACACAACCGATCATCTTTGCCAAGCGCTGTGCAGAGAGCATCGTCGAGGTCCGGTCGTTGAAACCAGCCCGGGTCCGGCCACACATGCCGCGATCAGGATGACTGCGACCAGGGTGGATGAAGTTTTTCGGCACCCGCAGGTTCCCTTCGGGGTGTGGTGGCGTTTAGGTTGTAGCGCCGGTGTCTCATTTGAGGGTTGCATTCGTGTTCATGTCCGTATGGGGTTGGTGTCGGTTTAGCGTCGGGGGTGGTTGCTACCGCCTGCCTGGTAGCCGAGGGCCACTACTCCGGGCCTGGCCCGGGTGGGTCTCGCCGCTGACGGGGAAGGACACCGAGACCGCATGAACCATCCGCTCCACGATCACGTACCCGAGCGGCCCGGCGCGGGCCGCGCCAGATCCCGATGGTGGACTGTCGGGCTGGCCGGGATGACCGGCCTGGCCCTGACCGCCGCGGGCGTCGCCGCCGGCCCGGCCGCTGACGCTGTCGCACGTACCCCCACCACCGCCGGAGATCGGCCGTCCGCGGACGATGACCGCCGCCAACACGATGACGGCAAACTCGACGACAAAGACAAGAACAGGGGTGACAAGGAGGAGGGGAAGAAGCCGAAGGGTGTACCCGTCCCCTGTGAGGCGGACGCCCTGATCGCCGCGATCACCCTCGCCAACGCCCGCGGCGGAGCCGTGCTCGACCTCGCCAAGGACTGCACCTACCTGCTCACCGTCGACATCGAGGGTGCTGGTCTGCCGGCGATCACCACCCCGATCACCCTCAACGGGAAGAACTCCACCATCACCCGCGCGGCCGCCGTCGACCCATTCCGGATCATCACCGTCGACACTGGCGGCCGGCTCAACCTCAACCACCTGAAGATCACCGGTGGCCAGACCACCGATAACGGTGGGGGAATCCTTGTCAACACTGGCGGAGAACTGACTGTCAGACACGGCGCCATCACCCGCAACATCGCCAGCGCTGACGGCGGTGGCATCTCCAACAACGGCACCACCCGAATTGATAACTCCACAGTAGATAAGAACACTGCTGGTTCTTCCGGCGGAGGTATCGCCAGCACCGCCGCACTCGAAATCAGCAAGTCCCATATGTCTACTAATACCGCGGACCGTGGGGGTGGAGTAAGTAGTGCGGAAGGAGTAGTCCGGATCGAGCGCAGCGCTATTGCTGCCAATCATGCTCAAAGTCTTGCCGGTGGTCTTCTTGTAGAAAGTGGCGTCGGAATTGTCACGGATACCCGTATCACGTACAATGCTGCCGCCGACTCTGGCGGTATCTTCGTAGAAGGTGGGCAATTCACACTCCGGCGCGGCGCTCTTGCCGGTAACACCGCCAGCGAGAGCGATGGTGGTGGACTGCGGTCAAATCTAGAAGTCTCCGTTGTCATCGAGGACAGTCTGGTTAAGCACAACACCGCCAATGCCGACGGTGGTGGTATCTACAGTGCCGGCAATCTGGTTTTGCGACACACAAAGATTATCGGCAACCAGGCAGGTGACCAGGGTGGTGGCATAAATAACGAATCCACCTCAACGGCTACCCTCTTTGCTACCGAGGTGGTCAAGAACACGGCCGTCGTAGAAGGTGGGGGTATCTTCAACGAGCCCAACGGAATAGTCGAGTTGAACGTCGCGACCGGCACGGTCGTGATCAAGAACCGACCGGACAACTGCTCCGGCGACGTACCTGGTTGCGCCGGATAGCATTGTGAACACATCGGATCCTGAGGGGTCCCGCTCCTGCTGCTTGTCGGTAAGGGCGGGACCCCTCCGCCGTTCCCACACGGTCACCCCTTCCTGGGGTTGTCGGCGCCGGTGGCCCGCTCGGTTCGGTCCACCTGGTCTTTGATCGACCGACCACCGCTGGGGCGTAGCTCCTCCAGCGCGTCCAGCCGCCGCTCGATTGGCCCACCCGGGCCATGAGTCCGGGTCGGCCGTTGGGTAGGCCGGGGCGGACGGGCTTACCGAGCAGGTCGTCGGCGAGCCGCGCCAGTTTGCGACTGGTGCTCAGCGTGCCTCGTACGGGGCGGCGGAGCACCTCGACGGCGGCGATCATCGCCGAGATGTAGCAGTGTCTCCACCGCGGACTCCTGACGTGCGGTTAGGTGATCGGGTTGCGGTAGGCAGCGACCCAGGCTTTGCGGCCCAGTAGCCCGCGTGTGCCCAGACTCGGCGCCACAGGCCGATGGAGGGTCGGTCGAACACCTCGCCGAAGGCGGTAACCGAGGTCATGTGGTTGACCAGCCCGAGCGGGTTCGTCCCAGTCGGCACGAGGGGGCGCCGTAGGTCGTGCTCCGACAGCCCGTCGAGCTTTCCGAACAGCGCCTCGCGCGCCTCCCGCAGGCACCGACAGAGATTCGCTTGGCGTCGAGGTCTGTGATGCCGCCCAGGATCTCACCGCCACGCCCCCGCGATGCCCTTACGTCCGCGCTCCGAATTGCGGCCCTGCGGTGGCTGGCGTGCCTGTGCCAGGACGGTGGAGGTGCGCCGAGCGAGCACCTGTCAATCGACGACCTGTAGAAGTCCGACAAAGCCACGCCAGGCGGTGCGGGAATCGCGTTTCCCAGCCTGATAGCCGTGCCATAGACTCCGCCGATGCTTGAGGTGTCGGGGGACTTCGAGATCCACATCACGGCTTACGCTCATCACGCCGAGAAGCTGTCGGCGTTCGCAGCCGCGCGTGGTGTGAAGTTTGTCCACATTGTGCTCGACCATGGCGCGTACGTCTCTCAACCGATGCTTACCCTGACCGGGCGAGGCACCCTGGCCGACCAACACGCCGCGGTGCATCATTGGCAACACGATCTGCGCAAGGCAGGCATCCAGTCGTGCCGTTCAAAGATCGAGGCAGCGCCGTGGTGCGTCGGCGTACCGCAGTCGGATGAGCAGGCGGCGGACGAGCCCGGTGGCCGGTACTTCGAGCATCACGTCAAACTGCTGCTACCTGGCACGGCGGTAGCGGATCTGGTGGCTCTCACCGACCTTGTCGACCCGCATGGGGCGCGGCTGTCACGCAACGCCCGCCGGGAGTTGGCGGACGGCACGCGGGAACGGTTCGTCAACCAGCGTTGCCACGGTGTCGGGCTCGCTACGGCCAGGCAGCGGCTGGACGAGCTCGTCGAGACCCTCGGTGCTGCGGGCCACGAGCCCGTCACGGTGGAGCAAGAGTACGTCGTTTTCGACAGCGACCTTCGCCACGACCAGGGCTGGCTGGACTCGGCCACCTCACGCGTGAGCGGCTGGCAGGTGGAGCGGGAGAACAGGATGAGGTCCGCACCGGCCGGCTCGCCGGACTACCCGCCGACCTACCAGCCAGTGCCCGCCAGCCCGACCGTTCGCCAGCGGGCGGCGTTCGACCCCGCCCTCAAGCAGTACCCGAACGCCTACCGCGCCGGCGAACCCGACTTCCTCGTGGCGGCCACCGTGCAGTTGTGGACCAATGCCCGACGCGCCGCCATGAATCACGTCTTGACGACCATCGCCGCGACGACCTGGAGCCAGCAGTTGGTCCTGCGCGGCAGCGTCACCATGGCGGCCTGGGTCGGCGACGACGCTCGCGAGCCGGGCGACCTCGACTTCGTTGTCACACCGCACACCATCACCAGCGACAGCGCCGACGCCCGCGCGCTGCTGGATGACATCAGGGCCGCCGTGGGGTCCGCGTCCGGTGCCGGCCTGCAACCAGACCGGATCACCGAGTCCGCCATCTGGACGTATGAACGGGCTGACGGACGCCGCCTCGTCATCCCGTTCGGCACATCGGAGGCGCCGGACGGCCACGTACAGATCGATGTTGTCTTCGGTGAAAAGCTCCCCCTCCCACCAGAGGTGCTGATCCTGCCCGACGTCGACGTGCCGGTACTGGCCGCGCCCGCCTCGCTTGCGCTGGCATGGAAGCTGCTGTGGCTGGCCACCGACATGTACCCGCAAGGCAAAGACCTCTACGACGCTGTCCTGCTGGCCGAACACACCACTGTCGACCGAGCCCTCGTCCGCCAGCTCATGCGACCCGAACTCGGCGCCGAAGCCGGTAACTTCACGGCCGAAACCGTTCTGTCCTGGCAGGTCGACTGGACCAACTTCACCGACGAGTGCCCCAGCATCACGGGAACCGCCGAGCAGTGGATTAGGCGACTGGCCCTGGCCCTCGATCATGCCTGGACCTGACTTCAGCGACAACCGCGCGATGACGTCGAGAACCACCTGCGCCGCCCCCGGACAGGAGCGGGCCACATCGGTCGTAGCCGTGGAACACGATCACCACCTCGTGCGGTTGGTGGTCCAGCCGTACTCGCCGTCGATGACCTCGCGCATGCAGTCGCGGAGGGCGTCCAGGTTGTGCCCGTAGCAGTCGGAAATGTGGCCTGGCCCAGCAGAGTCGGACGCCAGTAGAGCGTCACGGGATCGTTGATCAGCAAGCGATACGCGAGGTCTGAGCTCAGGTCCCTGTCGGGGTCGAGCGCCGCCACGGTCGCCGAGCCTGGAGTCGGCCCGCTCCAGGATCCCGGCCGGCTGTGTCGTGGAGGGCGTGTTCGGCGATCTGCCGTACACGGTCCATGGTCATTCCGGTGCGCTGTTCCACGGCGAGGGAGATGGGTGGGTTCGACCTCGACGAGCGGCTTTTCGCGAGGCTGAGCCATCCGCAGGCCGGGGCATCGAAATCGACAGTTATCGAATCGCCCGCCGGGCGGTGTCGCCGTTCGGGATGACGAGCCGGGGTTCGACCGGGTCACCCCTTGAGCAGATGCTCAAATCATCCTACCCTTTGTTTGAGCGGTCGCTTAAACCTGGGAGGAAGCATGACCAGTGAGCCGGAGCCGAGGCGCACCTGGGCCAACTGGACGCTCGCCGGCCTCATCGCGGCCTTCGGGATCGTCGTCTACGCCGTCACCGTGGCCCAGGGGTGCGCCGACAGCGCCCTGCTCTTCGTCGGACTGCCGGTGCTGCTGGCCGCCGCCCTCGCCCTGACCCCGGGCCGCACCACCCACGGCCGGGTCTTCGCCGCCACCACGATCGCGCTGCTGCTGGCCTCGGTGGCGCTGCACGAAGGCGCCATCTGCGTCATCCTGTCCGCGCCGCTGGTGTACGCCATGGCCCACGGCACCACCGCCCTGATCAGGCTGGCCCGCCGCGGCACCACCCGGGCGTACTCGCTGGTCGCCGTGCCCCTGCTGCTCGTACCCGGGCTCGAGGGCACCGGGCTCGCCCCACGGATTACCCCGGAGCAGTCGGTTGAGGTGGTCCGGGTGGTCACCCTCCCGACCCACACGGTCGGCGAGCGGCTGGCGACCGGCCCTCGCCCGGTGCCGGTCCGGTCGGTGCCGCTGCGCCTGCTCGGCGTACCCGTGCCGACCCGGGTCACCGGCGACGGCCTCGCCACCGGGGACCGTTGGATGTTCGCCTACCACGACAGCTCGCACGGGCCGGGCGGGCATCTGCTCACCGAGGTCATCGGCACCGAGCCGGGCCGGGTCGACTTCCGGTTCGTCGAGGACACCGCCATCACTGGTCGGTGGGTCACCTTCCGGCACGCGGAGGTGACCTGGCAGGCGGTGGACCGGGAACGTACCGAGGTGCGCATCCAGGTGGCGTATGAGCGCGGTCTCGATCCCTCCTGGTACTTCGGGCCGCTCCAGGACGGCCTGCTCCACGAGGGTGTGGGGCACCTGCTCGACATGCTCGTCCTGCCGTGACCGCCGCCCGCTGGCTCGCCCTGGGGGTGCCCCTGCTGGCGGTGCTGGCCGCGGCCCGGCTGGAGCGCGACCGGCGGGCGCGGGCCGCCGCCCTGCTCGCCGCCGTGGCCGCCGCCCTGGGCGTCGCCGCGCTGAACGAGTCGGCCCGCCGGACGGGCTGGTACGCGTTCGCGCCGGTGCACGGGGCCTACCGGGGGATACCGGTCGACCTGTGGCTGGGTTGGGCGGCGCTCTGGGGCGCGCTGCCGGTGCTGCTACGCCGGTTCCTGCCCCTGCCCCTTGCGCTGGGCCTGCTGCTCTGGCTCGACGTGGTGGCGATGCCGGCGCTGCACCCGCTCGTCCTGCTCGGGCCGCACTGGCTGGTGGGCGAGGTGGTGGGGCTGCTCGCCGTGGCTCTCCCCGCGCAGCTGCTCGGCCGGTGGAGCGCCGACGGCCGGCACCTGCGGGCCCGGGTGCTGCTCCAGGTCGTCGTCTTCGCCACGCTGCTGCTGTGGCTCGTGCCCGGTGTCGCCTTCGAGCTGGGTGGCGGCTCGTGGTCCCCGCTGACCGGGCTGTCCCGGGCCGCCCTCCTGGTCCTGGCCCAGGTCGCGCTGCTGGTGGCCACCCCGGCGCTCATCGCGGTACGCGAGTTCGCCGGACGGGGCGGCGGTACACCGTACCCGTGGGATCCGCCGGCCCGGCTCGTCAGCACCGGGCCCTACGCGTACCTGGCGAACCCGATGCAGGTCGGCGCGGCTGCCCTGCTCCTACTGACCGCGGCGGTCACCCGCAGCATCGCGCTGCTGGCCGCGACCGCCCTCGCCGTGGCCTTCAGCGCGGCCGTGGCCCGGTCGCACGAGGAGCACGACCTGGCCCGCCGGCACGAGGACGCCTGGCGGGACTGGCGACGGGCGGTACGCGACTGGTGTCCGCGCTGGCGGCCGTACGCCTCGGGCGCGCCCGCGGTGTTGCGGCTCGATGCCGGGTGCGGGCCGTGCGCGGCGGTCTGGCGGTTCCTGGCGCGGCGGGACCCAGTGAGCCTGACGATCGCGCCCGCCAAGGAGGGGCAGCTGCGGGCCGGGTACATGGGCGACGACGGCCACTCGGAACGGGGGGTGGCCGCCGTCGCCCGTGCTCTCGAACACCTCAACCTCGGCTGGGCCTGGGTGGGCTGGACCCTGCGGCTGCCCGGCATGACCTGGCTGGCGCAACTGGTGACGGATGCGATGATCGCACCGCCACACCCGGCGGGAGGAGAGCGATGTCCGACACCAAGCGACGCCTGCTCGACGGCACCCTCGCCGCGATCCGCCAGCATGGCATCGCCGGCGTCTCGGCCCGCACCATCGCCACTGCCGCCGGAGTGAACCAGGCGTTGGTCTTCTACCACTTCGGGACGCTCGACGAGCTGCTGGCAGCCGCGTGCCGGACCGGCACGGCCGAGCGGGTCGCCCACTGGTCGGCCCGGCTGCGCCAGGTCGGGTCGCTGCGCGAACTGCTCGACGTCGGGCGCGGCCTGCACGCGAAGGAACGCGAGCTGGGCAACGTGTCCGTGCTGGCCCAGATGCTCGCCGGCGCACAGGCCGACGAGCGCCTCGCCGCCCCCACCGCCGAGTCCCTGCAGTTGTGGGTGGACGAGATCGAGCTGGTCCTGCGCCGGCTGCTGGCCGGGTCACCGTTCGCCGAGATCGCCGACGTTCCCGGGCTCGCCCGCGCGGTGTCGGCCGCCTTCATCGGCCTGGAGCTGTACGACGGCGTTGACCGGCCCTCAGCCGAGCGCGCCATCGAAGCGCTGGACCAACTCGCCGTGCTCATCGAGATCGTCGACGACCTCGGCCCGATCGCCCGGCGCGCCCTCCACAACAAGATCAGCAAAGCGACCCGACGCTAGTGCCTCGTCATGCAGCCTTGAACGGGTAATCCGGGTGGTGGGTCTTGGAGTTGGTCGCGAAATCGGTCTTCGGTTGGGCGCGTTGGTTGCGCCAGCGGATGTAGTCGCCGATCGCGGTGTCCTGCTCGGTGTGGGTACGGTGGTCGGTGCCGTTGAGGGCGAAGTAGCGCACGGCGGTGAACTCGGCTTCCATCCAGTTCAGCCAGGACGCGTACGTCGGTAGGAACACCAGCTCGACGTGGTTAGCGGCGCACCAGGCGCGGACCTCGGGGTGTTTGTGTGGGGAGAAGTTGTCGCTGATCAGGTACAGCTTCTGGTCGGGCCAGCGGGCGCGTAGGGTCTTCAGGAAGGACAGGAACTCGCGCCAGCGTTGACGGTCACGGATGCGGTAGTGCAGCCTTCCGGTGGCCAGGTCGAGGGCGGCGATCATGTGTCGTACGCCGTGGTCGCGGTGGTAGGTAGCGCGTAGTCGCACGGGGTGTGCCTGGGGTCGCCAGGCCCGGCCGGGGCGAGGTTGCAGATTCAGCGGCCCGAACTCGTCTACGCACAGCACACGCCCGCCCGGCGGCGGGTGGTCGTAGAGGTCCAGGATCCGGCGCATCGTGGTGGGTGAAGTCGGGGTCGGTGCTGGCTTTCCAGGTCTTGGTGGCCTGCCATGACACGCCACGTTCGTGCAGGACACGGCGCACGGTCGCCCGCCGCAGCTTCACCGGATCCTTCGCCGTCCGAGTGATCTGCTGCAACCGCTGGCCCTCGGCCATCGACACCTGCCGGACGAACACTTCCGGCCTTCTACCCACCGGCCACCACCTCCCACACGAGCACTGGGAGACAGCGTGCCTGATCCAACCTCAGAACCGACGCATTACCCGATCAACGGTCAAAGGCGAGGGAGTGTGGATCTCACGGTGTTTCCGGCCTGACCTGCCAGGCGTTTAGATCCACACTCCCGCATGGGCTCGGCGAGTTCGGGGTCCCCGGGTTTAGCGGTCGAGGCCGCGGGAGGGATGCCCTGGCCGGGGCTCGGCCATCGGGTCGGGGTCGGGGTCGGGGTCGTAGATCATCAGACCCCGCGCCCTGGCCAGGGGGAACGGGATCAAACCTCAGATCAGCCACGTGAGGAACTGGCGGGTTGTTTCTTACCAAGACGGCGGTAGCCTTGATCATTTGATCGAGTCTTATTTATTCATTACGTGCTAACAAAGCATTTTTAGGCTTCGGGGGATGAGTCCAACCCCTGTAGCACCTGGAGGTTCCATGCGCCGCACTCGTCAGACGATATCCCGCCTGATCGCCGCTGCTGTCCTCATGGTCGCTGGCCTGGCCGTCGCACCTGTGACCGCCTACGGCGCTGATCAATCCACCGAGGCAACCACCACGCAGGCGAGTGGTTTCTGGGCCTGCTCGGTGCCGTCCGGATACACGTACTCCTCCGTACGGCGACAGCTCAACGTCTGCAACCCCAGCGGCTTCGCCAACTCCTACTATGTCGTTGCGCCCAGCGACAGGCTCTGGGCCTGCACCGTGCCATCTGGATACACGTACTCCTCCGTTCGGCGACAGCTCAACGTCTGCAACCCCAGCGGCTTCGCCAACTCCTACTACCTGCGGGTGCCCCAGGCCGGAATCTGGGCCTGCACCGTCCCACCCGGCTTCTCGTACTCCTCCGTTCGGCGACAGCTCAACGTCTGCAACCCCAGCGGCTTCGCCAACTCCTACCTCCTGGTCGGCTGAACAACCGGCGGCCACGCCTTCAACGCCTAGCGACGGCACCGGGTCTGGCCCCCCGCCGACCATCCAGGATCGGCGGGTGCCAGACCCGCACGTGTAATCCAGGGCAACCAACCCCGAGGTCGAGGAAGATCTGTTCGGAAATTGGCGCTAAAGATGATCTTGGGGTTAAAGCTGGATCGGGTCCGTATTGGGGCGTGATGCGCCGTGGGTTGTTCGGCCGTGCCCCTCGATTTCCGCGCCGGCCGTAATCTGATCCACCAGCAGGCGTCAGGCTTCCTCTACAGTGTATACAGAGGGAGCCTGACGCTGTTCAGCCTACCCGTTGCCGCGAGTGGGAAGCGTCGTCGCGCTGTCGATCCTCGGCAACCTCACGCACTCGGCACTGGGGACTGCTCACGAATAGGGCTTCTGATCTTGTTCAGGAATCGTTCGCTACCTGAACAGGATAAGTAGACAGTCCGCAATCCCGTCACGCCCGTCCAGAAAACCCGTCCAACAACCCGGCGTGCCCAACAAGAGGAGATCATGTTTGTTGTGCATGATCAGCGACAAGGACACCGCTTACACCGTCGACGGCAACCCCGCTTCGGCCTTGTAAGCTGGTGGTTATGTCGTCGCCGTCCGATGATGTCCTGCGCACGCTCCGTGAGTTCGTCGAGCGTCTCGATCAGTTCGATTCCGACGCCCCACTGGTCGGCACGCTGTCGGTGGGAGCGGGCGGGGCGGTTGACGAGTTGCCGCTGCGGCTGCCGGTGGCCCGCGCCCTGGTCGAGGCGCTGCTGTCGTACCACGACCCTCGCGACTTCGGCACGTGCGCGCATTGCCGCACCGGCCGCCTGGACCGGCACTTCGTGTGCCGCACCTGCGGGATCGTCGATGGCGTCTTCGGCCAGATGCTGGCCGAGCGTGCCGCCCGCGAGTTCATGATCAATTGATCGACGGCTGCCGTTCCGTCACCTATCGATCTCGGAGAGGGCGGCTGCTGTCGGGCGTCGCAACGCCCACCCAGATGACGTCGTTCGAGCGTGCCGGCGGAGACCCGAGGTGCTGGCGTACGGGACGCCGGAACGGATGAAAGCAGCGAAGCCGGTGGCCGCCCAGATCTCACAGAGCATGACTTACGCTCCGTCGCCGGTGACGATCTTCTCGATCACCAATGGCAAGCTGTTCAACGGTGGCTACGAAAGTGGCTCGTGGTGCTCGGCGTCAGCGATCAGCGCCTCGTCCAAGCGGGTGCTGATCACGGCCGGTCACCGTGTCCATGGCGGGCAGGGCGGCACCTGGCTGCAGAACCTCGTCTTCGTGTCGGCGTGCAACGCCTTCAACACGACAGTCGTCAACACCATCGGTGGGCACGGCCTGGTCTACAACGGTGGCACCGAGTTCGAAACGTCGATCATTGGATATCCGGGCAACCATGACGGCGGCAACGTCATGTGGGCTTGCTGGGGGACTGCCACCGACAACGCTGACTGGTGGGTTGAACTGATGAGAATGCGGCCACCGCTTCCACTGGCTGCCGGGTTGCTGGCGGTGGTGGCCGTCAGCGCCTGCGGCTCCGTAGCCGAGCCCGACAGCGACACCTCGGGTATCCGAGCGCCGACCGGACCGACGGGGCCGGAGGTGTTGCCGACCCGGAGCGACCTGATCGACGCGCAGGTTGTTCAGTGGCGTGATTGGCGCAGTGTCGACGATCGAACGGTCTGGCGGAGCGCGGGAAGGCCAGGTGAGGTGGCTCCGGTCGGACGAGATGTGGCACAGTCCGATGGTGTCCGCGCCCACCATCCTCCTCGCGGAGGACGATCCCGCCATCCGTCGCGCCGTTGAGCAGTCCCTACTGCTCGAGGGTTACCACGTCGTCGCCACGGGTGACGGCCTTGAGGCGATTGCCGCGGTCCGTCGGGACAACCCGGACCTGATCGTCCTGGACGTGATGATGCCTGGCCTTGACGGCCTCACGGTCTGCCGAGTTCTGCGGGCGCAGGGCGACTGGACCCCGATCCTCGTGCTCACCGCACGAACCCAGGTCTCCAACCGTGTTACGGGGCTCGACGCCGGCGCGGACGACTACCTCGTCAAGCCCTTCGAGCCGGAGGAGCTCCTGGCCAGGCTGCGCGCCCTGCTGCGGCGGGCGGGTCCGAGCATCAGCCCAGACAGCCCTGCCGGCGAGGAACTGGCAGCAGCCGGTGTTCGACTCGACCTGGCAGCGCGCCGAGTATGGCGGGATGGTGCGGAGATCATCCTGTCGCGGACGGAGTTCGACCTGCTTGAGCTGCTGATACGCAACTGCGGGGTGGTGCTGGACCGCACCACGATTCACGACCGCATCTGGGGCTACGACTTCGGCACTGGTTCGAAGAACCTGAGCGTGTTTATCGGCTACCTGCGGCGTAAGCTGGCTCGTCCGGGCGCGCCCGAGATCATTCACACGGTCCGGGGAATCGGGTACACGCTCCGCGAATCATGACTCTGCGTGATATGGCTCGACCCAGTCTGCGGCTGACCTTCTCCCTGCTGTTCGCCACGGTCGCGGCGCTGGTCGCCGTCGGTGTCGGCGCGCTGAGCTATGGTCTGGCGTCCGCGTTGATCTGGCAGGAGACCGACGACGACTTCGACCGGGCGGCGGAGGCCGTGGCGGAACTGACGATCGACGCCGGTGACCTGACGCCGGAGGACCTGGCCGAGCTAGACGACGACTTCGACGTTGATCTCGGTGACGTCCTTGCTGGATCCGACACGCTCATCGGCCAAATCCTCGGGGCTGGAGGGCAGGTCGTTGACGAGGGTTATCCCCAGCCGCTTCCGGTGTCGAACACGGACCGGGCGGTGGCCGCGGCCGAGGAGCCGGGGCACACCCAGAGCAGCGAAGCGCAGCTGGATCACACCCGGGTACGAATCGTCACGGTCGCGCTCGGCGGAGGGCGCGGAGCTATCCAGGTGGCACAGCAGCTCAGCGAGGTGGACTCGCTACTCACAAGCCTCAGGACCAGAATCACGGCGGTTGGCGTCGCGATCTCGCTGGCAGCCGGGGTGTGTGGCTGGTTCGTGACGAATCGGGTGACCCGCGGCCTTGTTCGACTGACCAGGGTGGCGGAGGAGGTAACCGTCACCGGACGGCTGGATCTTCCCGTGCCGGCGGGCGGGCGGGACGAGGTCGGCCGCCTCGGTACGGCTTTCGACAGGATGCTCGGTCAGCTCGCCCGGTCCAGGGACGCCCAGCAACGACTGGTGCAGGAGGCAGGCCATGAGCTACGCACGCCATTGACCAGCATGCGGACCAACATCGCTCTGCTGCACCGGTTCGACGAACTGCCACTGTCCGCTCGTGGTCCACTGTTGACCGACCTCACGATGGAGTCCAGGGAGTTGATCAAGTTGATCAACGAGTTGGTAGAGCTTGCGACCGACACCCGAGAACTGGAGGCAGCCGAGCCCGTTGAGCTCGCGGAGATCGCGGGAAGGGTTGCCCAGCGCTTTCGTACCCGCTCCAGCCGAGAGATCACGACACAGGCCGACGGTACCGTCGTCACCGGCCGGCCACAGGCGCTGGAACGAGCCCTTTCCAACCTTGTCGAGAACGCCACCAAGTTCGACTCCTCCGGGGCCCCGGTGGAGATCGTGATCCACCGGGGCCGGGTCGAGGTGAGAGACCGCGGTCCCGGGGTGCCAGACCTACCCGAAGGGCGGCTCTTCGACCGGTTTTACCGGGCTCCCGAGGCCCAGAGCATGCGAGGCTCGGGGCTGGGCCTGGCGATCGTCCGAGATGTGGTGACAGCTCACGACGGGACGGTGTTCGCACACAACCGCGACGGTGGGGGTGCCACGATCGGTTTCGAGCTGCCGGAGCGCTGAATAGATCACCCGCCGCTCACCCGCCCAACCTCGGCCCTGACCAAGCCATCGCCACGGGCCCCCACCGGTCGTCGGTCTGCGCCCTCACCCATGCGCCGGGGACCGCTTCCTGCCCCCACCCAGCAGCGAAGGACGTCTGCGGGCAGCGAGGTCCTCGACCCAACCGAACACGCACGCCGCGACCAGGACCAGCGAGAACTCCACGCAGACCAGGGCCACCACCTCCGGCATGGGCCATCCCGCGAACACGCCGTCCTCACTCAGCCACAGCGCCAGAGGCAGCAATGGGTAGTGCCAGAGATAGATGGTCACCGCCCGGGCGTTCATCCGTTCGGTCAGCACACGGAGCGGGGCGACCCGGTCGATCAGCCCGGCACCCGGTCGGAAGCGCAACAACACCAAGGCGAATGCGAGTGACAGCAGCGTATTCAACACCAGGCTGTCATAGAGACTGAGAGAGCCGAATTCGATTTCTTGCTCGGCCCGGTAGGTCCACCAGAGGCCTACGGCTGTCAGCCCGGCGGCCAGGAGCATGGTGGCCCAGCCGCGCATGCGGGACAGCAGACCGTCGTGGTAGGCGAAACCCAGAAGCCAGCAGGCCAGGTAGACGACGAAGCTACTCAACAGCCCTTCCGAGCCGGTCAGCATAGGGCTCAGGACCCCCTCACCCCCGACGGCTGACAGGTCGAGGGCGACCACCCCGCACACCGCCACAGCCAGCACCGCCCAGGGACTCAGGCGGAAGATGCGCAGCAGCAGGGGTGAGAGCAGCACGAACCACAGGTACGCGCGCAGGTACCACAGCACGCCGGTGAAACTGCCACCCAGCTCGGATTCGCCCGCGGGCGGGTCACCCACCGGCAGGAGCCAGAAGAGATGCTGCCATGTTGGGCGGAACGGCTCCTCCAACCCGTGTGCCTCCCACCACATCAACGGCAGGGCGACCGCCGCTACCATCCACAGCGGGGGTAGTAGCCGACGCATTCTGCCCCGGATGACGGTCGTGATTCCCTTCCGGCGGTCGAGGGACGCAGCCATCATTGCTCCACCAAGCGTGAACATGATGCCCATGGATGGGAAGGCCAGCGTCATCCAGGGTGCCCCGGCGGTGTGTAGCACCACCACGCGAACGATGGCGACGGACCGCAGGAAGTCAAGGTAGCGGTCTCGTCCCACCGCGGGCAGGGTCGAGGAGGTGGCACCGTTTGCCCCCTCATCGCCGGTTGACGGAGCGGTGCTTCTCCTGGTGTAGAGCAACAGACGTCTTCCTCACTCGGTGATTCCACAAAGGTGGTGACGCGACGCACCGCCGGACACGGTGAGTGGGAGGTGCGTCGCTTCGGCAGGCCTCACAATGGCAGCGCAAGGTGAAGGCACGTCTGGAGAAGGGCAAGAAACAGTCAAGAATCGACCAGCGAAACAGTACGGCGTCCGACGCCCGTTACCGACCCGTCCACGGTCGGCGATGGCGGCGACATCCAGCCTGATCCGCAACACGTACGGGATCAACCCAGCCCGATGCTCGATGCATAGTGCTCCGTGACGACACGCTCCTCGCGACACGCGCCCTCGCGGCACCTGGGACTACTGGAGGCCGCCCTGATGTGCGTGCGCTCCGCAGGCCACTCACAGGGCGGTCTGGAGTATTAGGTCCGTTTCGGCGCGAGGGTGAACACTCCGGGATCGTCCTCGGTCAGGACGTGGCGGTTGACTATTCAGCCTATGCGTGTCGGACATTTGCTGTCGACCTCGACCCTGACCTTGCCGTCAGCGCCCTGGATGTCTTGCCCGAGCACGCCACCGCAGCTTCGCGACGCAGTCTGCCACCCCCGGCACGGTCTTCGGTGCGCGGTTGTTCGACTGTCCGCCCACCCCTGCCGTCTACGACCTCATCGAGGAGCCGTGCGGCTGTCCCGCTGGGGATTCTGTCGGTCGCCACCGCTATGGTTCCGTCGCTGCCCCGCCAGAAGATGCGTTCGCGCCGGTGGCGTTGCCCGGCCGTGCCGGCGGCTGGTGCACACTGTCACACGTCGCGCGGCCCGGCAGCAACCGTATCGTCTGAGCAGGAGGTTCGTGAGTGGGCAGCACCCGTAGCTTGGAATTCGTAGGCGGTGGGTCCGCGAAGTTCTGGGAGGTCATCTGCGACGGCCGTGAGGTGGTCGTCCGGTACGGCCGAGTCGGCACGACCGGCCAGACGACCACCAAGACCCTGACCACCGCGGACGCGGCCGCCGTCTACGTCGACAAGCTGATCGCGGAGAAGCTGCGTAAGGGGTACCTCGAATCGAGGAACGCGCCACGGCAACCGTCAGCCGCCACCCCGGTCGTGTCGGCGCCGACGGTCGTCGGAGCCAACCAGGAGGGTGAGCTGGTCGCGGCGGGGGTCACTGCCGCTGCGGCGCCTGCCGTTGACGAGGACGCCTTCGTCGTGCCGCCGTCGTGGCACCGTAACCTCTTTCCCCGTCGAGGTGCTGCCGGTACGGCGGCGCGCAAGCCCGACCTGGCCGCCCGGGCCACGGCGGTGGCGCTGCTCGACAAACTCTCCGGGCACATCGAGCAGACTCTCCGGCACACCCAGACCGAGCCGGAGGTGGCCGCGGCCGGCCTCCAACAGCTGGCTGGAAGCCCGTCCCCCCTGGGGGCGGCTGCGGTCGCCGCCGCCATGGTAAACGGATCCACCTGGCGTGAGCGGGACGAACCGCGAGGGCTCGCCGACCTATGGCTGGCCGACTACGGCCTTCCCTTCGCCGTGGCGGCGGCGGTCGAGCTGCTGTCGCTGGGCTGGAACCACGGCGGCTACCACCAGCCAGGAGGCATCCCGGTTCGCCACCTACAGCCGGACGAGATTCGGTCGTGGTGGGCGCACGAGTCCGGGCTGACGATCGCCGGGCGGGTCCGAGCTGCGCTCGCCGTCGCACCAGACGACCGGTATGCCGCCTCCGTGGCTGCCCTCGGCCCGTTCCAGGAAGGCACTCTGCACCAGCGGGTGGCGACGGTGTTTCTCGCGCCCACCGAGACCGACTGGCACGACGAGACCGTCGCGGCCGTCTCGGCCGCCGGCAACCAGGTTCTGGCGACGATCCTCCTGACCGTGGTGACCTCCCCAACGCATGTCGCCCAGGCTGTTAACCACGCCCGCGACCGCTCTGTCCTGCGGTCGACGGCGCTGCTGTACTCGTTCGTGGCCGGTGCCGGCCCGGCTGCGGCGCCCACGCTCGCCAGCTGGTTCGACAACGCGTACGCCGAGGCCGACGTGAAGCGCAGGCTGCTCGCGGCGTTGGCCGTGGTGCCGGGCGACGAGGCGTTCCGACTGCTGCTTGACCGGTGCGACCAGAAGTACGTGCCAGCTGCGTTGCTGGACGCCGCCGGACGGTTTCCCGTCCGTGGGCTTCGGCTGCTCGCAGGAAGCGGGCGGCGCGGTGTGGGCGACCTGCTGCGGGCGCACGTGCTCGCCAACCCCGAGGTGGCCGAGCGGATGCTACCGACGCTGCCCGACGACACGGCCGGGCGGATTCGCGCCATCCTGACGGCGACGGTCGCGGTCACCGAAGCATCTGCGGATGCCCTTCCCAATCTGCTCGTCCGTCCGCCCTGGATCGTCGGGCGGCCGGCCCGCCGACCGATCGTCGTTGACGGCCTGGTGTGCCGGGACGAGCCGACGATGGTGTGGGGTGGTGGCGAGCACGACGCGTGGCGCGACGACAGGAGCTACCACCGGCGCCGGTCCAATCGCGACGACAGCTGGGAGTCGGTGGCGGCGCGGGTGCGCGACGGCCGGGCGACCTGGTGGGAGGCGGTTGACTTCTTTGTTCGCGCGCCCGATGAGATCGCCCGCCCGCTGATCGGCGACTGGCGCCCGCAGGACCTGTGGGACGGCGGGTCGTGGATGCGCATCGTGGTGGGCCGTTTCGAACTCGACGCCCTACCCACCGCCCTCGACGCCGCCCGGCGCAGCCCGGTGACGATGGCCGAAATGCTGCTGCCGTACGCGGCCCCGGAGGTCGCGGTCTTGATGGTCGACTGGCTTGGCCGGCTCAAGTCGACCCGTGCGACGGTCCAGACCTGGTTGACCCGGCACACCGCCGTGGCCGCCCGGGCGCTGGTCCCCCCGGCGCTGGGCCGGCCCGGAGCCGAACGGCGCCAGGCCGAGCGGGCACTGTGGGCTTTCGCTGGTAGCGGACACGCCGACGACGTCCGTGCGGCCGCAAGAGGGTATGGACCAGAGGCGGCCGAGGCGATCGACGAGCTGCTGGCCGTTGACCCGCTCGACGCACTGCCCGCAAGGATCCCGAAGCTGCCGGACTGGGCTGACCCAGGCCTGCTGCCACGCATCCAGCTGCGCGACGGATCGGGTGCCCTGCCGCTGCCGGCCGCCGGCCACGTCGTCACCATGCTCGCGATGTCGCGCTCCGGTGATCCGTACGCTGGTGTCGCGGTCGTCAAGGACACCTGCGAGCCGCGCAGCCTCGCCGACTTCGCCTGGGCGCTGTTCCAGAACTGGCAGGCCGCGGGTACCTCGTCGAAGGCGGGTTGGGTCCTCGACGCGCTCGGGCTCGTCGGCGACGACGAGACCGTGCGTCGGCTCGCGCCGGTGATCCGGGCCTGGCCCGGCGAGGGCGGTCACACGCGGGCGGTCGCCGGCCTCGACGTGCTCGCCGCGATCGGCACCGACGTGGCACTGATGCATCTGCACGGCATCGCGCAGAAGGTGAAGTTCAAGGGCCTCAAGGAGCGCGCCAACGCCAAGATGCGCGAGGTCGCGGCAGGATTGGGGCTGGAGTCGGATCAGCTCGCCGACCGGCTCGTACCGGACCTGGGGCTCGACGCGACCGGCAGCCTCACCCTCGACTACGGCCCGCGGCAGTTCGTGGTGGGCCTCGACGAGCGCCTCAAACCGTACGTGCGGGACGCTGACGGCAAGCGGCGTAAGGATCTGCCGAAGCCCGGCGTCAAGGATGACCCTACCCTCGCGCCCGCTGCCTACCAGCGGTTCGCCGGGCTGAAGAAGGACGTCCGTACGCTCGCCAGCGAGCAGATCCGCCGGTTGGAGCAGGCGATGGTGACGCAGCGACGGTGGACGGGTGCCGAGTTCCGTCAGCTCTTCGTGGGACACCCACTGGTGTGGCACCTGGTACGGCGGTTGGTGTGGGGGCGGTACGACGAGCGGGGCGAGCTGGTCGGTGCCCTGCGAGTGGCCGAAGACCGGACGTTCGCCGATGTCGACGACGACCCGGTGTCGCTCCCCGACGACGCCGTGGTCGGCGTCGCCCACCCGGTGCACCTGGCCGAAACCGTGGCCGCCTGGGGCGAGGTGTTCGCCGACTACGAAATTCTGCAACCGTTCGCGCAGCTCGGCCGGGACGTACACACGCTGACCGAGACGGAGCTGACGGCGCACCGGCTGACTCGGTTCGAGGGGATCACCGTGCACGTGGGCAAGCTCCTCGGCCTGGAGCGCCGCGGGTGGCACCGGACGTCGCCGGAGGACGCCGGTGTCCAGGGCGGTGTCGAGCGCGAACTGCCGGGCGGCGGCGCCGTCGTTATCGGTCTCGACCCGGGCATCGTCGTCGGCCTGCTCGACGAGTTCGTTGACCAGAAGCTAGCCGAGATCTGGGTGCGGCGCGCCCAGGACAGTAACTGGGACAACAAGCGGGTGGTGTCGTTCGGCGACCTTGACCTGGTTACCGCTTCCGAGATCATCCGTGACCTAGAGGAGATCACCGCATGAGCGTGGGTAACGGGCGAACGGCCGGCGCGGTGCGCGCCGACGGCGGGGCGACGCCCCGGGTGCAGCGGCCGCCGGCCGAGGTGCGCTACGCCGACGAGTTGGCGCGGCTGCGCGCCGAGGACACCGCGGAGCGGCCGCCCGGCTGGGCGCTGAGCCTGCGGGCGGCACGGCGGTTCATTCTCGGTGACGAGCAGGCCGGTATCCGTCGCAAGTTCGTCGGCGACCCGTCGCTTATCGACCGCGCCCTGGTCACCCTCGCCACCAGTCGCGGCCTCATGCTCGTCGGCGAGCCGGGCACTGCCAAGTCGCTGCTGTCGGAGCTGCTGGCCGCCGCGGTCAGCGGTGATTCCACAGTGACCATCCAGGGTGGCGCGGCGACAACCGAGGACCAGATCAAGTACTCGTGGAACTATGCCCTCCTTGTCGCCGAGGGTCCGTCCCGGCGGTCCCTGGTGCCGGCGCCGCTGTTGCGAGGCATGGCAGAGGGCAAGGTGGTCCGGTTCGAAGAGATCACTCGCTGTCCCCTGGAGGTGCAGGACTGCCTGCTGTCGCCGCTGTCCGACCGGGTGCTCGCGCTGCCGGAGCTGACCGACGACGACGCGATGGTCTTCGCTCAGGAAGGTTTCAACATCATCGCCACGGCTAATACCCGCGACCGCGGTGTCAACGAGATGAGCTCTGCGCTCAAGCGGCGGTTCAACTTCGAGACGGTCTTCCCGATCGCCGACTTCGACACCGAACTGACGCTGGTCGTCGCCGAGGCGGGCGAGCTGCTACGTCGCTCCGGGGTGACCGTCGAACCACGGCGCGACGTGCTCGAGGTGCTGGTTACCGCCTTCCGCGAGCTGCGCATCGGCCAGACGTCCCACGGCGACGCGATGGAGCGCCTGTCGGCTGTGATGAGCACCGCTGAGGCGGTGTCGGTCGCCCACGCCGTCGGGCTACGCGGCTGGTTCCTGCGTGGTGAACCGGGCACGGCCGCCGATCTCGTATCGTGCCTCGCCGGCACGGCCGCCAAGGACAACCCGGACGACCTGGCCCGGCTGCGGCGCTACCTCGAGCAGCAGGCCAGTCGGCGCTCCGGCGGGCAGTGGAAGGAACTGCACACTGCCCGGCACCAGCTGCCCGGCTGATGGGAGCCACCTTCATCGGCGTGCGCCACCACAGCCCGGCCTGTGCCCGGCTCGTTGCCGAGACAATCTCGGAACTACGACCGGCGTACGTGCTGGTCGAAGGACCAGTCGACATGAACGGCCGGCTCGACGAACTGCTACTCGACCACGAGCTGCCCGTCGCGGTCTTCACAAGCTATCGCGACTCGGAAAGGCAGCATGCCTCCTGGGCGCCGTTCTGCGCGTACTCCCCGGAGTGGATCGCGCTGACCACGGGCCGCGAGGTGGGTGCCCAGCTGCGCTTCATCGACCTGCCCGCCTGGCATCCCGCGTTCGCCCGACGGCGCAACCGCTACGCGGACGCTGAGCAGCGGTACGTCGACGTGATGGAGTCGCTGTGCCGCACGTTCGCGGCCGACAACGTCGACACGCTGTGGGACCACCTGTTCGAGGTCCCCCCGGCCGACGGCCTCGCCGAACGGCTCGCCGTCTACTTCGACCTGGTCCGCGGCGAGTCGACGGTCGGTCCGGAGGACACCGAGCGGGAGGCCTACATGGCCCAGTGGGTGCGGGCGGCCGTCGCCGACGCCGGGGACCGGCCGGTCGTGGTCGTCACCGGCGGGTTTCACCGGCCGGCACTTATCCAGCTCAGCGCCACCACCAACAGCGCCCCCTCCCCGGTCGGCCTCGCCTGGCCGCAGACTCCGGGACTCCCGGCCACAGCGGCCGGCGGCAGCTACCTGGTGCCGTACTCGTTCCGTCGGCTCGACGCCTTCGACGGCTACCAGTCCGGGATGCCGTCGCCGGACTACTACCAGCGGCTCTGGGACACCGGGCCCGAGTCCGCCGCGGACCAGTTGGTGGCCGCGGTGGTCGGGCGGCTGCGGGAACGGCGGCAGGCGGTGTCGACGGCGGACCTGATCGCGGCGCGAGTCTCGGCGGAAGGGCTTGCCCGGGTACGCGGCCACCGGTACCTCGCCCGGGTCGATGTCCTCGACGGACTGGCCGCCGCACTGGTCAACGAGGCGCTCGACGTGCCCCTGCCCTGGTCGACCCGGGGCACCCTGCGCACGGGCACCCATCCCGCGATAGTCGAGATGGTCGCCGCCCTCAGCGGCGACCGCGTCGGCCGGCTGCATCCGTCGACCCCACTTCCGCCGCTGGTACACAACGCCGAGGCCGATCTGGAGGGGCACGGGCTCGACCGGCCCGGGGACGTACGCCTGACGTTGACCGACCCGACCGACCTGGATCGCAGCCGGATCCTGCACCGGCTGCGAATCCTGCGGATCCCCGGCTTCACCCGGCACACCGGCCCCACCACCGGCATCGACCCGATCCTCGACGAGGAGTGGAGCGTACGCGCCGACGACAACCGCTTGCCGGCCCTCATCGAGGGCGGCGGCTACGGCCGGACGCTCGATGAGGCAGCGGCCGCAGTGCTGGCGGATCGGATCGCCGCCGCCCGAGGCGACATGGACCAGTTGGCCGCCGCCCTGTTCGACGCGGCCCTGTGCGGCAGCGGCCAGGTCTCCGACCGGGTGCTGCACGACGTCACCGGGGCCGTCGCCGCCGCACCCGAGATGGGACCCGTCGGCCGGGTACTGGCCGTCGTCCTCGCGTTGTGGCGCCACGACCACCTGCTGGGCACCGTTCGCACCGGAACGCTGGGCGCGGTCGTCAAAGCCGGTGTAGAGCGCGTCCTGTGGCTCGCCGAGGGGGTTTACGGCGGGGCGGCGCCAGCCGAGCCGGCGCGGATCGACGCGCTGGCGGCAGTCCGCGACGCCCTCGTGCACGCCCGGTCCGCGCTCGGGCTCGACCGCGAAGCGGCCCTGGCCGTGGCAGCTCGGATCGCCAGCAACGCGGACGTGCCGCCGGACCTCCGCGGGGCGGCGTTCGGCTTCGCCTGGTCGCTGGGTGCCCAGGTCGAGCCCGTTCGCGCCGTGCGTGGCGCGTTCGCCCCGGCGTCGGTCGGTGACTGGCTCGCCGGGATGTGCGCATTGGCCCGGGAGGAGGTCCTCGCGGCCGACGGCGTCCTCGACCTGCTCGACGAGTTGCTCAGCGGGATGGGTGAGCAGGAGTTCCTCATCGCCCTGCCGGCGCTGCGTCAAGCGTTCGCGTACTTCCCGCCCCGGGAACGCGAGACGATCGCCCGGCACGTGCTGGCCCGGCGCGGCGTCGCCGGGTCAGGCCGGACGCTGCTGCGGTTGCCCGTCGCACCCGACGTGGTCGCGGCCGGCCGCGACCTCGACGAGCGGGTCAACGCGCTTCTCACCAGGGAAGGACTGATGGGCACGTGACCGATCCCGAACTGGAACGGTGGCGGCTCGTGCTCGGTGAGCCCGGCGACGCCGCCCTTGGCCGCCGACCGCTCGCGGCCGAGACCGCGGCCCGCGACGCCGCGCTCGAATGGCTGTACGGCCGTGACGAGGAACTCGGTCGCCGGGGCGTACGCCGCGCCGGCGGCCGGTACGGCGGTGACGGTCCCGCGACGCTGACCACAGTCGACTGGCTCGACGACATCAGCCGACTCTTCCCCCGCGACACCATCGAACGACTGCAACGCGACGCGGTGGAGCGGTACGAGATCCACGACATCGTGACCGACCCCGCCGTCCTGGAACGCGTGGAGCCCAACCAATCCATGCTCAGAGCGGTGCTGCGCACGAAGCACCTGATGAACCCGCAGGTCCTGCGGCTAGCCCGGCGCATCGTCGAAGCGGTCATCCGCCAACTCATGGACAAGCTGGCGACCGAGGTACGGGTGGCGTTCACCGGCGCACGGGCCCGGCGGCCGAGCCGGTTCCGGCAGGCACGCAACTTCGACGTCCGGCGCACCATCAAAGACAACCTCGGCCACTACCGGCCCGAAGACCAGCGGCTGTTCATCGAGACGCCCTACTTCTTCTCGCGCATCCGCCAGCACATCGACCAGTGGCAGGTGATCCTGCTCGTTGACCAGTCCGGGTCGATGACCGACTCGGTCATCCACTCCGCGGTCACCGCCGCCTGCCTGTGGGGACTGCCCGGCGTCCGCACCCACCTGGTCGCGTTCGACACTGACATCGTCGACCTGACCAGCGATGTCGACGACCCGGTCGAGCTGCTGATGAAGGTCCAGCTCGGTGGTGGCACCAATATCGGCCGCGCGGTCGACTACGCCGCGCAGCTCATCGAGCAGCCCCGGCGGTCCATCGTCGCGCTGATCACGGATTTCTACGAGGGCGGATCGGAGGAGCGGCTCGTGCGGACCGTCCGCGGCCTGGTCGAGCAGGGCACCAAGGTGCTCGGGCTGGCCGCGCTCGACGAACAGGCCAACCCGGTGTACGACCGCGTGGCCGCGCAACGCCTCGCCGACGTCGGCGCGTCCGTCGGCGCGATGACACCGGGCGAGCTTGCCACGTTCGTCGCCGAGCAGGTGGGCCGATGAGCGCACCCTCCGCCACCAGCCGCGGCGACCTGCTGGCCCTGACGCCCGACTCGCTGGCCGCCCTGACCAACCGAGGACTCGTCAAGCGGGCCACCAAGGAGCTCGACCAGGCCGCGCCGGCCGTCATCGTGGACGGCGACGGCACCGTGCGCGGCACCTTCCCCGACGGCACCGCAGCGAGCCTGCCAAGGGGCGGTCTGGACGCTGGCGCCTGTTCCTGCGACGCCACCACGATCTGCCGCCACCTTGTTGGACTCATCCTCGCCTACCAGCGGCAACACACCGCTGCCGGCCTGCTCGCCGACCCGGGCCCGCAGCCACGTTCCCCGATCGACGTTCCGTCCGCCGCGCCACCGAACACCGGCACTGGCCCGGCCGCGTGGTCGCCGGGCTCGTTCACCGACGAGCAGCTCACCAGCCGCGTCGGCGCCCGGTTGATGGCCGCCGCCCGGCGGGTGGAGCGCGCCGGATACCTGGCCCGGGTACGCCGTCCCACCTCCACCGATCCCGTCCCCACCGTCGAGCTGGGCTCGGCCACCGTACGCTTCCTCGTCCCCCACGACCTCGGCTTCGTACACACCGACGCCGTCGCCGACACCCGCGACGACGTGCTAGCACTCGCGGTGTGGGCGTTCCGGGTCGCGGACGAGCGCGCGCCCGGGTTGGCCGAGGTGCGGGTCGAGGTCGGCGGCCCGGCCAACGACGACGGCAGCGGCTCAGGAATCGAGGCGACGCTCCTGCTCGCCGACCGGGTGCTGCGCGACGGCGCCGTGCATGTCGGAACCGGTATCGCGGCGGCGGTCGCCGAGCAGCAACAGGCTCTGGACGCCGTCGGGCTGCGCTGGCCGCTGCTTGCCCTCGGCGACCTGGCCGACCACCTGACGGCGTACCGGGAACGCAGTGCCCGGTACCGGCCCGACACGCTGGCCGGACTGATCCTGGAGCTGCATGCCCGTCACCGAGCGGTCTGCAACGGCGGCGGCAGTCTGCGGGCCCTGGTGCTCGGCACCGACGAGGCAGCCGAAACCCCCCTTCGCCAGGTACGGCTCGACTCCCTCGGCTGCCGGGTGTCGGCGGTGGGCCAGCAACGTACGGTGGAAATCTTCCATGCGCACGCCGAGACGGCCACGGTGTTGGTGCTACGGCGTAGCTGGGAGGGAGAGGCCGATGGTGCCGCCCTGGCCCGCCGACGCATCGCTGGCACCACCGTCGATGCGCTGGCCACGGGCAACGTGGTGACCGAGTCCGCCGTACGCAGCGCGAGCCGCACTGTTCGGCTGGCCACCAGCCGGCTCGCCCAGACCACAGTCAACCCGTCGCAGGGGCATTGGGACGCACTACCCAAGGCGCTCGTCGTGCGGGACATCGGTGCGCTCGGCGTCGAACTCGACGCACTGCCACCGCGGATGGTCCGGCCCCGCATCGAGGCCGAGCTGGTACGCGTCGTGACGGTCGCTGACGTCCTGACCGTCAACTACTCGCCCGGTCAGCAGCGCCTCGACGCCGTCATCGTGGACGCGCACGGCACCCGCGCCACGGTTACCGCCACCCACACGGTTGCCGCGCCCGGCCGACTCGACGCGGTCGCGGCGGCCCTCAACGGCAAGAACGGCCGGGTCCGATACGTCAGCGGGATCGTGCACCGCTCCGCCGGCGCAGTGGTGATCGATCCCCTGGCGCTCGCCGTGGATGGTGCGATGGTCGTACCAGACCTGGCGCCTTCGGTGGCGAGTCACCTCGGGTTCGGAGGCGGCGACGAGCCCAGCCAGCTGGTCGCCGCGCTGCAAGAAAGCCGGACGCTACTCACGACCGTTGCTCACCAGGGGCTGCTGCACCTGCCGGCAACGTACCCCGATCGCCTGCTCGGCGCAGCCCGCGAGCTGACAAAGGTTGGGCTGCGGCGGGTGGCGCGTGCCCTCAACGGCTTCGCCGGGACGCTTGGCTCAGACCCCGGCGAAGCTGCAGTGCAGGCATGGGTGGACGCCTACTTACGCGTAGAGGTGGCCCTTGACCTGTGTTGATGCGGATCCGAGGCGTGGCATGACAGCAGTGCCTCCCGCGACCACGTTCCTGGTCGGGATCGCCCGCCTGCCAGCGCGACGGTGGTTGACAGAGCGCTGGGCGCACGGTTCTCCGGCTGGAGGCAGCTGTATCCACAGCAAGATCCGGCGTTGGTGGGCGCTGCCAGGCCCGGTGGCCCGTGTACAGATCTGCCGCGATCAACGCGCGGAGGCGCGGCAGATCAGGGTGGCGGCCGAGCATCGCGCACCAGTCGACGGAGGACAGCGGCGACCGCGGTAGCGGTGGCCTTGCCACACACCGGAGCGCTGCGCGTACGTGCGCAAGGCCCCGGACCTGGACGCCCGTTCCCTGATGAGGTGCTCAGGGTTCGTACGGGTAGCACCTGAGCGATTCGGTCCGGGGAACACCTGATTGATCTTGGTGGAGCGCATGGGCAGGGTGAAACCATGTCATCGCAACCGCCGTCGAAACGCTCGACCCGCCCCCACCTGTCGCGCCGCGTCGTACTGACCGGTAGTTGTCTTGGTCTGCTCACCGCCGCCGGCGCCACGCTCTGGGGCGATCCGCCCTCAGCGGCCACGGTCAGCGATCCTGCGGTGGGCGCCATCCCCGAGGACCGGCTGCTACGGCCGTGGGGACGGCTACCTGCCACGGCGCGCATCGGTACCGGCATCACGGTAGGGCCTACCGGGGAGATAGCTCTGCTGCACCGGGCGGGCACCGCGTTCGCCTACGACGCGGTCATCGACACGGACACGGTCGTCGTGCTGAACCCGCGCGACGGCACGGTGCGCCAGACTTGGGGAGCGGGACGGTTTCGATCCCCTCACTCGATCACCGCCGACAGTGAGGGACGGTATTGGGTCACCGACGTCAGTACTAACAAGATCACCACGTTCGACGCGGCGGGACGGCAGGTCGGTGAACTGGGCCACGACTATCCCACCGGACTGGAAACCTGCCTTCGAGTACGTAACGTCCTCAGCAACCTGCCGTGCACCCTCGACGAGTACATCTTCGCCCGCCCCACCGACGTGGCCGTGTCGGCCGACGGGTCCATCGTCGTCGCCGATGGCTACCGCAACTCCCGAGTGGCCCGGTTCGACACGCACCGCGTGCTGACCGGCCAGTGGGGCGAACTCGGTGACCAGCCCGCACAGTTCAACATTCCGCATGGCGTGGCCCTGGACAGCAATGGAGCTGTGTACGTCGCCGACCGGCGCAACGCACGGGTGCAGGTCTTCAATGCCGACGGGTCGGTGCGGCACGTGTGGCACAGCAGCGCCCTGGGCCGTCCTTACGACGTCGCGATCGGTCCAGACGACGCGGTCTACGTCCTCGACGGCGGAGATCTCCTGGATGAGAACAACGGTGAGCAGCGCGGCTACGTTTGCCGGCTGTCGACCACCGGGCGGGTCACCCACCGGTGGGCGCTAGCTGATCAGCGCGCCAACCCCCACCAACTCGCCATCGGTGTCCGGGGGGAGATTTACGTGGCCGCTCTTGCCGGTGCGCCCCTGTGGCGATGGGCTCCCCAGTGAATAGTCTCGCGACGGCAGTAGGGATCAACGGTGTCGGCGGGTGGTGGGTTGCGTGTCCCAGTGACAGTGGCTCCGTGCTCGGTGGATGAGCTGACGGACGGTCACGATCGCTGCGGCCAGGTACAGGCACAGGTAGAAGTCGATGAGCTTGGTGTTGCAGTCGGTGCAGCGGCGGATCTTGCCGAAGCCGTTCATCCACGAACTGGTGCGCTCGACCACCCAGCGCTTGCCCACCTGGACCGGGGCGGGCCCGCTCCTGCGGGCGATCTGCGCATCGAAGTTGATCTCGTTGAGTAGCTCACGGGTGCGATGGCTGTCGTAGCCACGGTCAAGGTGGGCCGGCGCCGTCCACACCGGTCGAGCGCTTCGTACCGCTTCTGCCGCGCCGGGAGCGGCCGGCCCGCTCACCGCCACACGGCGCTTCCGTGATCGCCCCGTCGGCGCTGACGTCGGCCACGTCCGGGCCGATCATCCGGTCAACGGCATCGAGCGCCAGCTCATGCAGACGTTGCGGGGGAGCGATGCGGTTTCGATTTCACCGCTGGCGCGGGAGGCCCTGCTGTCGGGTAGGACGGTGGAAGATCGCGCTCGACCTACGTTCGACGGTCGCTTCGAGCCTGGATTCAGGAGTCGAGTAGGTGCCCCGTCGTCGCGTCGATGTGATGAGGGATCTCGTCATGGCGGTCGCCGACTGTCGGCGTTCCTGCCGGCTCGAACATCAGGATTGCCGCGCCGGCGGGAGCATACGGCTTGTGCTGCGTGCCCCGTGGGACGGTAAAGACCGCACCCTGCGCAAGCCGGACCGTGCGCTCCCCAGCTGGCTCGCGCAAGGAGATGCACAACTCTCCGTCGAGTACCAGGAAGAACTCGTCGGTGTCGTCGTGGACGTGCCAGATGTGTTCGCCCGCGACCCTGGCGATGCGCACGTCGTAGTCATTGACGCGGGTGACGATACGGGGACTCCACAGCGCGTCGAAGGAGGCCAGGGCTGCACTGAGGGCGATCGGTTCATGGTTCATGAGGGAATCCTCGCCCGTTGACCAGGCCGGTGTGAGTGCTAGAAATAGCGTATGTCGCTAGAATCCTCGCAGCCAGTCGCTTCGACGCAGCCCCACCGCGTCGTCGTCATCGTGGACGAGAACTCGAACCCCTTCGAGCTTGGCTGCGCAACCGAGGTCTTCGGTCTGCGTCGACCCGAGGTCGGTCGCGATCTGTACGAATTCCGGCTCTGCTCGACCGAGCCGAGCACGCTGATGCGGGACGGCTTCTTCACCTTGACCGGCGTCTACGGTCTCGAGGCGGCCGACACGGCAGACACCGTGATCGTCCCTAATCGGCCCGACACTGACGTTCCCCGCCGCCCTGCCGTACTCGATGCCATACGGCGGGCACACGCACGCGGTAGGAGACTGGTCGGCTTCTGCAGCGGTGCCTTCACCCTTGCCGAGGCCGGAGTGCTCGACGGGCGACGGGCGACCACACACTGGCAGTGGGCGGACTCGTTCCGGGACCGCTTCCCGGCCGTCCGGCTCGAAGAGAACGTACTGTTCGTGGACGACGGCGACATCCTCACCGCTGCGGGCAGCGCGGCGGCCCTTGACCTCGGGCTGCACATCGTCCGCCGAGACCACGGCGTGCAGGTCGCCAATTCGGTCAGTCGACGGCTGGTCTTCGCGGCACACCGCGACGGCGGCCAACGGCAGTTCATCGAGCGGCCCATGCTCGACATTCCCGACGAGTCCCTCGCGCCCACCCTGGCATGGGCCCAGGAGCGGCTGGACGCGCCGTTGACCGTTGCTGACCTGGCGAGGCATGCTTCGGTCAGTCCGGCGACGCTGCACCGCCGCTTTCAAGCGCAGTTGGGCACAACGCCGCTGGCCTGGCTCACTCGGGAACGCCTCAACCTGGCATGTCGACTGATCGAGCAAGGTGAGTCACGCCTCGAGGTGGTCGCGCGGCACAGCGGGGTCGGCACCACCGCCAACCTGCGCACGTTGATGCGCCGCGAGACGGGGCTAGCTCCCTCGCAGTACCGGCGCCGGTTCAGCCCTGGAGCGGTCTAGCTAGCGGACACCCGCAGCGGGAGGATTCGGCTTGAGCCGACACGAGCCGGCGACCTTCTGCTGGTAGACCTCCTGGTTTCGGGGCCCAAGGGAATGCACCAGCGCCCAGCCCGGACGAGGGTGGGGACCTGGCCGTGCGAAGGCAGTTGTAGATCGCGTCGGCGGGTATCCCAGGGCGGGTGGCGTGCTCGGGTGCCGGCTCGATACCGGCGCTTTTGAGGATCTCCCAGACGGTGGACGTGGCGACCGCAGATGGTTCAGGACAGTTGGCGGCAGCGGATGCAGCAGAGCCGCCGGCCACGCCCGGTCCGCTGGGGTGAACCGGACACGGTCGCCGTGCAGTCGCCGTTCGAGGACCATGATCTGGTGCCGTAACGCGAGGATCTCGGCGTCCTTGTCGCAGTCGCTCATCGGCAGCAGTCGTAGCAGGGCAGGGGTGTTGGTTACGCCGAGGTAGGCCAGTCGAAACAGCACATCCGCCATCGTCGCGCTGTGCTCGCCGTAGAGGACCGTCGCGATTCAGTGAAGAGGGTCGACGTCCCTACCGTAGCCCGTCACCTCGATGATCAAGATGGCTATGACCGGGTGGATGGGGGCTTTGGTGCCCACAACGTGCCGCACTGTGGCATGCCGTATGACGGTTTCGCTATGGCGGACATCGAACACGCTCAGCTAGTATTCACATACATCAATGAATGGCGGTGTCGCCACTACCCAGGAGTGTGAGATGGTCAGAAGACAACTGTTGCGCGCGTTCGGCGCCGTGCTAGTGGCGGTGCTGGCAGCGGCCGGGGTGCAGATCGCCACCGGTGCGCCGGCCGCCGCGGCCCGCACGGTCTACTACGACGCGAGCCGGGCTGACGAGTTCCGTACGAACGTCGACCAAGCGGCCCAGGTCTGGAACAGTTCGGTCGGCAACGTACGGCCGGCCCCGCGCAGTCCGGGCAATGCCACCATCTACGTCGACGGCGGCTGGGCTGATGCCGACATCACGCCGTTCGTGGTCGGCGGTCGGCCGGCGACCGAGAACTACCCGTGGCTGGTCTACACCTACGGCTGCACCGGCACGTTGATCAAGTCGGACTGGGTCGTCACAGCGCGGCACTGCCCGACACCGTCCTCGGTCCGTGTGGGCAGCGTCAACCGCACCAGCGGTGGCACGGTCGTCGGGGTTCGCCGCGCCGTCAACCACCCCACGATCGACGTCAAGCTGCTGCAACTGTCCAATGCGGTCTCGTACGCCCCGGCCCCGATCCCGACGACGTCCGGTGAGGTCGGTACCGCTACCCGGATCATCGGCTGGGGTCTGACCTGCCCGTTCCGGGGCTGCGGTTCGACGCCGACGGTCGCGCACGAACTGGACACGTCGATCCTGTCGGACAACCGGTGCATCGGCATCAACGGTTCGTACGAGATCTGCACCAACAACACGAACGGTGACTCGGGCGCCTGCTACGGCGACTCGGGTGGCCCGCAGGTTCGTCAGATCGACGGAGTGTGGCACGTGGTCGGTGCCACCAGCCGGTCGGGCAACAACCACCCGATCTGTGCCACCGGTCCATCGATCTACGGTGACCTGCCGTCGATCCGTTCCTGGATCGACACCCAGGTCGGCGGCCTCACCGCCTGAGCCTGTCCGTGAAGGGCCCCGGTCAACACCTAACGTTGACCGGGGCGTCCTGGTCATCGGCTGTTGACATCGTCGCCTTCGGTTAGGCCGGGCGGCGGGCTGCTCGCAGGAGTCGCAGCTGTCGGGCGGGAACCTCGTCGCGGCGGGGTGGTGCCCCTTCGGAGGCGCTGTGGAAGCTGCGTGACGGTCTGGAGACGACCGAGAAAGTCATCTTGATGCCGAGCCCGTGCCCCGGCCGTCGCACCCGTTGCCCTAGCGGGCCGACGTGGTCCGGCCAGACGGGGGCACTGTGCAGCACCGCGGCGAGGCCGACGCGCTGCTGCTCGATGAGTCCCGCCAACCACCTGTCGCTGGAGCTGTGGAGCGGTTGGAACAGGCTTGACCGACAATCCGGGCGAGCAGTCCGCTGAGCGGAAGTTCGCCTGTACATCCAGGCGTCGGACAGGGCGTTGGGAATTGGTACTTTGCTCTGGTGCCGGTGGTCTTCCTTGATCAGGATTGGGCGGCAGTTGACGGCTCGGCGACGGCATTTGGCGGTTAGGGCTGTTTCTGTGGACCGGTAAGCCATCCAGTAAAAAGTGCCACGACGGCGGCGATATCAGCTGCGATGCACCACTTTATGGATGTCCCGAGCTGTGGCTGAGCCACCAGGATGACGTCATGGACGGTTATCCAGTAGACGAAGCCAGCAATGGTGATAGAGGTCAATGTTAATAAGGTGGATGTCGGGCCGTGCATCCACAAGAGGCCGAGGATGACCGCGATGGCTACAGGCAGCGTGAGGATGTAGTACGGCAGATAGACTGCGAGGTTGGCGGCGAACCTGCCGCCAGCCTCCAGATCATGCCATTCTTGCTGGTTGGGGGCGGAGAGCAGCAGGCCGTAGCCAAGGGTCGCCCAGGCGCCCGCCATCAGGAAAGCAGCTGTTCCCCGTGATACACGCCGGAAGGCTGCCCGAGTCGGCGGTTGCGTCTGCATGCCGGAAACGATAGTTAAAAGTCGGTCCGACCACTGCCCACTGATCGTCGGTCAGGTCGCTCGGATGCGCCGCACGCTTAGCCATGATCAGCCCAACGCGACCGGGACCTCCCGGCTACGACCACGGCAGAGCCTCCTGAGCGGTGACCCTTTCGGCGGCACCGACAGGTCAGGTCAACGGGGCGCCTAGGCTTGGGTTGGCTCGAGGAACTCGGCCCACGATCCGGCCACGACCGGCGATCAGGTCCTCGGCGTCGTTGCGCTGACCGATGCGATGGTTCGTGGGACTCGGCCACTCGTAGCATCTGTTGGCTCAACTGTGCGGGAGCGGATTCGGCTGTGGACCGGCAGAATGTGATCACGAAGTGTCGCTGACGTGCGGGGATGATCTAGAGGGTGTCGCTATCTCTCCTGAGCTACCTCCATGCGGCTGCGACCAGGGTCGGGAGGACCTGTGCGGCGGAGCCGCGCAGGTTGATGGCGGCGATCCGGTCGAGGGGGGTCGGCTGGGGGTTGACCTGGATCACGGTGGCACCTGAGCTGGCCGCGATCCGAGGAATCTCGGCGGCCGGGTACACGACGCCGGAGGTGCCGACCGTCAGCAGCACGTCGCAGGCGGTGGCGGCCTCGGCCGCTGCGGTCAACGCGGCCTCGGGCAGTGCCTCACCGAACCACACCACGCCTGGGCGGACGAGTTCCCGGCAGGAGGCGCACCGGGGCGGCGAGATGCGGCGGCCTTCGTGCGGTTCTGCGGCCTCGCCGTCGGGTTGGTCCGGGAAGGTTGCCGGGTGAGCTGCCGCCGCCATGCAGCGGGGTGCGAAGAGGCTGCCGTGCAGGTGGATCGTGGCCGGGGTTCCGGCGCGTTCGTGCAGGTCGTCGACGTTCTGGGTGATGACGGTACTGTCGGGGATTCGGGATTCGATGGTGGTGATGGCCAGATGCCCTGAATTGGGCTCGGCTCGGCGTACCCGGGCGCGTCGCCATTCGTACCAGCCCCAGACCAGGTCGGGATCGGCGTGGAACGCCTCCGCGGTGGCGAGCTGCTGGGCGTCGAAACGCGCCCACAGGCCGGTGAGATCGTCGCGGAAGGTGGGCACGCCGCTCTCTGCTGAGATCCCGGCGCCAGTGAAGATGACGACCCGGCGGGCGTCGCGGAGGAGCTGGGCAACTCGGTGCGGCAGAACCTCTTCCATGCGAGGAGATCCTGCCACGACGCGGCGGCGCGACCGCTTCGGGCAGGCCAGGCGGCGTCTGCGACAACCGGAAAGACATAGTGCAGACGATGGATGCGCGGGACGGGCAGGCCTTCTGGTCGACCTCGGTCAACTGCCACAAGGGTGGGTCGACGTCCTGCACCTGCCGGACGACCCGGCCGACTGGCCCGCAATCGGCAAGACGGGGCTGTTCGAGGTGCGGCAACACCGGCCGGGCCAGGTGCTCTCTCCGGGTACCGCTCGATGCGACAGATCCGGCTGTCGGTTCAGGGTGGGGACGGGCCTTGGCATAGCTCACAGCGGGGCGCTATGCTCCGCCGCGATGAATCTCTCTCTCAGATTGGGGGTCCGGTTCGCGCAAGGTGAGTGCTGATGCGCTCCCTGGCCGCGACTGCGGATTCCCGCCTTTCTCTCCTGCGGCGGGTACGCGAGTACGCCGTGCCGCCCTTCATGATCGAAGCTGCGACCGTTCGTCGTGGCGTCGGTGACTGGGCCGGGGCATGTGCCGCCGCTCGCGTCGACGTTGACCTTGACCTGCGCGCCGTCGCTCGCTGCCACGGCCGCGAGCTGGCCGCCCGGCTCCGGGCCGATCTCCAGCATCTCGCGCCTGACCTGCTGCGCTGGCACATGCCGAGGATCGCTCCTGACGGGCTGCTGCGCCCGGGCCTGACTGTCTCACTGGCACGGTACGGCCCGGCGGAACACGACGATGCCAAGCTGGTGCACCTCGTCGCCCGGACGCCACCGGCCTGGGCGGATGCGGGCCAGCGGATCAGTCTGGCGCTGTGGTACGGATCCCGCGACGAGGGCGACTGCCCGCATCCGCATGTGCGTCCCGACCGTCGATTCCGCCTCGACCTGCACCGCCACCTGTGGGACGTCCGGAGAACCGACGAGCTACGGCTTCGGTCCGGCGCACCCGAGTTAGCCTCCGACACCGCCACCGCGACGCGCCCTGATCCGCCATGGGATGCGCTGTGGGAATGCGGTTACGCGGTGCACCGGTGGGCGGCCGAAGCGGCGCTGCTGCTCCAGGCCGCGGGCCGGACCAGCGGCGCCGTGGCGGTGCGCCTCGGCCCTCGACGTCGTCTGCTCCTGGACGTCGCTCCGGCCGGCACGGACCAGCGGCCGCCTGCGGCGCGGATCACCGGAGCGTCGCGGGCTGGTCAGGTCGCCGGGCTGCCGGTGCTGCCCGACGCGGCGACCTGGATGGCGCCTGACCTGGAGCTGCTACGCCGCGGGCTGATCGAGGTCGACCAGCTCCACCCGCTGGTGGCCTCCGCGCTCGCGCCCGGTCACCTGGTGGGCGACACCCCGGCATCCCTGGATCCGGCGGCAGCGCCACGTCTCGTGGCCTGCCGGGGAGCCCGGCATCGCATCGGCCTGGTGAACGGGGTGCTCACACCCCTGGACCACGACGCGGCGCAGATCCGCCGGGAGGAACTGCTGGCCGCGCTGACCGGCACCCCGCTGCCCTGCCTACAGGCAATCGACGAGGCGCACCGCCGACCAGAGTTCCTTCCCGACATCCGCGCCCGCCTGGACCACGGGGACACCGCTGGCGCGTTGGCCACCGTCGAGGCCCTACTCGGACCCAACGTGCTCCTACGCAACGGGAACCTGCGGGAGGAACTGGAGAACGCCGTGCTGCGGCGGATCACATACGGGCTGTTCCGAGCCGGGCTGACCGGACACGGACCACCCCCCTCCTTGTGGGACCGGCGGCCCAAGCGTGACCGTCGTTTCCACCCACGCCACGCGATCGCCCGCTGACCAGCGGGACCTCTTTCCTCGCCCGGCTCCTGGCCGGCCCACCACGACCTCACAGGTGATCTCAGATGCTCTCCGCCCACACCTCGATCGACACTGCCCCGGCACCCCAGCTCGACGTTGCCGCCGACCTGCTCGCGTTGCTTTCCCACACCACCACCGAAACCCGCTCCGACCAGCAGTTGGAGGCACTGACCCTGGCCGTCGCCGCCGACCTGCCAGTCCTGCTATGGGGCGAGCCGGGAATCGGCAAGACCGCCGCGCTGACGCAGCTCGCCGCATCGCTGAACCTGCCGCTCACGATGGTGATCGCCAGCGTCCACGAACCATCCGACTTCTCGGGGCTGCCGGTCATCGGCGACGACCCGGCGAACCAGGGCGTTCCGATGGCGCCGCCGGACTGGGCCGTACGTCTGGTACGCGCCGGTCGCGGACTGTTGTTCCTGGACGAACTATCGACCGCCCCGCCGGCCGTGCAGGCCGCTCTGCTCCGTCTCGTGCTCGAGCGGCGCATCGGCAGCCTGCGCCTACCAGCCGGGGTGCGTATCGTGGCCGCCGCCAATCCACGATCCTCGGCGACGGACGGCTGGGAGCTGAGCCCGCCGCTGGCCAACCGCTTCGTCCACCTGCAGTGGACCCACGACCAGGAGGTCGTCGTACGCGGTCTGGGCGGGAGCTGGCCCCGGGCCACGCTGCCCCGGCTCGACCCGGATCGGCTGCCGGAGGCCGTCACCTTCGCACGCCGCGTGGTGTGCGGACTCCTGTCGGCCCGCCCGGGGCTCGTGCACCGTCTGCCCACCAGTGGGGCCGGCCGCGGTGGTCCGTGGCCGTCGCCCCGCAGCTGGGAGATGACCCTGCGCCTGATCGCCTTCGCCACCGCAGCCGACACCTCCCGGGAGGTCCTGTCGATGCTGGTCAGAGGCACCGTGGGCGACGGCCCAGGACTGGAGCTGCTGGCCAGTCTGGACCGGATGGACCTCCCCGACCCCGAGGTGCTGCTCGCCGACCCGGCAACCGCCGTCCTGCCCGAGCGCGGCGACCTACGCCAAGCCGTTCTGGACGCCGTGGTGGAGGCGGTACGCCGCCGCCCGGAGCGGTCCCGCTGGGACGCGGCCTGGACACTGCTGGTCCGGGCCCTGGAGACAGGCGCTCCGGACCTGGTGGTCGTCCCCGCGTCCGCCCTCGCCCGATTGCGTCAGGAAGACTGGGACGTGCCCGCGTCCATCGAGCAGCTCGCCGGTGCGGTGTCCCTGTCCCGTCGAGCCGACCGGACGGCGGCCCGAGTCGCGGCGGTCGCGGGGACCGGCCGATGAGCACCGACCACGCCGGAACGCTGGACCGGGACAAGCTCTTCACCGCCCGGCTGCACGCGGCCCGGGTCCGGCCCTACCTGGCGACGGCGCTGTTCGCCCTGCACGTGGTCGAGTCCCGGCGGGTACCGACAATGGCCGTGGACCCGTACTGGCGGTGCTACGTCTCGCCCGCGTTCGTGGACCGAACCCCCGTGGAGGAACTCGCCGGAGTGTGGGTTCATGAGGTCTCGCACCTGCTCCGCGACCACCACGGGCGCGGCGACCGGGTCGCCCGGGAACGCGGGCTGACCGGGCCGGGGGAGCGGCTGCGGATGAACATCGCCGCGGACTGTGAGATCAACGACGACGTCTTCGGCGACGGGCTGGCCCGCCCGGAAGGCGCGGTCGAGCCGAGCTCACTGCTGCTGCCGGAGGGACAACTGATGGAGGACTACCTGCGGCAGTTCCGGCTTGGCCCGCGTGTCCAGCACCTGGCATGGCTGGACTGCGGCAGCGGCGCCGACGGGCTGCAGCGGCAGTGGGACCTCGGACCCGACGGCGCGCACGCGCTCAGCCCGCAGGAACGGGACGCGGTGCGGTTCCGGGCGGCCGAGGGCATCACCGGCCGACCGGGGAACGTCCCTCTGGGCTGGCGGCGGTGGGCGGAACAGGTATTCCATCCACCGCAGCCGTGGCGGGAACTACTCGGAGCGGCGGTCCGTTCGGCGGTCTCCGCGCCCGGCATGGGCGAGGACTACTCCTACGGCCGGCCGTCGCGACGCTCCGCCGGCATACCCGGGGTCGTCCTGCCGGCGCTGCGACGCCGACCCCCGCGGGTCTGCGTCATCATCGACACCTCCGGCTCGGTCAGCGACACCGAACTCGGCAGCGCCCTGCTCGAGGTCGCCGCGATCACCCGGGCCGTGGGCGGCCGCCGTGACCTGGTCACCGTCTTCCCATGCGACGCGGCGGCCCACGTCGTCCGCCCACTGTGTCAGGCCGAGGGCATTCCGCTGATCGGAGGTGGGGGTACGGATCTGCGCACGGGCTTCGCTCGCGCGCTTCGGCAGAGTCCATGCCCGGACGTCATCGTTGTGCTGACCGACGGACAGACGCCCTGGCCGGCCTCACGGCCGCCCTCCCGAACCGTCGTAGGGCTGTTCCACCGCGCGGCCCGGTGCCACGAGGACGACCCCGACTACCGGTCGGACTCCCCGCCCGAGTGGGCGCGCGTGGTCACCATCGGATCCGCTCCCACCGCGCGGTGAACCCTCAGCCCACGCCCGCAGATCGGCGGCGAGTTCCTCGACGGATGTGGACTGCTGCAGCCCCGATCGGATCCAGGCACCCCGAAGCTCATCGCTACCCTGCCGGCATGAGGATCGAGGAGCGCCTGTGGCGGACCCGCGGCTGGCTGTGGGTCGTGGTGGTGGGACTGTTCCTGAGCGGGGTGACCGCGTTCCCGCTCGAGATCGAGGTGCGCTGGCTGCTGCGGGCGGTCGATCCGATCGCCGACCAGGTGCCGGCGCTGGTGACGTGGATTGAGCAGGTGCACGTCGGGCTGGTTGAGACCGGGGACCGCTACCCGTTCATGCGGTACGGGACGGATTGGCTCGCGTTCGCCCACCTGGTGCTCGCGGTGGCGTTCTGGGGACCGCTGCGCGACCCGGTGCGTAACGTCTGGGTGGTCCAGCTCGGCATGATCGCCTGCGTGGGGATTGTACCGCTGGCGCTGATCTGCGGGCCGCTCCGGCAGATCCCGTGGTTCTGGACCATGGTGGACCTGTCCTTTGCTGTCGGGGCGTTCCCACCGTTGTGGTTCGCGTACCGGCACATCCGGGCGATCGAGGCGCAGCAGGCCAGGCTGGCGGGCCCGACTCACTCGTTGACGTCCGAGACTTCCGGGTCGGCGCGGCCGTAGCGACCGACGGCCGCGTACCGGGCGCGGCCACGCTAGTGTCGCTTGCAAGGAGCGCCAGCGCGGCATACTCGGGTCATTCGGTGGCTGGCGAGACCTATTGTCCGGGAGCCGCCCCGACCGGAGTGTCGCCCGGCTGCTGCGGGCACGGCTACGGGAACATCCCGATCTGCTTGGCCGGTGGGACGGCAATCTCGGGTGGGTGGCGGCACGTCCAGACGACCGTGGTCGGGTACATGTGTCGTACGTCTATCCCAACGGCCCGCTGGGGTGGGAGATCTGTCGCTGGCCCGCGTCGTCAGTGGTGGCTGGGGACGGCGCTGAGGCATCTCAGACGTTCGGCTTCGATCGGTTGGTATGACAACGAAGGCGGAAACCGGCTGGTTCACGACGTGGGCCAGCCGGTACTGTTCGCCCGCCAGGAAGGAGTGCCGCGATGGCCGAGACGACGATTCTGTGGCGGCCGACCGGCCCCGAGGAGTTGGAACTCGTGCGCGCTTCCGGCTGGAAGGCGTGGCCGCCGCGGCTGCCCGACCAGCCGATTTTCTACCCGGTCCTCAACGAGCAGTACGCGATTATGATCGCGCGGGACTGGAACGTGCCCGCGTCTGGCGTCGGCTACGTCACCCGGTTCGAGGTGGACCGCGCGTTCGCCTCCCGTTACCCGGTTCGGCAGGCTGGCGGCCGCGACATCCTTGAGTTGTGGGTGCCGGCTGAGGAACTCGACGAGTTCAACCGGCACATTGTTGGGCTGATTGAGGTGGTCCACGAGTTCCGGCCAGGCAGCTCAAGGGGACGTGGTCACAGTGGACGAGAATGAGATCCGGCACCGCTACGGCCTGCATCCAGTCGCGGAACACCTCGATCAGGTTCGTGACTTGCTCACGGAGGGTTCCGACGCCGCCGCGCAGGCGCTGGATCACCTCCACCGTAGTGAGGCCGCAGGGGACTTCGCCGACTTCTCGGTGGAGAAACAAGCGTCCTCGTACGCCGACTACTATCACGCCCGATTCGAGTGTGAGCAACCAATGGCGACGAGGGCGTACCGGGAGCTGAGCGGCGACGACGCGGCGGTCTGGGACCGCTTCTACGCAACGTTCGACTTCCGACCCAGCATGCGCCGCCTCCCGGCGATCACCGAACCGGCGCCATCGGTCACCTGGAGTCTGAGCGGGCTCGACGACGATGCCGGCTACGCCCGGCTGGATCGCCTGACCGAGGTCGTACACGCGGGGCTCACCGCGCTTGCGGGCACCGGCTCGATCCTGTGTTTGGACTGGCAGCACTCGTGCTACCGGGTCTGGCCCAGCCTCGTCGGACCCGAGAACATCGATCCGCCTGGCCAGCCCGGCTGGCCGTTGTCGCCGTACCCCGACGGCGCTTACCACATCTACCTCGCCGAGGACTTCCGGTTCGGTACCTTCGGCCACCCGTGGGAGCCGTCGCTGTGCGTGTTCGGCGGCGACCTGCTGGACCTGGTAGAAGCCGATCTGTATGAGGTTCTCGGCCAAGTTGTGCGCCGTGACGGACGGCAGGTGCCCGCATGATCCAACTCCTCGCCCACGAGCTGATGACGCTCGGTACCGCCAACCCCCGGATCGGGGTCGACGGGCGCAGGATGCCGAGCCGCTACCTGACCATCGACGGCGTTGCCGCCTACCAGATCGGTTACTCATGCGGTACCTGCGGGCTCGTCCTGCGCCGCCAGCCCGGCGCTCCGAGCGACCCACTATCGGCGGCCGCCGTGCGAGATCGTCTCAACGCCGGACTGGACGGGCTCGACATGGACGTCATCGACGTTTTCGCAGCCCGGCTGCCGCGCGGTGACTACCAGGTGATGCTCCTCGACACCCTGCCAACGCTCGTCGCTCCGGGCTCAACGGGTGACTACTTCGCGTACGACGGGCCGGCCGGCTGGCGCAAGGAAGAGTTCGACCACTCCATCGACCCTGCCAACGCGAGCTACTACCGGCTCGATCATCGAAGTGTCGGTGACCATGATCAACTCTTCGAGTTCGCCGTCCCGATGGGCGACCCGACCGAGTTGAACGCCGATGCCGTAGCGCGATATCTACACGCGCCCGGCCGACCGACTGCCGTCGCCTTCGGGCTGCTCGACATCGAAGGCCCCTGGTTTAGGCGGGAACGGCACTGGGGCCTGTTCCACTTCCTGCTCGACGGACACCACAAGACAGCAGCTGCAGCGGCCAGCAACGCTCCGATCAGGTTACTCACCTTCGTCTCGGCCGATGAGTCGCTGGCTTCCGACGACGAGCTGCTGCACCTTCCGGAGACTATCTGCACCGGTGGCCAATGAGATGCTTCTATAGTTGTCAAGTGGTGCTGGTGGCTGGGTGGGTGCCGTTCAGGGTGCGGAAGAGTTGCCGGCTGATGTAGCGCTTGAGGCTGTGCATGATCTCGCGTTTGGTGCGTCGTTCGCGGGTGCGGCGGGTCACGTAGTCGCGGGTGCGAGGGTCGTGGCCCATGCGGACCAGCGCGACGGTGTAGAGCGCTCGGTTGAGGCGTCGGTCGCCGCCGCGGTTGAGCCGGTAGTGGGTGGTATTGCCTGATGAAGCCGGTAGCGGTGACGCGCCGGCCAGGGCAGCGAACGCGGCTTCGGAGCGAACGCGGCCGGGGTGGGACCAGGCCAGCAGGACGGTGGCGGCGACGACGGCGCCGACACCTGGCAGGGCGAGTAGTTGTGGCGCTTGCGCGGTGACAGCTTCGTGTAGCGCGGTGTGGTTGGCGGCGAGTTCTGCGTCGAGGGCGCGGATGCGACGCGCCAGCCGGATCGCCTCGGCGCGGCAGACGGCCAGGGTGGCGTTGTCGCTGCGGGTGCGCCAGGCCGCGACGGTGGCGATCGTCGTGGTGGTCAGGGCGCGGCGGGCGTCGATGCCGGGGTCGACGGTGCGTAGCAGCGCGGTCAGCGCGTTGACCGCGCGGGTGCGTTCGCCGCTCATCTGTTCGCGAGCCACTGTCAGGACGCGCAGGGCTGTGCGATCGCCGCCGGCGCGTGGCCAGCACAGTTCGTTGATGTCGAGGCTGCGAGCTGCTTGAGCCATCGCGACGGCGTCCACGGCGTCGCTCTTGCCACGGCGACGCCGGGTGGTGGCCGCAACGTCGGGGGCCTCGGCGACGGTCAAGCCTGTTGCAGAAAGCTGCTCGGTGAAGGTGGCGCCGTAGGAACCGGCGCTGTCGATGACGATCGGCGTCGGCGATTGGTGGGTGTGGCGTTCGATCCAGTCGACGGCACGGCGCAGCCCTGACGGGCTGGTCGGGAACTGAGCCTGCTGCCCGACCGCGCCGGTGCCAGCGGTGATCAAGGCGAGCGTGTGGGAGGCGGCGTGGGTGTCCACACCGATGACGAAGTCGTACTGGTCTGCAACGATGGCCAATTGCGGCGTACTGCCTTCCCGGGAGACGTCGTGACGGCGTCGGCCCGGGCTGTGTGCTCTCGCGGCAGGACTGTGATGAGCCAGGTTCCGCTGCAACGGACCGGGCAAGCTTCTGATCAAGCCACCGAGAGGGACAGGGCCGGCGCCCGACCGCAGACCGGATGGGCAGATCTCACTGAGAGCACCTCGTGGGGCCACCATCTTCATGAGCTACACCCAGCCGCGATCATGACGCTGACCCTGCCAGCCAGCCCCAGGCCAGCCAACACCTACCTTCACAGCCGTTTTCATCCTGCGTAGCGGTTCGCTTCGACGTGGTGCAGGACGGGGATTGCTTGGACGATCGTGGTGGCTCGGTGTGGGCAGCAGCGCAGTTTGACCAGGATCTTCAGGTCTTGAGGGTGGTGATCGCTCGTTCCTCGCGGGCGCGGATCTTCGCGTGTGCGCGGTTGACGGCCTTCTGCCGGCGTGACAGCTTCGGTCGGAAGCGGCGCCGTGTGAACGGCGTGCGCACGCTGCCGTGGGCGCCCTGATAGCCCTTGTCGGCGAAGGTCGTCACGTCCGCGCTGGTCAGGGCATCGATGATGCCATGATGGCGGGCGGCGGTCAGGTCGTGGGTCGCGCCGGGCAGGGCCGGTGAGGCCCACACGAGCCGGCCGGCGGCGTCCGCGATGACCTGCACGTTCACGCCGTGGCGTTTGTGCTTGCCGCTGTCGTAGGGCCTCTGCTCGGCAACCCGGTCGATCGAGATCAGCGTGCCGTCCAGGATCGCGTACGCCAGCAGCCGGATACGTCGCATCGCGGTGTCCAGGTCGTCGGTCGCCGCGCTGAGCAGGGCTATCGCCTCCTGGACGTAGCGCCAGGCGGTGGCAACGCCGATCTCGAAGCCAGCCGCGAGTCGGGCAGCGCGGCTTCCTTCCAGTCCGGCAGCGTGCTGTCGTCGGTGGGTTTGCGGTACGGCGCGATCACTTCGGGGTTGCCGCGGTAGCTGCGGTCGGCCATGACCGGTCGTCCGGCCAGTTTCTGGTCGATGCCCGAGGTGCGGTAGACGATGGTGTCGTTGCAGTTGCCGGGCTGTGGGTCGCCGACGGCGATGACCAGGGCGGGTGCTGGCGTCAATGGCCCGGCAGGGACAGCGATCCGCCCTACTCCGATCCTGATCCGCGAGGCCGCCGTCACGTGCTGGCGCAGTTCGCGCAGACGCCCCGGAGGTCGAGCCGTTCGGGAAACGGGGTGAAACCGGTGTGCTCATGCAGTTCAGTGAGCCAGTTCGTCACGATCTCAGGCGGGCACTCGGTCACCGTCTCGCAGCGGATGCAGATGAGGTGCTGGTGTGGTGCGGTGCCGCAGTGGCGGTAGGCGCGTTGGCCGTCGATGTCGAAGGTGTGCAGCAGCCCGGCGTCGGCGAGGCTGTGCAGTGCCCGATAGACGGTGGTCAGACCGATGTGTCGCACGGTGCTGGTGAGCTCGGCGTACACCTCCTGAGCGGTGAGCGGGCGAGAGCGCCCGACCAGCAGCGCAAGGACGGCGCGGCGCTGCGCGGTGGGCGTGAGGCCCGCGACCCGAAGCTGTGCGTCCGGAACGAAGGGCGTGGTCATCGGCGGTCAGGGATGTACGCCGAGGTGGACACTGCGGGCGGAGAGCCGGAACAGGTCGCCGCGGTGACCGAGCCACTTCTCGTCGGCCGGGTCGAGGAGACGGTCCCAGGCGTCGAGGTCGGCGGTGGTGAGCAGGCCGGTGGGCCGCAGCCGGCCGACCCGTTCGGCGAGGGCTTCCACGACGGCCCGACGGGTGCCGTCGGGCAGCGGCGGTGGCTGCTCGTCAAGGGTGGTGCGGGTGGTCACCCGCGACAGACCGGCCCGCTGTAGGGCTTCGGTCCACCCGTAGGGCATCCGCCGGCTGCCGGGAAGCTGTGCCCGCATCCGGGTGAACCAGCGGTCCTGGGCGGCGTGCAGCCGGACCTCCAGACCGGGTTCGCCCAGGCCGACATCCCAGGGCAAATGATGCTCCGGTAGGCCGCCCTCGGCGAGGGCCAGCCGTCCGCCGGGGGCGAGCAGTCCGGCCAGGGCGGTGACCGCCGGCTGCTGGTCGCCGGCGTGGTGCACCGCGGCGGAAGCCCAGATCAGGTCAGCCGGAGCGCCGAGCGCCTCCCGCAGTGCGGCTGTCTCGGCGGGGATGGCGGCGCGCAGCGGCTCGATGCGTACTCGGGGGTCCGACCATTCGGCTCGGGTATGGTCGCGGGCGGCGTCGAGGACGGCCGGGTGCGCGTCCACGGCGACCACCCGGCCGCAGGCCATCATCCGGGCGATGGCGAGGGACATTCCGGCAGCGCCGCAGCCGATGTCGACCGCGAGCCGGTCGCCGGGGGCGACCAGCTCGCGGGCGAGCGTCAGGTACCAGGCCCGGTCCTGCCGGGCGGCGTCGACCAGCTGCGGCGCCAGCTCCGCCCAGTCGACTTGTGTGTCGGTGCTCATCCGCTCTGGGGCCCGCGGCGGGCGTACTTCTGGCGGAACTTCTCGACCCGGCCGGCGGTGTCGAGCAGACGCTGCTTGCCGGTCCAGAAGGGGTGGCTGGCCGAGGAGATCTGGACGTCGATAACGGGGTAGGTGTTGCCGTCGGTCCACTCGATCGTCTGGTCGCTGGTGGAGGTGGAGCGGGTGAGGAAGGCGAAGTCGGCGCCCTTGTCACGGTAGACGACGGGCCGGTACTCGGGGTGGATTCCGGGCTTCATGCGGATCGTGCTCCTTCGGTGTCGGTGTCGGTGTCGGTGTCGGCCAGTTCCTCCACGGAGAGGGGAAAGCAGCCGGCGAACGGGTCGGGGTAGGTGCGCCAGGTGTCCTCGCCGTCGGCGAGTTCGGCGTCGGTGAGCAGGCATCCGGCGAGGGTGCGGTGCAGCTCGACGGGGTCGATGTCGAGGCCGATGAAGACCAGGTGCTGGTGCCGGTCGCCGTAGTAGGGGTCCCAGTCCAGGGCTGCGGCGAGCCGGCGTTGGTCTTCGACGTGGTCCCAGCGGTCCTCGGGCAGGCTGACCAGCCAGTGCCCGAGGGATCCCATTGCCAGGCCGCCGCCGGCGAACTCCCAGGCGATGACGGTGTCGGCTTGGCTGGCCAGCCAGAGGTGACCGCGGGAGCGGATGACTTCGGCGTTGACCTCTTCGAGGACGTCGTGTAGGCGCTGCGGGTGAAACGGGCGCCGGGCGCGGAAGACGGCGGAGACGACCCCGCAGTCGGGCTCCGGTTCGTGTGCGCCGAGGGTGTAGCCCTGCAGGCCACGGGCGAGTATCCCCGGGGTCTCCGGCCGGTGCCGGTGGGTGTGGCGCAGCTGACGGGTCAGCATGCCGGCGTCGACGAGGTCGCCGTCGACCCGTAGGTGGGTCGCCCAGGGCGCCATCCGCTGTAGCAGGACAGACATCCGGCCGGTGTCGAACTCGCCGTCGCGGGACTGCCCCCACAGCACCAGGGTGTCGGCGTATTCGATCTGCCGGACGACGACGTCGGCGAGCGCGCGATCGTCGTCGTCGGCGGCCTGGATGCCGAGCGCGATGAGGTCGTCGGTGCTGGCCAGGCCGTCGAGCAGGTGCTCGGCGTCGAGGACGGTGACGTAGGAGTCCACCCGGATGAGGTCGGTGATCGGGGCGCCGTTGACGAGGCAGTGCGCGGTGGCGGCGGCCACCGCCTCCGGCTCCACCGCCTCCGGCAGCATCAACACCAGGTCCCGGCCGGGGTGGGTGCGGGTGAGCCGAACGAGGGTGGGCAGCACGTCCTCGCGTAGGGTGCAGGAGATACAGCCGTGCCGCAGTACGACCTGCTCGTCCTCGACGATACCGGTGCCGGTGCGGACCACCCGCCGCACGACGCCGTCCTGGATCCCGGCCAGGTCGTGCCGTATCAGCAGCAGCGAGGTGTCCGCGGCGAGCAGCGCGCGGGCGGCGGCGAACGTCGCCGCCGGCCAGAACCCGGACAGCACGGTCAACGACGGGCGGATATCGGCGCCGTCGGCTGTCACGGTATGGGTCGGGGCCTGTGGTGACGACGACATGGAACTCCCCTCGACTTAACTGAAAACGATTGTCATTCTAATCATGCCATAGGCCCCGAAGCCAGCGCGGTCCAACCGCCCACACCTGGAACCCTGTCCGCGTGGAGATCGTCGACGGCCCCGGGTTGGATGTCACCGACGACTGATGTAAAACTGAAAACCGTTGTCGTTACCGTATGAGTCTCACCGAGGAGCGAGCACTGTGTCCCGACGTTGTGACGTCACCGGCGCGAAGCCGAGCTTTGGCAACGCCGTGTCCCACTCCCACCGGCGTACCCGACGCCGCTGGAACCCGAACCTGCAGAACCACCGCTACTGGCTGCCGTCGGAGCGGCGGTGGGTCAGCCTCACCCTGACTGCCAAGGCACTCAAGACCGTGGACCGCAAGGGCATCGAGAAGGTTGTCGCCGAGCTGCGCGCCAAGGGAGTGAAGCTCTGATGGCCCGCCAGACCGATGTCCGTCCGATCGTGCGGCTGCGCAGCACCGCCGGCACCGGCTACACGTACGTCACCCGCAAGAACCGCCGCAACGACCCGGACCGGCTGGTGCTGCGCAAGTACGACCCGATCGTCCGCCAGCACGTCGAGTTCCGCGAGGCGCGCTGACATGGCCCGCAGGAGCTTGAGTAATCGGCAGGCCCGCCGGGAGGAACTGGTCGCCCGGCATGCCGACCGCCGGGCGGAGCTGAAGCGGCTGATCGCCCACCCGGACACCGACCCGGACGTACGCGCTGACGCCGTGCGTCAGCTGGCCCGCCTGCCCCGCGATTCGAGCCCGGTTCGGCTGCGCAACCGGGACGTGATCGACGGTCGTCCGCGCGGTGTGCTGACCCGTTTCGGGTTGTCGCGGGTGCGGTTCCGGGAGATGGCATTGCGCGGCGAGTTGCCCGGCATCCGCAAGGCGTCCTGGTAACGGTTGCCCGTACCGGTCCGGCCCGAGCCACCCACTACCGGCTCACCCTGACCGGCTCGGCCGCTCTGCGCTCGGGTGCGACGGTGCGCGCCGAGGCGACGTACCCGGTCCACGTTTCGGCGATCGAGCCGGCGTCGCCCGCTCTCCGTCACCGTTGACGTCACCGCCACGCTCGCCCGCACCGGCGCCGCCGTCACCTCCGGCGCCAAGACCTGGACCTTCGACGTCCGTCCCTGACATCGCCTTCCGTAGCAGCAGCTGAACACAGACGTCCGCCGAGGTAGGGGGGGTGCCTGCAAGCGGCGGACCCGGCCGGCGCGCGACCCACCGCCCACCCCGGGCCGTGCGCCGGCCGGTCATCCATAGGGATTGGTGGGCTGCTGCACCTGTCGCCACGACTCGACCTGGATGTACGGGATCTCCACCTCGTTGACCGGGTCGCGGCCGAGACGGTCGGTGTAGCGGCCGGTGACCTCGATCCAGGTGTCGGCGGCCAGACCGGCGGGTGCGTCGCCCGTCATGCCGACCTTGACCGGTCGGCCGTCCCCGGCGCAGCATGACATGATCATTCGAGCGAGGATCGGCTTGCCGCCGGGACCGGAAACGATGAAGCCGGTCAGTTGGACGCGGCGGCCATCGAGCGACCGGCCTCTGTCGAACAGAGCCCGGGCGGCGTAGTCGAGGACCGAGGTCTGCACCGGGTCACCGGCGGGCAGCGGAGGGTATTCGTAGTCCTGATCAGCTGTGAGCGCGGTCCCGGTCTGGGCGGCGGCGTACGAGCCGAGGGCGGGCGGGGCGACCAGGAGAAGCCCCAGGACGGGCAGCAGGAGCAACCAGGCGACGCGCGGCTCGTGATGCCCGTGGTCGTCGTGCCCGTGTGCGGCGGCCGTGCGCGTGCTCTCTCCGCTCTTCGGGGAGACCGGCGGCGCTGCCCCCCGCTCGTTCCCGGCAGCGGGTCGCAGTTCGTACCAGAGAGTCATGACACCGGTGACGATCAACAGTAGGCTCGCGCCGATGAGGAACGGCCGAAGCCCCTCCTTGACGTAGCGCAGGTACAGGTCGGTGAGGCTGGCGCGCAGGACCGCGCCGCCGAGGAGAATCATGATGCAGGCCTGGGCTTGTCGGTTCACAGCAGCACCGCCCCGGTGACGACGGCGGCGGCGACCGCGACCGCGAACGTGGCGGGGGCGAAGCGGGCGGCGAAGCGGCGGCCGAAGACCCCGGCCTGCATGGAGATGAGCTTGAGGTCGACCATGGGACCCACCACGAGGAAGACGAGCCGGGAGGTGAGAGAGAACTGCGAGAGCGAGGCGGCGACGAACGCGTCCGCCTCCGAGCAGATGGACAGCAGGACGGCGAGGGCGGCCAGCGCCAGGACGGAGAGCACCGGCTGGTCGGCTAGGGTCTGCAGCCACCGCTCCGGCACCAGGACGTTGATGCTGGCGGCGGCTATTGCGCCGATGACGAGGAAGCCGCCGGCGTGCACCACGTCGTGCCGGACCGCGGCCCAGAACGCCTCGCCCCGCCGAAGGCCGTCGAGCTCGGGCCGGTGCGGTAGCCGGATCCATTCGGTGCGTCCGAGCCGCAGCCACAGCCACCCCATCACCATGGCGACGACCAGGCTCGCGAGGGCTCGGGCCGGGACCATCTCGGGATTGTTGGGGAAGGCGACCGCGGTGGCGACGAGCACGATCGGGTTGATCGCCGGCGCGGCGAGCAGGAACGCCAGCGCCGCGGCGGGGGTGACGTCACGGCGGATCAGGGACCCGGCGATCGGCACCGCGCCACACTCGCATCCGGGCAGGACGACCCCGGCAGCGCTGGCCACCGGCACGGCGAGCGCGGGGTGCTTCGGCAGCGCGCGTGCCCAGAAGGACCGGGGCACGAAGACTGCGATCACGGCGGACAGCAGCACGCCGAACACGAGGAACGGGACCGCCTGCACCATCACCGAGACGAACACCGTGGTCCAGGTCGCCAGGGACGGCGCGGACAGCAGGCCGGCGAGCGGGTCCCGCAGGATGATCAGAAGGATCAGCAGCGCGGCGAGCACTTCGACGGAGCTGACGCGCTCGGCGATCAGTGCCCGCACGGCAGCGCCCCGGACCTGCGGCGGGCTGCTGCTGGCCGAGGCCTCACCCGGCGGATCCTCCTGTGCCGGCGCGATGCGTTCGGGTGCGCTCACAACGCCTCCACCTTCTGTCTGTCCAGCGCGGACGAGTGCCCAGCAGGCGATGACGGTAGGCGAGTCCCCCCTTGCCGCCGGTGCGGATGAGTGTATAGAAGCGGGCCGCTCGCAGGGGGATTCGCTGTCCGGGCGGAGGCACGATCGGTGCCATTGACGCCACGTACGGTGCATGGTGTGCTCGTGGCGCAACGCGTACGACAACAGTGATCGTTATCGTGTGAGGAGGAGCATGTCTCTTACCGTGCCATCGGACCTGTTACAGGCGGCCGAATCGGGGCCGGTCGACGACGAGGCGTTCGTGACCTGTGTCCGGGACTCACTGCCGTACGCCTGGCAGACCATCAGCCGGGTGGTGGCGGAGCTCCAGTCGTCCGACGCCGAGTTCGCCGACAACGTCGTCCCGCCGCCGAGTGAGTCCGAACGTGGCCAACTCCTGCGGGCCCTGGCCAGCGACGCCATCCGGTCCAGTCTGGAGCGCCACTTCGGCGTCAAACTCGCCTTCCAGAACTGCCACCGCATCGCCGCGTTCCGCCTGTCCGCTGTCGACTCCGACACCCACCGCCGCTTCGTCTCCACTCGCGGCCAACTGCTCAACCAGTCACCCGAGCTGCGTGACTGCTGATCTGGCCGCCGCCCGGCGAGTAGGCTGCGACGTGGATGTCCACCTGTTCCTGCTCGCTGGGCGCCGCCCGGACGCCAGCCACGCCACGGCTCTCGCCGACGCCCAGCAGTACGGCCGCGCCGCGGAGGCCGCCGGGTACGCCGGGGTCTGGATCGCCGAGCATCACTTCATTTCCTACGGCGTGTGTCCCTCAGCGCTCACCTTCGCCGCGCATCTGCTCGGCGCCACCCGGCGCATGTCGGTCGGCACCGCCGCCTGCACCCTGTCCAACCGCCACCCCGTCGCCCTCGGTGAGGAAGCTGTGCTGCTCGACGAGTTGTCCGGCGGCCGGTTCCGTCTCGGTGTCGGCCGGGGCGGCCCCTGGGTGGACCTGGAGGTGTTCGGCACCGGCCTGGACCGCTTCCACAACGGTTTCCCGGATGCCCTGGAGCTGCTGGACCGGTGGCTGTCCGGCGCACCGACCGTGGCCGGCAACGAGCGATTCCCCTTCCGGGCGGTGCCGGTGGTACCGCGGCCGGCGCGGCGGATCCCGGTGTGGGTCGCGGCGACCTCGCTACCGACGGTGGAGCTCGCCGCGCGGCACGGTATGCCGCTGCTGCTCGGGATGCACGCCGATCTCGCCGAGAAGGCGGACCTGCTGGACCGCTACGCCCGGGTCGCCGCCGCTCACGGTCACGACGGGAGCCGCGTCGGCCACGCCAGCGCCCATCTGGCGCACGTCGGGGACAGCGACGCGCAGGCAGCGGACGACATCCGTGCCGCGCTCCCGGCGCTGCTCGCCGGCACCCGTGAGTACGTCCGCCTCGACAGCGCCCCCGCGGGCCATCGGGATCTTGACGCGTACGTGGAACGCCTCATCACCATCCACCCCGTCGGCTCACCGCGCCGCTGCAAGGAGGCGCTGGACCAGGCCGCCGCGTTGCCCGGCGTGCGGCACCTGCTGCTGATGGTGGAGGGCGCCGGCGGACGCGACCGTACGCTCGGCACAATCCACCGTATCGCAGCGGACGTGCTCGACCGCACTGTCGAGGACCATCGAAGCGATACCCCGGTGTGAGCGGCACCCCCTCGCCGTGGGCGTCGGCACACGGACCGGTGACATGACGGTGGGTTGCCGTCCGGAGGGCCGCACCACCCGCTAAAGTGTCGAATATGGAAACGATTGCCGTTAGTGCTGCTGGAGTAGTGCGGTGAAGGTCGCGTTCGTCGGTAAGGGTGGCAGCGGAAAGACCACGCTGGCCGCGCTGTTCACCCGTCACCTCGCCGCGCTGGGGCGGCCGGTGCTGACCATCGACGCCGACATCAACCAGCACCTCGCAGCGGCCCTCGGTGGGCCGGAGGGTGCCGCTGTGGCGATCACTCCGCTCGGCGAGCACCTACCCGAGATCAAGGACTACCTCCGGGGCGACAATCCCCGCATCGGGTCCGCCGCCGAGATGGTGAAGACCACCCCGCCCGGAACCGGTTCGCGCCTGCTGCGGGTCACAGAGGACAACCCGATCTATGCCGCGTGCGTCCGGACGGTCAGTGGCGTACGGCTGGCGGTGACCGGCGAGTTTACCGCCGAGGACCTCGGGGTCGCCTGCTACCACTCCAAGGTCGGCGCGGTCGAGCTGCTGCTCAACCACACGGTCGACGGGCGTGGAGAGTACGTGGTGGTGGACATGACCGCTGGCGCCGACTCGTTCGCCTCGGGGCTGTTCACCCGCTTCGACCGTACCTTCCTGATCTGCGAGCCGACCGTGCGTAGCGTCGGCGTCTACCGTCAGTACGCCGGCTACGCCCGCGACTACGGAGTCACGTTGTCCGTCATCGGTAACAAGGTCGAGGACGCCACCGACGTCGACTTCCTCCGGGAGCACGTCGGGGAGGATCTGCTCACCTGGGTGAGCCGTTCGGCGTACGTGCGACGAGCCGAACGCGGCACGGTGGGGCCGCTCGACGAGCTGGAAGCCGCAAACCGGGCCGTGCTCGGACAGTTGAGCGAGGCCGTCGACGGCACCGTCCAGGACTGGGAGGCCTTCACTCGGTGGGCGTACGAGTTCCACCGGCGCAATGCGGCAGCATGGGCCAACGCGCGGGTGGGAGTCGACCTTACCTCCCAGATCGATCCCGGCTTCCGGATGGGCCCACAGACTCTCGACATGCCGGTCGCCGTGACGGCGTGACCGCCAGCGGCGTGGGCGCCGAACAGTCGTTCGACGATCCTTGGTCCTTCCCCGTCGATGAGCGAGTGGAGGCAGGCATCGTGCCCTCGGGCGCAGGCCCCCGGCGACTGCGGTGACCCACGAGGACGGTGGCGGTCGTGGTGGTGACCACGACGTGTGCCAGCGCGCCCAGGGCCTGTGGCGGGGGGCGGTGTCACCGGTGTCCGGCGCCGGGACAGGAGCGGCCCGTCTGGCCGTGGGCGCCGGGTCAGGTCGGGTGACCCGTGCGGGCGCGGGCGTCGCTGCCCCGCCGCTGGGCTGTTCGGTGCGGGTCGCTGGGGTGGCGCCGGCGGGAGGCGAGACGTCCGCCAGCTCTCGGGCAGAACTGTGGACGTTGTCATGGCCCGGATGGGTGAGCCGGGATCGAAGGCGTGCCGGTGGGATGCCGGTGCGAGGACCGACCGTCACATCGACGAAGACGTCGTCGCGCATGTGGCTGGCGGAGCAGTGGAAGACGAGGGCCTGATCGAAGCCGATGACACACTCCGCCGGTCCCGTCGGCTCGCGGGGTGTGTACCCGCGGAGAATTCGCAGGGTGATGGTGCCACGGCGGGAGCCTGGGGATTTGGTCGTTCGGCTCCCACGGTGTTGTGGTGGCGAAGTGTCGGTTCATTGCCCGTGTGCCAACGCGTGGCCCCGAGAGCCCAGGTGGGGTGTTGATCCGCCCACCTCGTCAGGGCAGCGAGGAAGCCGGTCAGGTCTTGTGGTAGGTGTTGCAGGAGTTGGGGCAGCATGTGGTGTTGGGTAGTGTCGACGTGCCGTCCGGCCCAGGGGTCGTGGTGTCGGTTCGGGCCGCCGTCCTGCCAGAGGCGGAGTGTGTTGTCGACGAACATCGATCTCTGGACCCGGGTTGTGGCCAGCCAGGGTGACGTGCCGGCACGTACCTGTCCACAGTCGCACCGGTCCTGGGCCCTGAGTAGTTCCAGGTCCGCATCCGTGTGCGCGGACCTGATGTGCGCGATGTCCCGCGAGCCTCCACGCGGCGAGTGCACGGTCTGCACCGCCCGTGCACCGGACGCCCTTCCCTGTCCGCGCGTTACGCCACAACCGACACGATAGGACATCATGCCTGCGCCCACCGTCGCGACCAGCCGAGGGTCGCTAACCCTAACGAGTCTTGTCGTAGCCGTGACCGTGACCGCGATCGCCTTCGCTGTGGGGTTCATGCCGGCGCCAGCTCGAATCACGGTGGACAATTGCTATGTAACCTATGATCGGCTAGAAAGACAACACAGTCGGTGCGTAGCACACTGGGACCGGGTCGGAGTCGACAATTCAGGCCCGGTCTATGGTGTTCCTGTCACTACTGGCTGGAGTGCTCTGGGAGTAGACCCAGATGGCAACTATGAATGGGAGGTGTTGATTCCAGAATCGTCCCGCGAGCACGACGGCCTAACTTTTTTCGCATATGGTTGGGTCGTGCCTCGGTTCGTGCAGATCCTCCTGACAGGTGCCGCTTGGATGCTTGTTTTGTCACTTGTCGGGATTGTGGCTAGAAGGTTACTGCGGCCTATGCAGACACCGTAAGCGGTGTCGTCGAGTCGGCTAGTGCAGCCCCGCATAAGTTCTTGACGGGTCGTGCGGGGTTGGTTGTCAGTCGTCTTCGTCGTTGAGGGGCTGATCGGCGATGCCGGTCAGGTGCAGTCGTATGGCGCAGTCGAGGGCGTCTTGTGGGCTGCCTTCGGGGTGTCCGTCGGGGAGCAGGCTGTGGGTGTAGGTGTCGGTGGCCGGGTCGTGGAGGGCGAAGCCGTAGACGTCGTCGAAGCCGAGGTATTCGAGGCGGCAGACGGGTACGCCGTCGTCTTCACTGGTCCAGGCGGTGACGTAGCCGTGGCTGCCGCGCCAGCGGATGGTGACTTCTTCCAGGCCGGGCCAGACCTGTGAGGCGTGGTGGTCGAGGTCGGCGGCGAGGTCGTCCTTGACGCGTTTGCTGGGTACGGGCACGGCGTCCAGTGTGATCAACTCCGGGCGTGTCGTCACCTGCCGACACGCCCGTTCCTGCGGCATCGTCCATGATCGTCACCTTCGTCGATCATGGAATGAGGGCTTGCCGCTGATGGCCAGGCTGCAACCTGTCGACCGGGTCCAGCTGACCCGGCGCCGCCGCAAGGCCCTGACCCGAATCGCCGGGCAGTCCAGCGCACAGTTCCGGCAGGTCCGCCGGGCCCGGATCCTGCTCGCCGCCGCGAACCGGGTCCCGAACGCGCAGATCGCCCGGCAGGTCGGCTGCACGGTGGCCACCGTGCGTAAGACCCGCCGCGACTACCGCACCCGGGGCATGCGCGCCCTTAACGACCGGCCCCGCCCGGGACGCCCGCCGCTCTACGACATCGACGTACACCTGCTGATCATCGCGACCGCGACCAGTGAGCCACCCGACACCGACGCCCAATGGACCCACCCGCTGATCGCCGGGCACCTGCGGCAGCGGCACGGCATCGCGATCTCCGCCAGCCAGGTCGGGCGGATCCTGGCCGGTGTCGACATCAAACCGCACCGAGTCCGGGGCTGGCTCAACCGGCCCGACGATCCCGGCTTCTTCGCCCGTGCCGAGCAGATCTGCACTCTCTACCAGCATGTTCCCGCCGGCACGGTACTGCTCAGCGTGGACGAGAAGACCGGTATTCAGGCCAAGTCACGCCGATACCGGACCCGCCGCGCGGGGCACCGCCGCCCGGAACGCCGCGAGTTCGAGTACCGCCGACACGGCACCGTCTCACTGATGGCCGCCCTCGACGTCTCCGACGGCACCGTCCGGCCGAAGATCATCGACCGCAACAACTCCGACGCCTTCCTCGACTTCCTCACCGAGATCGACCTCGAAACCCCTGCCCACCTGCGGATTCACCTGGTCCTGGACAACGGGTCCAGTCACACCTCGAAAGCCACCCGGGCCTGGCTGGCCGCACGCCCGAGGTTCAGCGTGACCTACACCCCGAAACACGCGTCCTGGCTGAACATAGTGGAACTGGTCTTCTCGATCCTGACCCGCAGGCTACTGCGTCGCGGCGAGTTCACCTCCCGCGAGCACCTCGCCAACAAGATCCTCAAGTTCTTCACCCACTACAACCGGACCGCGAAACCCTTCCGCTGGACCTACGACGGCCGCCCCCTCAAGGCCGCATGACCCGTCAAGAACTTATGCGGGGCTGCACTAGGAGGGGCTCGCCGCTGTTCCCTGCCCGATGGGTGATTCACCTCAGGGTCGTACCTCTAAAGGGACGACACCATCGTCTACCGCACCTCGGGCATCGACCAGAAACTGGCAGGACGGCCGATCATGGCCGACGGCGCCTACCGCGGCAACACCGACGTGATCATCCCGTACCGCAAACCCGCCGACGGCAGTGACCTACCCGACTGGAAGAAGGACCTCAACAAGCACCACCGCACCGTCCGAGCCCAGGTCGAACACGCCCTGGCCCGCATGAAGACCTTCACGATCCTGCGCGACAACCGCCGCGCTGCCCACACATTGACCGACACCGCATCCGGCATCGCCCACCTCCACAACATCATCCTCGCCGGGTGACACCAGCACCGTCGCCGCACAACGCCTCCACCGAATTACGAGACATCCCTTAGTTCGGAGCCGAGGAGAACCGTAGCCATGCCGCACCAGACGACGAGGAACAGTCCGTAGAGAATGGTGAAGATCCAACCAACCACGATGCCGGCGGTGGCCAGCTCAACCCCGCGTTCGCCCGTCTGGGCGATCTGGCCCTTGGCCTTCTTGCCAAAGTAGATGCCCAATGGCGGAAACACCATCGCGCCGAAGATCAACGCGAGAATCGCATAGGTGTTGAATGGCGCAGGATACCCGTAGGGCGGGTAGGGTGGGTTGCCCGGCATCGGGTGTGACGCCGGCGAGGAATGCTGAGTCGGCGGTTGGTCTGTCATGTTGCCCTCCGGCGGTGGCAGAGAGTTCGTGCGCGAAGGAACCTACAACCGGCCCGTCAGGGTACCTTCCCTTGTCACGGCACCGACATGCTCCCAATGCGCCGCCGTCGCCGACCCTCCTGGGACCAGTCGTGCCGGTCCGCGCCCCGCCCGTCGGATCGGGTACGGCGGGAGCGGGCGGCCCCGCGAGCAGGTTCTGCCGTCAGGACCGCCGACACGGGCGCCCGGCGAGCGTCACGGTTGTGATCGAGTCGACGGTGGAGAGAGCATTCGCCCGGGGAATCGCGAGAGCGTCGACGACGTGGTGGCGGTGGTGGTGTCGGGTGCGGGCTGACGCCTTGTTTTCGGCAAGGAAGCCACGCTACACACTACAGACCCGACACAACTGTTCCCTGGGGTTTCGACAAAGACTATCATTCCGCTTGCTGGGCCCCGGCGGGTTGACCGGGCGTCCGGCCTGGTCGTACGGCAGGCGCGGGCGGAGACGAGGTGACCGATGGCCACCGCAAAGGTGACCGACATCGAGCAACGTGGCCGGCGGCTGCTCCGGCACCTGATCCGTCAGGAACGCCGTCGGCTCCTGTCGGCGGTGCTGCTCGCCGTAGCGGCGGTGGCCTGTCAGCTCGTGCCCTACCTGATGGCCTACCGGGTCGCGGTCGAGCTGGTCACCGAGGTGGATCCGGATGGTGGTGCCCTGACCCGCTACGCGCTCGTCGCGTTGGTCGCCATCGCCGCGGGTACCACGCTGATGGGCGGAGCGTTGGCGATCAGCCACCTGTGCGCCTACTGGCTGCTCTATCGGCTACGCCGGCGTATCGCCAACCGGCTTGCCGTGCTGCCGCTCGGCGAGGTGAGTCGGCGGGGGAGCGGCGCGATCGGCAAGCTGGCAATGGAGGACGTGGAGCGGATCGAGGTCTTCGTCGCGCACATGCTCCCCGACGCCGTCGCCAGCCTGAGCGTGGTCGCTGCCACCACCGTGTGGCTCTTCGCCATCGACTGGCGTCTGGCGCTGGCCGCTGTCGCGGTCGTTCCACTGGCCCTGCTCGGCTTGCGGCATGCCACCCGGGGCTCCGGAACCTGGGTCGCGCAGTGGCACGGCGCGGGTATGGCGATGAACCAGGCCATCACCGAGTTCCTGCACGGCATCAAGACCGTCAAGGTGTTCAACCGGCAGTCCGACACGGTGGCCCGAGCCACGGGCGCAGTGCGCGGCTACGTTGCGGCGGAAACCCGCTGGGGCACTGCCTTCCTACCGGGAGGCGCGGCGTACTTCACGGTGATGGCCGCGAACGTGGTCGTCGTTGTCCCGGTGGGGCTCTGGCTCTACCGGGACGGCGCGGTCGACCTGCCCACCCTGCTGCTCTTCCTGCTGCTGTCGCTCGGCTACACAGCCCCTCTGACCAAACTGACCGGGTACAGCTCCCAACTCCGCCAGGTCCGCTTCGGCGCGGACGAGATCGCCGCGCTGCTGGATGCCCCAGCCTTGCCGGACACCCACCAGCGGGTGCCGCTCGGTCCTGCCGCGGTCGAACTGACCGACGTGACGTTCGGCTACCGGCCGGACCGTACGGTGCTCGAGGGGGTTACGCTGCGTGCCGAGCCGGGCGAGGTCACCGCAATCGTCGGTCCGAGCGGTTCGGGCAAGACGACCATCGCGCGGCTGGTAGCCCGATTCTTCGACGTCAGTGCCGGTACGGTCACGGTAGGCGGCGTCGACGTTCGAGAATTGGCGGTCGACCAGCTCATGGACACCGTCGCGGTGGTCTTTCAGGATCCGTTCCTGTTCCACGACACCATTCGGGCCAACCTGACGCTGGGCCAGCCCGATGTGGACGACGAGTCGGTGTACCGCGCGGCCCGCGCGGCCCGCTGCCACGACTTCATCCTCGCCCTGCCACAGGGCTACGACACCATCGTCGGTGAGCGGGGCGCGACCCTCTCCGGTGGAGAACGGCAGCGCATCTCCATCGCCCGCGCCCTGCTCAAGGACGCACCGGTGGTGGTGCTGGACGAGGCTACCGCGTCCACCGACCCCGAGAACGAGGTGTTGATCCAGCAGGCGGTGGCCAGTCTCGCCGCCGGGCGCACCCTGCTGGTCATCGCGCACCGGCTGACCACTGTCCGGAACGCCGGCCGGATCGTGGTGATGACCGACGGGCGGGTGGTCGAAAGTGGCCGCCACGAGGACCTGCTGCGGGCCGGTGGAACGTACGCCGGGTTGTGGGAGGACGCGACCACCAGCGCCCGGTGGAGCCTGGGCGCCACCGACACGCGGAGCGGAGCGAGCCGATGACGACCACGCCCTCGCCCTCGACCGCTCCCGTTCGGCCGCCGTCCACCCGCCCGGTGGCCGGGCGCACCGCCGCCCTGATTCGGCGGCTGTGGGAGCTCTCCGACCCACAGCTGCGTCGCCAGCAGCTCTGGGGGATCGCCGCCCGGATGGCAGCGGCGGTCTGCACCGCCGTGCCGGTGTGGCTGCTGGTGGTGGTTCTGCAGCGGCTGCGGGAGGCGAACCTGGGCGGGCCCGCGATCAGCCAGGGGGAAGTCCTCTGGTGGACCGTCGGCATCGTCGCCGCGGTGCTTGGTCAGTTCGGTTTCGACCTGGTCGCCCAGCGGCAAAGCTGGGTCGCCTCCTTCGAACTGCTCGGCGAGCTGCGCCTGCGGGCGTTGCAGCACCTGCGGCGGCTGCCGCTCGGATACCACACCAGCCGGCAGAGCGGTGACCTCACCGCACTCGTCACGCATCACCTCAGTGAACTGGAGCCGGTGGTGTTCGGCGCGATCCCCACCATCATCGGCGCGGCCCTGCTACCGATCGTGATCGCCGTGGGTCTGCTGCTGGTGGACTGGCAGATGGGGCTGGCCGCGTTGGGCACCGTGCCGCTGGCGATGCTGGTGTACGTGTGGTCGCAACGCACCTTCGCGCGGCTGGCGGCCGAGCGCGCCCGGGCCGGTGGCCAGGCCGCGGCGCGCTTCCAGGAGTACGTCTCCGGCATCGCCGTCGCCCGCTCCCACGGCGCCACCGGCGACCGGGCGGACCGCCTGGCCCGTGCCCTGCTCCGACACCGTGACGCCAGCATCGGTCTGGTCAGCCGCCTGGTGGTTCCGCTGGTGCTCTTCCTGACGGTGATCGAGCTGGGCCTGCCGGTGGTTCTGCTGGTCGGCGCGTTCCTGCTGATCGGTGGTGACCTGGCGCCGGCCACCTTCCTCGTCTTCGCGGTACTGTCGCTGCGGGTCCATGGTCCGCTGCGGGCCATGGGTGAGCAGACCGAGAGCCTGCGGGTCGGTGAGGCGGCCCTCGACCGGCTTGGCGCGCTGCTCGCCGAGCCCCTGCCCCCTGAGGTCCGGTCGGGCCCCCGGCCGCAGGGGCACGACGTGGCCTTCGAGTCGGTGAGCTACACCTATCCAGGTGCCACGCGGCCGGCGCTGCGAGACGTCACCTTCACCGCGCCGGCCGGTACGGTGACCGCGCTGGTCGGCAGCAGCGGTGCGGGCAAGAGTACCTGTCTGCACCTGCTGACCCGGTTCTTCGCACCCGATTCCGGCACCGTGCGGGTGGGCGGCGTGGACCTCCTCGAGTTGGACGACCGGAGCCTGTTCGACGCGGTGACGGTGGTGTTCCAGGACAGCTACCTGTTCAGCGAGTCGGTGTGGGACAACATTCGCTTCGGCCGGCCGGAAGCCACCGACGAGGAGGTGCGGCGGGCCGCCACACGGGCCAGGGTGGACGAGATCGTGGCGCGACTGCCCGAGGGCGGTGACACTGTGGTCGGGGAAGGGGGTACCACCATCTCCGGTGGCGAGCGACAGCGCGTGTCGCTGGCGCGTGCGATTCTCAAGAACGCTCCGATCGTGCTGCTCGACGAGCCGACGGCGGCGATGGACGCCACCAACGAGCGGCATGTGCAGCAGGCGCTGTCTGACCTGATCCGGGACCGAACGGTGCTGGTCGTGGCGCACCGACTGGGTACCGTCCGGCACGCCGACCGGATCGTGGTGCTCGACGACGGGGCGGTTGTCGAGGCCGGCCGACACGACGAACTGCTGGCCCGGAAGGGCCGCTACGCGCGGATGTGGGCCGAGCAGGAGACCGCCCGGTCGTGGCAGCTGTGAATCCGCCGGCGTGTCCCGCGTGGCCCTTCCCGGGTCGGTGTTCCGCCCGTTCGGTGCGGCGATTTGTTCAGCTGGCGATCCACACGTTTTTCGGACGGAGGAACTCCCGCACGCCGGCCTCGCCTCCGATACGACCCCAGCCACTCTGCCGGACGCCGCCGAAGGGCGCCGACGGTAGCACCCCGGGAACGCCGTTGACCCAGACACTGCCGGCGGCGACGGCCCGGCTCACCCGGTGTGCCGTCCGTAGGTCGCTGGTGTGTAGGTACGCCCCGAGTCCGTAGCGGGTGCCATTGGCCAGCCGGAGGGCCTCCTCCTCGCTGTCGAAGGGGGTGAACGCCAGCACCGGCCCGAAGATCTCCTCCTGGGCGAGTTCGCTGGCCGGGTCCACATCGGCGAAGACTGTTGGTCCGATGAAGTATCCGGCAGCGAGGTCACCCCCGAGCCGCTCGCCGCCGGACAACAGGCGACCGTGCCGGGCTCCGCGGGCCCGCTCCACGACCCCGAGGATCCGTCGGCAGGCGCCTTCGCTCACCACCGGGCCCATCATGGTGCGTTCCTGGGCGGGGTCGCCGACCGGGACCCGGGCCAGCCGGGCGGTCACCGTCCGCAGCATCTCGTCGTAGACCGAGGAGTGGACGAGCACGCGCGTGCCGTTGGCGCAGCCCTGCCCGCTGAGCGCCACCACACCGCTCATCGCCAGTCGGGCCGCCATCCGGATGTCGGCGTCGCCGAAGACGACATGCGCGGACTTGCCGCCGAGCTCCAGGCCGACCGGGACCAGGTGTTCGGCCGCCGCTGCGAGAATCGTGCGTGCGGTGTTCCCGCCACCGGTGAAGTGCACTTTCCCGATGTCGGGGTGCCGGACGAGCGCCTCGCCGCCGGCCGCCGCGCCGGGCACGACGTTCACCACACCGGGTGGGAATCCGGCTTCGAGCGCGAGTTCCCCGATCCGCAGCGCGGTGAACGGCGCGAGTTCCGATGGCTTGAGCACGACGACGTTGCCGGCGGCGAGGACGGGCGCGAGCATCTGGGCCACGGAGACCAGCGGCCCGTTCCACGGGATGATCAATGCCACCACACCGTACGGCTCGTCAAGGGTGTAGTCGACGGCCCGTACGGGCCAGGTCGGCACCACCTGTCCGCCGATCTTGTCTGCCCAGCCGGCGTAGTAGCGCAGGTGTTCGATCGCGACACCAGGCATGGCGGAGGCGAACTGCCGGGGGCAACCGTTCTCCAGGGTCTGCAACCCGGCTAGGTCCGCCGCGTCCCGCTCGACCAGGTCGGCCAGGCGCAGCAGAAGGTCCCGCCGGACGTTGCCCCGGGTCGCGGCCCAGGCGGCCTGTGCGGCCCGGGCGGTGCGGACCGCCGTGTCCATCTCGACGGCGCCGCCGAGCGGCACCTCGGCGGTGGGGCGGCCGTCGCCGGCGTACACGTGCTGGTGTACACCCCCGGTGGGGTCGGTCGACCGCGTCTCCCCGATGAGGAGGCCGGTGTCCGGGATCAGGTCGGTTGGGGCGGCGGTGACGGGCACGGCGGGACCTCTTCTGCTCGGTACGCCAGTGAGTGGCGTCAGGTTAGCTGAGCATGTTGGGTTGGATTCTAGTGTAGTTTGTTGTGTTAGCGAGCCCGCCCGGTCGGGTGGTGACGATTCGCCGGATCGATGACTGGAGGAGGTCGGTCGTGGCAGGACATCTGTCGTACTTCGAGTTCGGAACGCCGGACGTGGCGGTGGCCAGCGCGTTCTTCACCGAGTTGTTCGGGTGGAAGGTGCAGGCGCAGGAGCACGGTGGGTCGATCGACACCGGAAGCGCTGTGCCCGGTGGCATGCATCGCGACCCGGGCCCGCCGCAGCACTACCTCTACTTCGCCGTCGACGACATCGAGGCCGCCATGAAGCGGGTGGTGGAGTTGGGCGGTGAGGTGGAGCCGATGCGCCCCGCGACCGAACAGTGGGGTGCCTTCGTCGAGTGTCGGGACAACCAGGGTCTTCCCTTCGGGCTGCACCTACCACCAAAAGCCACCGCCTGACCCGCGCGGGGGCCGCGCCCGGAAATCGCCGGGTGCGGCCCCCGCGGTGTCGGTGCACTCCCGGGCGTCGGCGGGGTCACTGCTCGTCGGTGAGGAACCGGCCCGGCACGTACCCGGTCCGTGCGGTGGAGAGACCACCGTCGACCGTGACCACCGAGCCGGTGACGTAGGAGCCGGCCCGGCTGCACAGGTAGATGACCGTACCGACGATGTCCTCCGGCCGGCCGATGCGCTGCAACGGCGTGACCGCGGCGATCTCCTCGCCGATGGCCTCGAGCACACCAGCCATCATCCGGGAGGGAAAGCTGCCAGGGGCGATCACGTTCGCGGTCACCGTGGGAGCGAAGTCGTGGGCCAACATCCGGGTGATGTGGTGGATGGCCGCCTTCGCCGCGGCGGCCGAGTAGGTCGGCATCTCGGGCACCCGCTGGGCGTCGGCGCTGCCGATGTTGACGATCCGGGCCGGATCGTCGGCGGTGCCGGCTGCACGCAACAGCGGCGCCAGCTCGCGTACCAGGAACAGTGGCGCCTTCAGGCTGATGTCCAGCACGCTGTCCCACGCGGCGGCGGGGAACTGGTCGACCGGGGCGGTCCACGCGGTGCCAGCGTTGTTGACCAGGATGTGCAATCGCTCCTCGCGCTCGGCGATCTCGCGGGCCAGCCGGGCGCACTCCTGTTCCTCGGACAGGTCAGCCGGGATCGCCACGCACTCGCCACCGAGGGCGGTGAGCTCCTGGGCGACGTCCGCACAGTCGGATTTGGTTCGGGCGGTGAGGTAGACCCGGACCCCAGCCGAGGCGAGACCCCGCGCGATCATTCTCCCGATCCCCTGGGTGCCGCCCGTGACGAGGGCGGTCTTTCCCGCTACCGAGAACAGCTCACTCATGACAACCTCCAGAGGCAAGATACTTCATCACGGTACGATGCCGAACACGCTGCTGCCTACCCCGTCCCGGAGAGCGCGGTGCTGCGCGGAGCGCGCACGGCTTCCGGGCGCTGTCGCTGGTGCCGGATCCCCGTCGGATAGCCGGCGGGAAGCCCGGCCGCGTCGCCACGAGCCTCTTCTCCATCGTCTGCCGCTGGGCAACCACGAACGAGGCCCCGCCAGGGCGACCAGATTCGATCAGAGCGGACCGGATCCGCCTTCCGCGCCGACGGCCAGTGCGCCGAGCGTGGCGTACGAGTCACGGCCGGCCACGAAGTGCTGGGTAGCCGTGTGCAGGTCGCGTAGCCGTCGTTGCAGCGGCGAGGCCTCGTAGACGGCGGTGCCACCGGCCAGCTTGTGCGCGGTATCGACCACCTGGCCGGCCAGGCTGGTCACCTGGGCGGCGGTCGCCCGTAGGCGGGCCCGGTGGAGCGCTGTCGAGGTTCCCGCCGATGCCTGCGCCTCGGACGCCTCGGCATACAGCAGGGCCCGGGCCGCGCGCAGCACGGTCTGCGCCTCACCGAGCCGGTCCTGAAAGACCGGTGCGGAGGCGAGACGCCGGGCGCTCAGTGCCGGCCGTTTGCCACCGGCTGCCACCTGGACGAGATCTGCCAGTGCGCCGTCGGCCAACCCGACGGCGATCGAACCGATGATCAGGCTCGACTCGGCGATTCGGTGTACCGCCTCACCGCCCTGCTCGCTCTCCGCGACGACGGCGCGGTACGCGGGCACCCGTGCCTTCTCGACGGCTACATCGTGGCTGGCGGTCCCACGTAGACCCAGCACCCGCCAGGTGTCCAGCACTCGGATGTCCCGCGCGGGCACGTACAGGATGCGAGTGGCCGGTACGCCGTCGTCCCCGACCGGCACGCTTCGTCCGGTGACAACCACGCAGCTCAGGTAGAACCAGGACGCCCGCGGGCTACCGGTGACGAACGGCCACTGACCGGTGACCCGCCACCCGGTGTCGGTGTGGCGGGCTCGGCCCTTCGGCGCCACTGCCCCGGCGACCAACGTGTCGGGGCCGTCGGCGAACACGTCCTCCACCGCCTCGGCGGGGCCACACCGCACGATCAGGTGTGACAACGCCACCTGGCCGACGGTCCAGGCGGTGGCGGCGTCGGCCCGGGCGAGTTCCTCCAACACGGCCAGCACGTCCGGCAGGTCCAACTGGTCACCGCCGTGGCTGGCCGGTGCGAACATCCGGAAGCACCCCGCGTCGCGGAGGTCGTCGACGAGGTCGTCCGGCAACCCGCGTTGCTGCTCGATCTCCTCCGCCCGCTTCGTCACGTGGGTCGCCAGCTCGCGTACCCGTGCCAGCGTTGGGTTCACGTCCTTCTCCTCAGTGTAGTGTGTCGGGTGTGCGGACCGTATCTCCCGCTGACCGGTGCTGTCCATGTCGACTTCGACGGGTTAGCGTGTGACGAGACAGCACATGCCATACGCATCTCGTCCGGAGGATGCCGATGACCGCCCCCACCGACACCCAGGCCCGGGTCCTCGCGGTCCGGATGTGGAACTCCCTGCTGGCAACCCAGGAGCTTCTGTCGATGTACCTCGGGGTTCGCCTGGGGCTCTACGACGACCTGGCGACCAGGGGCCCCGGCACAGCGAGTGAGATCGCCGTGCGAGCCGGAGTCGACCCGCGGTACGCCCGCGAGTGGCTGGAGCAGCAGGCAGTAGCCGGCGTGCTCACGGTCGACGACCCGAACCGCCCGGCCGCGCAGCGGGTCTTCGCCCTGCCCGCCGCGCACGCCGAGGTGCTGACCGTGACGGACAACCCGGTGTCGATGGCGGCCCTGGCCGTGCTGCCGTTGGGCGGGGTCGCGGCGGCGCTGCCGGCGCTGCTGGCGGCGTATCGCAGCGGTGACGGCGTACCGGATGCGGTCTACGGTGTCGACTGGCGCCAGGGACACGCCGGCGCCAACCGGGCGATGTTCACCCACCAACTGGCGGGCTGGCTGCGTCGTTTCGCCCCGGACGTGCACACCCGGCTCACCGCCGGGCCGGCGCGGGTGGCGGATGTCGCGTGTGGCGCCGGGTGGGCCGGCATCGGCCTGGCCCGTTCCTTCCCGTCGATCACCGTCGACGGCTTCGACATCGATGCTGACGTGATCGCGGACGCCCGTGGGCACGCCGCTGACGCCGGATTGACCGACCGGGTCTCCTTCGTCGCCCACGACGCGGCGACCCCGGATCTCGCCGGCCGTTACGACCTGGTCTGCCTCTTCGACGCCCTGCACGAGATCGCCCGGCCGGTGGAGGTGCTGGACACCTGCCGGCGGCTGTGCGTGGAGGGCGGCACCGTGCTGGTGCTGGATGCCCGAGTGGCGGAGCGGTTCACCGCCCCGGCCGATGAGATCGAACGCTTTCAGTACGCTACCAGCGTGCTGCACTGCCTGCCGGCCTGCCTGAGCCAGCAGCCCTCCGCTGGTACCGGCACCGCACTACGTCCCGACCAGATGCGGCGACTGGCGGCCGACGCGGGCTTCGCCGCCGTCACCCAGCTGCCGATCGATGACCGGTTCCATCGGCTCTACCGCCTGATCGGCTGAGGGGGAACCGCTGCCGCCGGCAGCTCCCCGGTGCGCACCGTCCACCGGCGGATGTCGGATCGGGTCGACGGCAGCCGCGTAGCGGCCGCCTCGACGGAGCACGACGGGGCCGGCCACCACCCTCGCGGCGGCCGGCCCCACGACGGGTGGGGAGTCAGGACTCCGCTGCCTGCTCCCGGATCCGGTGCAGAACATGCTCCTGTACCGCGTGCAGGGTGGTGATCGACCGCGCGGTCTTCTCGTCGATCGGATCCAGGTCAAACTCGTCTTCCAGCGCGAAGGCCAGCTCCATCAGGGCCAGCGAGTGGAAGCCGAGATCCTGGACCAAGGCCGTCTCCGTGCCGTGGAGACCATCCGGGCTGGGTGCCAGGTCGAGCACGATGGCCTTGACCTGGGTACGGATTTGCTCGTCCGACATTGTCGGCCCTGCGAGCATCGGGGTCTGCTCACTCATGGTCGCTTATTCCTTCCGGATCGCCTGGCTGAGCGGGGCTGAAACACAGGTCAGGGGACAGGTGCGGGTTCGGCGAGGTGGGGCGAGAGCGGTGTCGGGGGCCGGCAGCCGTGCAGCACGGCGGCGAGCACCGGCACCGCAGCTTCGGTCCATCCGGCGACCGCGGACTCGAGATCGCCGAACTCCTCCTCGAGTACCGCGAGGCCCCGTACTGGCACCACAGCCCCCAGTTCGACCAGGAGCGGTCGAAGCTGAGCGTCCGGGACGAAGCGGTGTTGTGCCCACCCAGCCGTCATGACCGGTACCGCGACCGTGCCCGGCCGCAGCCCCTCGCGGGGAAGCATGTCGAGGAAGAGTTTCAGCAGGCCGGTGTAGGAGCCCTTGAAGGTCGGGCTGACCACCACCAGGAGACCGGGGCTACGGACCCGGGCCAGCACCTGTTCCAGTGGCGCGTTCCCGGCGGCACCGGCGATCAGTCGGGACGGCAGGTCCGGTCCCAGTTCCGCCAGATCCACCAGGTGTGGGTCGGCGAGGTGGACGCCGAAGTCGCCGAGCCCGGTGCGTAGGGCCCCGGTGAGGTGCCGGGCAACGGTGAGGGTGCGGGACTCCCGTCGGGGGTTGCCGACCAGCACGGTCGTCGGGACAGCCAGTGACTCGGTCGGTAGGAGGGCCCGTCGGGATGCAGGTTGTCGCAGATCGGTCACCGGTCTCCTTCCGGATCAGCCAGCAGCCCTCGGTGCCGCAGGATCGGCAGGACACCCTCACCGAAGGTGTACGCCTCCTCCAGGTGCGGCTGGCCGGAGAGGATCAGGTGATCCAGACCTAACGAGTGGTACTCCTCGATCCGGTCGGCCACGTCGGTGTGGCTACCGACCAGGGCCATCCCGGCTCCCGGCCGGACCAGTCCGTAGCCGGCCCAGACGTTCGGGTACACCTCCAGGTCGTCGGTCTGTCCCCGGTGCAGAGCGGCCATCCGGCGTTGCCCCTCGGATTCGGTCCTTCGGAATCGCTGCTGTGCGGCGGCGATGGTGTCCGGGTGCATCCGATCCACCAGGCGCCGGGCCACCTGCCACGCCTCGTCGGCGGTGTCGCGGCTGATCACGTGGAACCGGGATCCGTAGGACAGATCGCGGCCCTGCGTGTCGGCCCGGTCGCGAACCTTCTTGACCAGCGCCGCCAACGGTTCCGGTGGCTCGCCCCAGGCGAGGTAGACGTCGGCGTGACGGGCGGCCACCTCGTGCGCGGCGGAGGAGGAGCCGCCGAGGAACACCGTCGGCCGGACCGGGGGCTTTCGGGTGAGCCGGCCGGCACGAATCCGGTAGTGGACCCCGTCGAAGTCGTACGGGTCACCCGTCCAGGCCCGGGACAGGACCTCCAGGAACTCGTCGGCGCGGGTGTAGCGCGCGTCGTGGTCGAGCCAGTCGCCGTAGCGCAACTGCTCGTCCCGATCGCCCCCGGCCACGACGTTGAGCAGCAGCCGGCCGCCGGAGACTCGTTGCAGGGTTGCGGCCATCTGCGCGGCGACGGTCGGGGCCAGGGATCCGGGACGGACGGCGACCATGAATCTGAGTCGGCGGGTGTGGCCGGCCAGCGCCGTCGAGACCAGCCAGGGATCTTCGCAGAACAGCCCGGTCGGGACGAGGACGCTGTCGAAGCCGAATCGGTCGGCGGCGCTGGCTACCTGGCCGAGGTAGTCGATCTCCGGTGCGCGCCGGACGGCCTGCGCCGGGGTGCCGTCCGGGGTCTTCGCCACCTCACGTCCGTCCCCGTGGGACGGGAGAAACCAATGCAGGTGAAGTGACATGTGGACCTTCCTGTCACAGCATCGACCGGGTGAGCGGTGCCCCGCGGTACGGCCCGAGGAGTCGTCCGCCTCCTGCGCGTATACCAGGTAGGACTGGTCGAAGCCTCTCAGTAGCGGCATGCGGTGTCAAGAGTGTGTGGTGTTAGTGCTGTGTGGTTTCTCGTATTTTCCCAGCGCCACCTGCGGACCGGTGGGTGACAGTCCGGATCAGACCGGCCGGGCGGTGCCCAGCGGGGCGGTGGGCGCCGCGGTCAGGGTGGTGGCCAGGTCGGCGTACCCGGAGAGGAATCGGTGCGCCTGGGCCGGGGTGTACGCGGCGGTGGGGTGGTAGAAGACGACCCGCAGATCCGCCGGTCCCACCGGAGCGATGGCCAACTCGAACCGGAACCGGCTGCCCAGGCCTCGAGGGACCAGCAGTTCGAAGCCGAGACCCGCCGCGACCGTGCGGTGCTGCGCCTCGGCCATCACGTTGAACAGCACGTCGTCGGCGCGGCGCCCACCGGCGCGCACCGCGTCCGCCGGCAGCATCTGGTACGGCAGGTCCTGGTAGGTGAAGGCGCCGATGGCTGCGGAATGCGCCTGCCCGACGAGATCGGCGAAGGTGGCTGCCTGTCCGACCCGGGCTCGCAGCAGCACCATGTTGGCCAGCAGACCCACGGTCTCCCGCAGTTCGGGGCGGGACCGGTTGGCGAACATCGACGCCACCGCGAGGTCGTCCTGGCCGGTGACCTGGTGCAGGTGGTGGTAGAAGACCGCCAGCAGCACCGCGAAGAGCGTGGTGCGACGGGTTCGGGCCAGAGCTCGCAGCCGGGTGACGGTCTCGCGGTCGAGGTCGATCGCCACATCCGCGGTGGCCGGCCGATCGCCGTTGGTTGGTTGGTCGTCCGCCGCGGCGGGCAGCGCCGGTAGTTGACTGCCGGCCAGTTGCCGGCGCCAGTAGTCCCGGTGTCGTTGTAGCCCGTCGCCGTCGAGGAGTTCCTGCTGCCACTCGACGAACCGGGTGTACGGCCAGCCGGTGTCGGGCAGCGGTGAACTCGCTTCGGTCGCCTGGGCGTACAGCGCGCCGAGGTCGCGGAAGAGAATCCCGGTGGACCAGGCGTCGGTCACCAGGTGGTGCAGGTTCAGGCAGAGCAGGTGTGTGCGGGCCCCGAGCCGCCACAGCGTCGCCCGGGCCGGCCACTCGGTGGGGTCGATCGCGGTGCGTAGCTCGGCGCGCAGCGCCTCGTCGACCGCACCGTCCGGGTCCGGATGGTCGGACAGGTCGATCCGCCGGGTCGGCACCGGGGCCGGCGGGTGAACGATCTGGGCCAGCCGGGCTCCGCGTCCGGTGAAGGTGGTCCGCAGCGATTCGTGCCGGGCGGCGAGCCTGGTCAACGCGGCGTCGAGCGCGTCAGCGTCCAGGTCGCCGGTCAGCCGGCACAGTAACGGACAGCTCAACGCACCGAAGTCGGCACGGTAGTGTTTGATCATCCAGAGAAGACGCTGGGACACCGATGCTGGCGTTTGTCGTGTGTTCACGAAAGCGACGATAGCGTCAGTGGATTGGCATTGGCCGGCCCGATCGGTACGTTGTGTCGTATGAGCCTTGTTGTGCCGACCCAGGTCGACACCACACTCAACTGGGACTACGAAGCCACGGATCCTCGGCTGATGGCCCTCTATGAGCGGGCCAAATCGGCCCAGTGGAAGGTGTCCGACGTCGACTGGACGGTGGACGTGCCGTTCGGTGAACCGCTTCCTGACGACTCCGCGTTCGCGATGGCTGCGTTCGCGGATTCTCCGCTCGCGGCACGCGGTCGGGCCGCCTGGGACGACTTCCGCTGGGAGTTCCAGTCATGGATGGTCAGCCAGTTCCTCCACGGTGAGCAGGCGGCCATGGTGGTCGCCGCCCGCCTGGTGGCGGCGGTACCCGACCTCGACAGCAAGTTCTGCGCCGCCACCCAGGCCGTGGACGAGGCACGTCACGTGGAGGTCTTCTCACGGTATCTGCGAGAGAAGATTCCCGAGCCGTACGAGGTGTCGCCGCCGTTGCGGGAGTTGCTCACCGACATTCTCTCGGACTCGCGGTGGGACGTGACCGCACTCGGCATGCAGATCATGGTCGAGGCGATCGCGATGGCCTCGTTTCGACTGTCCAACAGCAGCTTCCACGATCCGCTGATCAAGAACCTGACCCGCCTCGTCGCCCGGGACGAGGCTCGGCACGTCACCTTCGGCGTGCTCTCTCTCCGCGGCCTCTACGGCCAGCTGACTACGGCGGAGCGGGCCGAACGGGAGGACCTGGTCCTCGAAGCGGCATCGTTGATCCGCCAGCGCTTTCTGCTCGGCGACATCTGGCAACGCTTGGAGGTCGACCGGGCCGAGGGAGTCTCGTTCGCCGCGTCGCACGAGCTCATGATCATGTATCGGCAGGCGGTGTTCTCACGGGTCGCGGCCGCGCTCGGCCAGATCGGACTGATGACCCACCGGGTCCGCGTGGGCCTGGACAAGCTGGGGCTGCTGCGGTTCGCCGGTGAGCGGCTGCGCGTACGAGAGGGGCGTTAAGATGGCCGGACGGCCGCGGCTCGACCTGGACGCCGTGGTCCGCCTCGGCGAACTCGGTGACCAGATCACCCCGTTCGCCCTGCGGGCCGCCTGTGACCTCCGCGTCGCCGACCTGCTCGCGGACGGTCCACGGACGGTGATCGACCTGGCCGAGGCTGCCGGGGCTGATCCGGGCGCACTGCTGCGGCTGCTGCGGGCACTAGCGGCCCGGGGAGTCTTCACCGAGGTGGGTGAGGCGGAGTTCGCTCTCACTCCGTTGGCCGAGCCGCTCCGCGGGGATCACCCGATGTCGCTGCGGGACAGCTTCACGGTGCTCGACTCCGACGTGCGCTCTTGGGCCCAGATAGGACACACCCTCCGGACCGGCAGGCCGGCCTTCGAGCGGGTGCACGGCCGAAGCTACTGGGACCATCTGGCCGCCAACCCGGCAGAGAGCGCCCGGGTCGACGACTGGATGCGTAGCATCAACCGGCTGCACCTGCGGACGCTTCTGGGCGCCTACCCGTGGCGGCGCTTCGGCACGCTGGTCGACATCGGCGGTGGCACCGGCGGCTTCCTGGCGGGGCTGTTGGCCCGGTTCCCGGCGGTCCGCGGCGTGCTGTTCGACCTGCCGCACGTCGTGGCAGGTGCCCCGGCGGTGCTCACCGGTGCCGGGGTCGCGGATCGCTGCGATGTGGTGTCCGGCAGCGCCTTCGACGCGGTACCGGCCGGCCGCGACGGATACCTACTCAAGACGGTGCTGCCCGGATTCGACGACGACGACGCGGTCCGGATTCTCGGCGTCGTCCGCGCCGCGATGCGGCCTGACTCCCGGTTGGTGCTCTTGGAAGCGGTGCTGCCGCCCGGGGATACCTTCGACGTGGCGAAGCTGTTCGACGTCCACGCGATGGTGCTCACCGGCGGGGCACACCGCAGCAGTGCGCAGACCGGCGCGCTGCTGGAGCGGGCCGGGCTACGGCTGGGCCAGGTCATCGCGACGCCCACGCTGACGGTGTTGGAGGCGCTGCCGACCACCGAGTGAGGCCGTCGGTACCGCGCGCCGGGGAGGTGCCGACGAGGGGTGGCTCACCTGTCGCCGATTCGCACCGGCACCGAGGCGTACGCCCGGAAGGGGGTGTTCGGCTCCCGGACGGTGGGGCCGTCGGGCTCCAACACCGCGAGTCGGGCCAGCCGGTCGAAGACCACCGCACCCTCCATCCGGGCCAGGAAGGCGCCGAGGCACAGGTGGGCACCGCCGCCGAAGGCGACGTGTGGGTTGTCCTGGCGGCCCACGTCGAGGCGGTCAGGCTGGGCGAACCGTCGCTCGTCATGATTAGCCGAGCCGATCATCAGCACCAGGACTCGACCCCTGCGGATGGTCCGGCCTCCGATCTCGATCGGTTCGCGAACGTAGCGAGCGGTGCCCTGGATCGGTGCGTCCCAGCGGAGGAACTCGTCGACGGCGGTCGTCACCAGCGAGGGGTCAGCACGCAGCCGGGCGAGCTGGTCGGGGTGGGCCAGCAGTGCCGCGGTGCCGGTGGTGATCATATGTACGGTCGTCTCGAAGCCGGCGAAGAACGAGAAGACGGTGTTGTCCACGATCTCGTCGGCGCTGAGGTTGTCCCCCGACTCCTCGGCGTCCAGAAGTCGGGAGAGCAGGTCGTCGCCCCGGTGGGACCGGCGTTGTTCCAGGAGGGCACCGAGGTGTTCACGCAGCCAACTGACGGCCTCGTCGGCTTCGGTCCGGGCTTGTTCCGGGACGACCGCGGTGAACGCTCGGCCAATGTTCGTCGCGTGGTGGCGCACGTCCTCGGTGGACTCCGGTGGGATTCCCATCAGCCGGCAGACCACCCGTACCGGTAGCGGATAGGCCAGCTCGGGAACCAGGTCCATCCGGCCGGCCGCCAGGGCCGGTGCGAGTAGTTCGTCGACCAGGTCCTCGATGTGGGAGCGCAACCGCCGGACCACCGCAGGAGTGAACGCTCCGCTCATCAGCCGGCGTAGCCGGATGTGGTCCGGCGGGTCGCGGTAGAGCATGACCCGTTGGAAGAACGCGCTCGCCGGGCCGTCGCCGACGGAGATTTCGTGGTAGCCCGCTGGGAACTCGCTGCCGAGGCGGGGGTCATGTTGCAGGTTGGTGACGTCGGCGAATCGGGTGACCCCCCAACTGCCCGGTCCGAGCCGGCACAGCGGACCGGCGGCACGTAGGCGGGCGTACTCCGGGTAGGGGTCCTCGACGACGTTCGGGTCCAAGGCGTCGAAGCGTGGTGCCAGGGCCGATGTGGTCATGGTGTCTAGTGTGTGTCGTGTCTACTGTTCTGGGCAAGCCCGGCGGTCCGTGACACGACACCAGCGCGAACGCCGGGACACTGGCGGTGTGACGCCGACACCGACATGCGCGCCGGGCACCTGGCCGAGTGCCCAGGTGCCCGGGTCTCGCCGGACCGGCATTTGTCGCTTCGGCCGAAATCAGTCCCTCTCGTTGTGGAACCGAATCTGCGCCCGGATTCGGTTACGATGTGTCTCGTAAACGGTGACAATGAGTTTGTCCGGCGGCGGTCTGTGGCTTCGGGATGTCCACTGTTTTCTCTGGTTCGGCCGAGTTCGACGCAGGAGGGAAGGGGTGACGATAACGTTGTCTTTTGGTTGCGGGCCGGTTAATCGTCGGCCCGGTTGTCTACGTGGCTCAACGGTTGACCGGGCGCGGATGACTGCTGTCAATGGGTCCGGTCGTGGCCGGAGCGTCGCGCAGGGCCCGGTCGCGACCGACGACGACCGGGGGTGCGGGCGCTGGCCCGCATGGCCTGGTGGCGGGCAACCACGCCCCGTCGTTCGACAGCCGCGCCCCGACGTCACCGGGCCATGCCGCTGGCCGGCCGGGATCAACCTCGGTCTCGTCCGGCGAGCGAAACAGCGCAGCCGCGGACGATGCGGCCGTCCGCAACGACCAGGTGTATCCGACGGCGACGGGCCGCCGGCCGCAGGTGCGTCCGCAACAGGCGTCCGATCTGCTCGGACGCCATCAGTCGCCCGGTGTGGTGCCGTTCCAGTATTGTCCGTTCGGCTCCGTACCGCACGACCACGGCGGCCCCTCCCTCGGTCGCCGCCGCGGCGACTTGGACCAGGGAGGCGAAGCCGTCCTCGTCGACCGTGGTCACCTCGGTCAGGTCGAGCTCGACACGCTCCAGCCGTGATTCGACGTGGCCGAGCATGTAGTCCGCGACACGGGTTACGTAGCCAGCGGTTCTTAGGGTACAGCTACCGCTGACCGAAATCGCGACATCGGTGGTGCTTACCCTTCGGGCCTTGACCATCGGCAACATAATTCCCCCTCCTGTTGGAGCTACACCCTAGAGCGGACGAACACGGTGTGGGAATATCCGATCGGCCCAATCTATTGAGCATTCACGTTGGATCTGATCGATGCCAGGAGGTGATCTTAGAAGGAATGGTACGACACGGGCGGAGCGGTTCGTACCTTGGCAATTCGAGATCGATAATCTGAAGGGGTGGGGTGGTAGCGTGCCTCATCGCAGACACGACGACGGTTTGTCGCATATGGAGCTACTTGCCGGATGTCGGGTACGGTACCGTCGCGATGGCCGGATCCTCCTCCGCGTTCGGAACGGTAAATCACCTGAAGCGACACTGCCGCTACCCTCCGCTGGTGTGAGCGGTCGTCTGGTGCGCATCCAGTGACTGGTCGCCGGCGCGGAAGCCGGTCTAGTCCGGAGTGTCGCCGTGTCGCGCGTCGAAGGCGGTCACCAGACGTCGAGGCGCGCGCAGCCGCCACGCCTCGGTGAGTAGTTCGCCGAGTTGGACCGGGTCGACCCGGTCCAGCCGCGCGCTCGTCCAGCCCTGCCGCCCCCAGTGGTTGTCGGGCGCGGAGAAGGTCGCTGGGTCCTCGGCCAGCAGCTCTGCCTGATCCTGCGGGCTCAGCCGCAGCATGACCGTGCCGGCGCCAGCGGGGAGGGACGCGAAGATCTTGTTGCGTACCCTTAGGTCGGCGTTGTCGAAGTGGGCGCTCGCGTGCGCCTCCGGGAGGGTCAGGGCTCGCTGCCGTACGTCGTCTTCGCTGATCATTTCTCCTCGGTTCGCCGCGGTGACAGTTCGCTTTGGTTCACTGGTCCCTCAGGCGACCAGGACATCGCGCAACTCGGCCAGGGGGACGTCGGTGGCCGCGACGGTGGCCCGGACCAACGCGACGTAGCCCCGTACGAAGGCGTCCGCCCATCCCGGGTCGAACTCCGCCCGGGAGCAGAGCAGCAACACCGAGAGAACGTCACCCTGCGGTACGACGACGAACTCCAGTGCGAAGCGCCGCCGTTCCAACTGGGCCGCCATGTCGTCGAGTTCCTCGCCGGCCATGTCAGCCCGGGGCAGCAGACTTCCCAGCAGCTGGAACAGCACGTCGTCGGTACGGCCGGTCCCGCCGACGACGGTGTCCGGGGGAAGGAGTTGGTGCGGCAGATCCTGATGGCGCATAGCTTCCATCACGGTGGTGCGGGTCTGGGCGATCAGCTGTCCGAGGGTGGCGTCCGCGCCGAATCGCTCTCGTAGCAGCACCATGCTGGCGAAGAAGCCCACCGTCTCGCGGACCTCGGGCCGGCTCCGGTTCGCGAACAGCGAGGCGATGGTGAGATCGGACGCTCCGGTCTCCTGGTGAAGCAGGGCGTAGAACACCGCCAGGGTGACCGGAAACAGCGTGGTGCGGTGCCGGCGTGCGAGCTGTCGGAGACCAGCCGTGGTGTCCGCGTCGATATAGTGTTCGATGGAAATCCATGGCGGCTCGCCCTCGGGCACCGGTCGCCGCCGTCGGGCCGGCAGCTCCACCAGCCGCGCGCCGGTGAGCTTTTCCTTCCAGTATCCGGTGAGCCGGTCCAGACTTTCCCCGGAGAGCTGCTCGTGTTGCCAGTTGGCCCACTGCGCGTACTGCCACTGCGGGTCGGGCAGGTCAGTCGCCTCGCCGACCTCGCGTGCGTACAGGGCCCGTAGATCTCGCGCGAGTAGCGCGTTGGAATAGTCATCCGAGCAGTAGTGATGCAGGGTGAGCAGCACCAGGTGATGCTCGGGTGCGATCCGCAGCACGAGCGGGCGTAGCGGCCACACCGACGCCTCGACCGGGGCGGCGACCTCGGCGGCGATCACCCGCTGCGCGGCGTCCGGTTCGCCGGAGACGTCGGTCAGCGGCACCACAAGTGACCGTGGCTCGTGGACGAGCTGGCGCAGCCGGCGACCCCGTGGGTAGGTGGTCCGCAGCGGCTCGTGTCGCGCCGACAGTGCGACTACCGCACGGGTCATGGCGTCGTGGTCGTACGGGCCGCGTAGGCGCCACAGGACTTGCTCGTTGAGGGCGCTCTCCTGACCCCGATAGTGATCCATGAGAGCCAGGAGGCGTTGACCGACGGAAGCGGGTTCCTCGCGCACAGGGCGAGCCTATAGCGGGACCTGACGAGTGTCGACATTCTCCCTTGAGCGTGTTGCGTGTGACCGTATGTTGGGTCTTGCTGTTCGGGGTAGACTCGCGGATAGTCTTCTCATGAGAGCCAACACCGCGCGCCCCCATCTGTCCGCGGCGTTCCTGGCGACCAAGGACGACCCGTATCCGGCCTACGCCGAACTGCGTGCGCGAGGGCCCCTGACCCGTGCGGAGCTCGGCCAGTGGCTGGTCACCGGCCACGGCGCGGTGTCGGCCCTGCTGCGTGACGGTCGGCTGGAGAGCCGGATGCCGGCGGAGTACACCCGGCTGACCCTGGGCGACAGCCCGGGCGTCGACTTTCTCCACCGGATCGTGCTCACCCGGACCCCGCCGGAGCACACCCGACTCCGCCGGTTTATCGGTCGGGCCCTGGGCACACCGGTGGTGCGTCGGCTGCACGACCGTATCGCCGCGGCGACGGACGCGTTGCTGGAGCCCGCCCTCGACCGGGGGCGGCTCGATGTGGTGACCGAGTTGGCGGTGCCGTTGCCGGTCGGCGTGGTGTGTGACCTGATCGGCATCCCGACCGGCGACCGCCCCGCGGTGCTGACTCGGGTCACCGCCCTGGCAAAGGTGTTCGACGCGGCCAACCTCAGCCCGGCGGATCTGGCCGACATCAACACCGCGCTGCCCTGGCTACACGACTACTTCGGGGACCTGCTTGCCGTGCGCCGTGCCGGCTCGGGCGGCCCCACCCTGACCGAGATGTATTGGGAGGAGTCCGCGTCGGACCGGCTGGCGGTGGCCGACTTCGTCGACAACATGCTCTTTCTGTTCCACGCCGGCTTCGAGACCACCATGGGCCTGGTGTCCAACGGCGTCGCCGCCCTGCTCAACAACCCGGAGCAACTTGGTCGACTGCGGGCCGACCCCGCGCTGGTGCCCTCGGCCGTGGAGGAGTTTCTGCGGTACGACGCGCCGATCCAGAACGTCATCCGGGTGGCGCGGAAGCCGGTCGAGGTGGCCGGGCAGAAGATCCGCGCCGGTCGGACGGTGCTGCTACTGCTCGGGGCTGCCAACCGGGACGAGGAGGTCTTCGCCGACGCGGAGCGGCTGGACGTCGGTCGCGATCCCAACCCGCACCTCGGGTTCGGCGGCGGGCTGCACCACTGTGTCGGCACCGCCCTGGCCCGGCTGATGGCGGTGGTCGTCTTCGAGCGTCTGGTCGACCGGGTCACCGTGCTCGGGCCCGCCGCGCCAGCGGTTCGGCGCCGGCACGCCAGCCTCCGGTCGTACGACCATCTGCCCCTCGCGGTGGCGGCACGCTGATGCCGCGTTCCCCGGGCCGTGCGGCATCCCGGGTAGGGTGTGGTGTCGCTTGTTGCAAGTGCCCGGCGAGAACCAGTCTGGGACGGTGCGCCGCCCGGGGCATCGGCCGGACGGTCCCGAAGACCTGACAGCGGTGATTTGTTCCCTGCGTCGTGTCGGAAAGGCCACGACGGACGCATAGAGTAGTTTCGTCCTGCGTCAATCCGCGTAGTACCGAGTCCGAGGAGAGTCCCATGGCCGATTCCTCCGTCGCGCCCACCGTCGCCCCGTACCTCGCCTACGAAAACCCGGCGGAGGCCATCGCGTGGCTGACCGGCACGTTCGGCTTCACCAAGCTGGCCGTCTTCGACGACGGCCAGGGCAACGTCTACCACGCTGAGCTCCAGGTCGGCGACCATGGTCTGATTATGATCAATGGTGCCAACTCGACCCTGCGCATCGGCGAGCCGTTGGCGCTCGGCGCCGCGTCGGCTGGCACCTTCGTCCGTCGGGAGACTGACACGGAGGTGAACGAACTTCACCGTAAGGCGGTGGCCGCCGGTGCGGAGATCCTGCTCGAACCGGAGGCGAAGCCGCACGACTCGTACGAGTTCACCTGTCGTGACCCGCAGGGGCACGTGTGGACCTTCGCGACCTACCGGACCAGCCTCGGCTGACTTCCACTCGTTCCGACTGCGGTCTCGGTCCCACCGAAGCGGGACCGAGACCGTGCGGCGTTCAGGGACGGATTCAACGGCGGGGCAGCAGGAAGCTACCCACCAGCGCCAGCACGAAGCTGATCACGCTGTACCAGAGCGTGCCCACCATGGCCCGTTGGAAGCTGATCTGGCTCGCCTCGAACGACCGCTGCTCGATCACCGCGGTGGTACCGCTGCCCGCGGCCAACCCAGCGCTGTCGCAGCCCGCTGGCGGCAGGGTCGGGTCGGCCCCGCCGAGCTGGCTTTCGAGGCAGTCGCGGAACCGGTCACCGATCTCTGCCGCCTGCGTGTCGGCGACGCCCACGGCCACCAGGTCCGCGCGGAGCTCCGGCACAACGGTTGCGGTGGCGTGGGGCGTTTGCGCGGCCAGCAGGCTGAAGAACAGCGTGCCGCAGGCGGCGATACCGAGGGTCACGCCGATCTGGTAGTTCGCGTTGACCACTCCGGAGGCGGATCCGGCCTGGTTTCCCGGGACGTCGGCGAGCGAGTAGCCCATCAGCGGCGGGAACGTCATACCCATGCCGGCACCCCCGATGAACATCGGCACCAGGAGCTGCCAGATGCTCACCTGTGGGGTGCTGTCGATCACCCACATGAACCAGAACATGCTGGCGATCAGCAGCACCAAGCCGAGCTGAAGGCCCGTCCGGCCGATTCTGGGCGTGATCGCCCGGGCGGACAGCCAGCCGAGCAACGGCACGGCGATGTCCCAGGGTAGGCCGGACAGACCGGCCCGGAGGATGCTGTATCCCACCCCGATCTGTAGGTAGATGGTGATGACCAGGAAGAACGACATCACCGCGCCCTGGAAGAGGAAGACCACCACCAGACCCGCGTTGAACGAGCGGTGTCGGAACAGCGACATCGGTACCAGCGGTGAGTCGGTACGGGTGCGCTGGTGCTGGACGAACACCGCGAAGACCAGCAGGCCGCTGACCATGCTGGCGTACGTCCACACCGGCCAGTCCTGCTCCCGGCCCTGCACCAGCGGGTAGACGAGCAGCAGCACCGCCAGCGTGATCAGAACGGCTCCGACCAGGTCGAGCCGTTCCCGGCGATTGGCTTCCGACTCCGGCAGCAGCACCCGCGCGGCGATGAACGCGGCGATCCCGATCGGCACGTTGACCAGGAAGATCGCCCGCCAGCCGAGCCCCGCGATGTCGGCGGTGGTCAGCAACGCGCCAACCAACGGGCCGCCCACCGTGCCGAAGGCGAGCGCGGCGCTCATCGCGGCGAACGCCCGGCCGCGCTCCTTGGGCGCGTAGAGGAGCTGGATGAGGGTGTAGACCTGCGGCACCATTATCGCGCCCATCGCGCCCTGCACGAACCGGAGGACGATCAGCTGTTCGGGGGTCTGGGCGAGGCCGGCCAGCAGCGAGGTGAGGGTGAACCCGGCGACGCCGATGAGGAACATCCGACGGACGCCGACGATGTCGCCGAGCCGACCGGAAATGATCAGCATTGAGGCGAATGCGAGGGCGTAGCCGGCCACCAGCCACTGCATCGTGGCGGCCGTCGCGTCGATGCCGTCGCGGATCGACGGCAGCGCGACGTTGACGATGGTGATGTCGAGCAGGTCCAGCACGAATCCGGTGAGCACCACGACGAGCGCGAGGGTGCGCTTACGTCCGGTGATCGGTGGGACGAACTCGTCGGGCGGTGCCGGCGCGGGCGCCTGCACCGTGCCGGTCTCGGCACTGGATGGCGTTCGGGTGTCGTCGGACATCAGATCCCTCTCTGGGCTCATCGGACGATGCAGGTGGAACCAGTTCTCCGCCGGTGCGTCGGCGCGTGGCGCTGACACACCGCGGCAGGCAGGTGGCTATGGAGGAGCGGTGCCGGCCGAGCGGCGGAATCGGTCGGCGAGCAGGCCGCCGTCACGGATCGACACCGTCAACGGGCGGCCCAGGCTGGCCAGCGCGGCTGTGTAGCCGGGGGGCGCCGCGAGATCGGCGAGATGGGGGGTGGCCGGGGGAGCGGACTCGGCGGCCCAGTGCAGGAGACCGGCCGGTTGGTCGGGCCGGGTCACCACGATCGCTGCCGGGTCCACCGTCAGGCCGTCACCGGTCGCCTTGAGGAGTGCTTCCTTCCTGGTCCAGTACCGGATGAACCCGGCAAGCCGGTTGGCCTTGTCGTGGCTGGCGAGCGCCGTTCGTTCCTCGGCCGCCAACGCGCGCACCGGGATCGTGTCGCGGCGGAGACCGATCCGCTCGACATCTACCCCGACGTCGGTGCCGCAGGCTACGGCGATCACACACCATCTCCCGGAGTGCGAGACGGAGAAGCGTGCTGGTGTCGCCGGTGACCACAACACTGGTTTGCCGTGCGGCCCGCCGCACCGCCGACAGGTTGCCCGGAACCGCAGTGTCTCCGGGGCGACGTCGAGCAGGTGTCCGAGCACCAGCCGGGTGACGGACCGCGCGGTGAGGAATGCGCTGCGACCCGCCGGGTCACCGAACCCGGCGTGCCGGTGGCGCTCCCCCTCGTCCAGCAGGGAGAGTAACTCGGCGTCACTGGAGCCGGAGATCGGTGCCCACCAGACCACGCAGGTGCCCTCCGCCGGGAGTCCGGTCGCCATGGTGGTGCCACCTTTCCGTCGGCCCCGACCGGCCGCCCACGTCGCTGCTCACATCAGTGGCGTGTGTGACGCTTATAGTAAGTAGATTGTTCTTTCTACTCTACGTGCCTGGACTCGGTTCTGTGCCACTGTTACTTTGGCGTCGGCACACTCGTGCGGGAGCAAAGCAACAGCTCCGTCGGACATGGGAGACCCAGATTGGGCGTTGAGGCCGAACACACCCGACCCTTCAGCCGTGACAGCATGCGTCAGGACATCGCGGCGGTCCTCGGTGAACCGCCCGACACCATCGCCGACGGTGCCGACCTTCTCCACCTCGGCCTCGACTCGATCGGTGTGATGAGACTGGTCGGGCAGTGGCACCAGCGTGGTGTGTCGGTGGGTTTCGCGGAACTGATCGAGGGCCGCACGCTCGACGACTGGTGGCAGCTGATCGCTGAGCGTGCCCCCGACCTCAGCGGATCGGAGGCGGACAGCATCGCCGTCGTCGACGGCGATGCTCCGTTCGACCTGGCGCCGATGCAGCACGCGTACTGGGTCGGCCGGGGTGACGGGCAGGCCCTCGGCGGCGTCGGCGCGCACTTCTACAACGAGTTCGACGGCCGTGACGTGGACCCGACCCGATTGCGGGACGCTGTCCGCGCGTTGGTGCGCCGGCATGACATGCTGCGTGCCCGGTTCGACGATGACGGACAGCAACAGATCCTCGGCGAGAGCCCCTGGACCGGCCTCACCGTGCACGACCTACGTGGGTACGATGCCGATTCCGCCGAGCGGCACCTGCTCGGTCTACGAGACCAGATGTCCCACCGGCGGCTCGACGTCGCCCGTGGTGAGGTCTTCGACGTCCAACTCTCCCTGCTGCCCGGCGGCGCCACCCGCTGCCATGTGCACATCGAGATGCTGGTGGCCGACGCACACAGCTTCCGTATCCTGATGTCCGACCTGGCCCGGCTCTACCGGGACCCCGAAGCGGCCCTGCCCGCGATCGGAATCACCTACCCTGGATACCTGGCGACCCTGCACCAACGCCGTCGCGCCGAACGGGAACGCGACCGGGAATACTGGGGCACCCGGCTCCCCGAGCTGCCCGGACCGCCCGAGCTGCCGCTGGCCGTCGACCCGCGGCAGGTCAGCGGCCAGCGCGTCGTCCGACACCACCACTGGGTAGAGCCGGCGCAGGTCGAGCAGCTTAGCCGGCGAGCCCGTTCGTACGGGCTGACCCTGCCGGTGCTCTTCCTGGCCGCGTTCGGCCACGTGCTGGGCCGGTGGAGCGCCACCGAGCGCTTCCTGCTCAACCTACCGCTCTACGACCGTCAGCCGGTGCATCCGGACGTCGCGCACCTGGTCGGTGACTTCACCAACCTGCTGTTGCTGGAGGTGGACACCGCGGCGGGTGACTCGTTCGTGGACTTCGCCCGAGCGGTGCAGGACCGGATGCGCGCCGACGCGGCACACCCCGGCTACACCGGGGTGGACGTGCTACGCGACCTGACCCGTCGGCGCGGCGAGGAACCGGTCGGCGCCCCGGTCGTCTTCACCAGCGCGCTCAGTCTCGGCGAACTCTTCGAAGGCCAGGTCCGGGAGAGCTTCGGCACCCCCGGGTGGACAATGTCGCAGACCCCGCAGGTCTGGCTCGACGTACAGGTCACCGAACGGGAACACGGCCTGTATCTGAACTGGGACGTGGTGGACGGCCTCTTCCCGCGCGGCCTGGTCGGCCACATGTTCCAGGCGTACCTGACGATGCTCGGCTGGCTGCGCGACGACGCGGACTGGACCGGAGAACCCCCGGAACTGCTGCCCGCGCACACCCGCGAGGTACGCGCCACGGTCAACGACACCGCCCGTGCGGTACGCCGTCGGCGGCTGCACGAGGACGTCTTCTCCCGAGCCGCTGCGGAGCCGGACCGGGCCGCGTTGCTCTGGGACACCGACGGGCTGCTCACCTACGGCGAGCTCGCCGAATGGTCCGACCGGGTCGCGGCCGCCCTCATCACTCACGGCGTGCGCCGCGGCGACTCGGTGGCGGTCACCGTCGACAAGGGCCCACGACAGGTCGTGGCGGTGCTGGCGGTCCTGCGCGCCGGCGGGGTTTACGTGCCGGTCGGCGTCGACCAGCCCACCGCCCGACGCAACCGGATCCACGCGGTTGCCGGAGTGCGCCATGTGGTGGCGGTTGTGCCGCCGCCCGGACTGCCGGCCGACATCTGCGTCGTCGACGTCGACGACCGGTCCACCCCGCCGGTCGCACCCGTGACGGGCAGCGAGGACGACCTGGCCTACCTGCTGTTCACCTCCGGCTCGACCGGCGAGCCGAAGGGCGTGCAGGTGACACACCGGGCGGCCGTCAACACCATCGATGACATCAATCAGCGATTCCAGGTCGGTGCCGCGGACCGGGCGCTCGCCGTCTCCTCGCTCGACTTTGACCTGTCGGTCTACGACATCTTCGCCCTGCTGTCCGTCGGCGGCGCGGTGGTCTGTGTCGGCGAGGAGAACCGACGCGACGCGCAGCACTGGCGGGAGCTGGTACTGCGGCACGGGGTCACCGTCTGGCAATCCGTTCCCGCGTTGCTCGACATGCTGCTGTCCGCCGCGGCCCCGGCGGACCAGACCCGCCTCCCGTTGCGGCTGGCACTGCTCGGCGGTGACTGGGTCGGTCTCGACCTCGCGGGCCGGCTGACCACGCAGGCTCCGGCGGCCACCCTGGTGGCGCTCGGCGGCACCACGGAGACCGCCATTCACTCCACCGTCCAGGTGGTACCGGTACCGATACCATCGACCTGGCGGTCGGTGCCGTACGGACTGCCACTCGCCAACCAGCACATGCGGGTGGCCGACCGGGCCGGCCGGGACCGGCCCGACTGGGTCACCGGCGAGCTGTGGATCGGCGGACGGTCGGTGGCCAACGGCTACCGGGGCGACCCGGAGCGCACGGCGCGCACGTTCGTCGAACTCGGCGGGGTGCGCTGGTACCGGACCGGCGACCTGGCCCGGTACCACCCCGACGGTACGGTGGAGTTTCTCGGCCGCGCTGATGCCCAGGTGAAGATTCGCGGGCACCGGATCGAACTCGGTGAGATCGAGGCGGCGCTGGAGCGGCACCCGGCCGTGCGCCGGGCGGTCGTGGTGGCCCTCGGCACGCCACGGCGGCTGGCCGCCGCCGTCATCGTCACGGCCGATGTCGACCCGCCTGACCTGCGGGACTTCCTGGCCGGCCAGGTGCCCGCGTACATGGTGCCCGAACAGGTGGTGCCGACGGGTCAACTGCCGCTGTCGGTCAACGCCAAGATCGACCGGCGGGCGGTTGCTCGGAGCATCGAGGCCGCTCGGGCTGAGCCGGAGACGCTTGAGGAACCGGTCGGCGACATCGAGCGCGACGTCGCCCGGATCTGGGCCGAGCTGCTCGGCGTGCCCGCGGTCGGACGCCGGCAGACCTTCTTCGCCGCCGGCGGGGACAGCCTCGTCGCCATCCGGTCGATGTCGCTGCTCGCCACGGCAGGTCTGGTCGGCGCCAACCTACGGCAGCTGTTCGCCACACCGGCGCTGTGCGACTTCGCGGCCACCCTTCGTCGAGGTCAGCCCGACCGCCCCGCTCCGGCGGCGGTGCGCCCGGACCCGGCGCACCGACATGAGCCGTTCCCACCGACCGACGTACAGCGGGCGTACTGGCTGGGACGCAGCAGCGACTTTGCCCTCGGCGGGGTCGGCTCGCACTGGTACTGGGAGTTCGACGGCGCAGATGTCGACCTCGACCGGCTGGAGAGAGCCGTCAACCTCCTTGTGCGGCGGCACGACATGCTCCGCGCGATCTTCGACGAGGACGGCGACCAGCGGGTACTGCCGGAGGTCGGCCGGTTCCGTATCGACGTCCGCGACGGTGGCGACGAGGCGCTGAGTGGCCTGCGGGCGGAGTTGGCCCACCGGGTTCCCGATCCGGGTCGTTGGCCGCTGCTGAAAATCGGTGGGGTGCGGTACGGCGACGGGCGAGTCCGTCTCGGCTTCAGTTTCGACTACATCGTGCTCGATGCGCTCAGCATCGTGATCTTCTTCGACGAGTTGACGACGCTCTACCGTGACCTGACAGCCGAGCTGCGCCCGGTCGGGGTGGGCTTCCGCGACTACGTTCTGGCCGCCCCCGCTGAGGAGGCTGTGGCCGCCGACCAACGGTACTGGCTGGACCGTCTCGACGATCTGCCGCCGGCCCCACCGCTGCCGCTGGCCGTGGACCCGGACACTGTGGTCGCGCCGCGTTTCCGTCGCCGGGAGGACCGCCTCGACCCGCAGCAGTGGCGGCGGCTGACCGAGCAGGCCCGCCGCCACGGGGTGACTCCCGCCAGCGTTCTCGCGGCGGCGTACGCGGAGGTGCTGTCGGCCTGGAGCGGCCGCACCGAGCTGACGGTCAACTTCACCCTGTTCAATCGGCGGGACGTGCACCCCGACGTCGGCCACATCCTCGGCGACTTCACCTCGCTGCTACTGGTCGGATACCGCGCCGGGGCGGGGGAGCGTTGGCTTGACGTGGTCCGGCGGATGCAGGAGCAGGTCTGGGAGGGCATGGCCCACGACACCGTCTCCGCGCTGTGGGTGCTGCGGGAACTGGCCCGCCGCGAAGGCGGCGCGGTGAGTATGCCGGTGGTGTTCACCAGCGCGCTCGGCGTGACCGGCGGAATGAACGACATGTCGTTCCCCTTCGGCGAGCTGGTCTGGGGCATCTCCCAGACCCCGCAGGTGTGGCTGGACAACCAGGTGATGGAGCGCGACGGTGGCCTGACCTACAACTGGGACTCGGTGGAGGAACTGTTCCCCGCGGGGCTGCTCGACGCGATGTTCGACGCGTACCGGGACCTGCTGCGCTGGCTGTCCACGGCGGACTGGGAGACTGCTGGACCACCGTTGTTGCCGGCGGCCCAGCGGCGGGCCCGCGCCGAGGCCAACGACACGGCCGGGCCGATGCCCGACGGTCTGTTGCACACCGGCTTCTTCACCCGTGCCGCCGAGGCCCCCACGGCGGTCGCGGTGGTCGCCGCCGACGGAACGGAGATCTGCTACGGAGACCTGGCCGGTCGGGCGCTACGCCTCGCCGGGGCGCTGCGGGACCACGGCGTGCGCCCCGGTGACGCGGTCGCGGTTACCCTGCCGCGCGGTGTCGACCAGGTCGCCGCGGTACTCGGCGTACTGGCTGCCGGTGCGTTGTACGTGCCGGTCGGCCCCGACCAGCCGGCCGACCGGCGGGACCGGATCTACACCCGGGCCGATGCCCGGGTGGTGATCGCGGATGCCGACCCTGGTACCACCTACCCGGTGCTCGCGCCGGACACACCGGCCTCGCCACTGCCGGCGCCGGTCGCAGTGGACCCCGACCGACTCGCATACGCCATCTTCACCTCGGGTTCGACCGGTGAGCCGAAGGGCGTCGAGATCACCCACCGGGCCGCACTGAACACGGTCGACGACATCAACCGGCGGTACGAGGTCGGCACCGCAGACCGAGTCCTGGCCGTCTCCTCGCTCGACTTCGACCTGTCCGTCTACGACATCTTCGGGTTGCTCACCGCTGGCGGGGCGGTGGTCCTGGTGGCCGACGAGGACCGCCGGGAGGCCCGCAGCTGGGCTGCCCAGGCCCGCGAGGCCGGCGTCACCCTGTGGAACTCGGTGCCGGCTCTGCTGGACATGCTGCTGGTCGCGGCGGACGCCGACGGGCTGCCTCCTGGTCTGCGGCTGGTGTTGCTCTCCGGCGACTGGGTCGGGCTGGATCTGCCGGGCCGGCTGCGCCGGCACCAGCCCGAGGCGCGGTTCGTGGCCCTCGGTGGCGCCACCGAGGCGGCGATCTGGTCCAACGCCTGCGAGGTCGGCGAGGTGCCCGCGCACTGGCGTTCGGTGCCGTACGGCCGGCCGCTGCGTAACCAGTGCTACCGAGTGGTCGACCCGCGCGGTCGGGACTGCCCCGACTGGGTGGCCGGCGAACTGTGGATCGGCGGTGCCGGCGTGGCCCACGGCTACCGGGGCGACCCGGAGACCACCGCGCGGCAGTTCGTCAACACCGACGATGGCCGCTGGTATCGAACTGGAGACCTGGGCCGTTACTGGCCGGACGGAACCCTCGAGTTCCTCGGCCGCTCCGACTTCCAGGTGAAGATCCGCGGCCATCGGATCGAGCTCGGCGAGATCGAGGCGGCGGCCGAGGCGCACCCCGCTGTGGCCCGCGCCGTCGCCCTGACTGTCGGCGAGGGCAGACACCGCCGTCTGGCGCTGACGGTCGTCCCCTCCGCCGGTACCGCGGTCGACACCACCGCGCTGGCCGGGCTCCTGGCCCAGCGGCTTCCGTCCTACATGGTCCCGGAACAGGTGCATGAGGTACCCACCCTGCCGCTCACGGCCAACGGCAAGGTGGACCGGCGGGCGCTGACCGCACGTCTCGGCCCCGACGCGGTCGAGGAGTGGGAGGAACCCCCGCGTGGTGACCGCGAAAAGCTGATCGCCGAGCTTTGGGTCGAGGTGCTCGACTGCGACCAGCTCGGCCGGCAGCAGAGCTTCTTCGCCCTCGGCGGCGACAGCCTGCTGGCCACCCGGCTGGTGGAGCTACTGCGACAGCGGCACGGTGTGGAGCTGTCCCTGCGGGAGCTGTTCCTGGCGCCGACGGTGGCGCAACTGGCCGACGTCTTCGACGCCCACCGCGCAGCGGTGGAATCCGGTGACCTCGAGGAGGGCATCCTATGAGTCAGTCGTCCGCCGGTGACCTGCTCGCGGAGCTGGAAAGTGCGGGGATCCGGGTGTGGTCCGAGGCCGGCAAGCTGAGGTTTCGGGCCCCCCAGGGTGTGATGACCGTGGAGCGCCGCGACGCGCTGCGCGCGCGGCGGGACGAGATCCTCGCGTACCTCGACGCGGCTGCCGACCCAGCCCCCCTGGTGCCTGACCCGGAGCATCGCCACGATCCGTTCCCGGTCACCGACGTCCAGGCCGCGTACCTGCTCGGTCGGGGGGAGACCTTCGCCTACGGCCGGGTGGCCTGCCACGGCTACGGTGAACTGAGCTATCCGGAGCTCGACCCGGAGCGGATGACCGCCGCCTGGCGCGCCCTGATCGACCGGCACGACATGCTGCGCGCGGTGGTCGAGGTCGACGGCGCACAGCGGGTGCTGCCCGAGGTACCCACCTTCGAGGTGCCGGTGATCGACCTGACGGGTCGGTCCCCGGCGGTGGTGGAGGCGGCGCTGCATGCCGTCCGCGCCGAAATGGACCACCTCGTACACACCCCGGATCGGTGGCCGTTGTTCGCCGCCCGGATCACCACGGCCGACGACCGGGCTGTCCTGCACGTGTCGATCGACTTCCTGATCGCCGACTTCATCAGCGTCCAGGTCATTCTCGATGAGTTGCACCGGCTGTACCACCGCCCGAACGAGCCGCTGCCGCCGTTGGAGATCACTTTCCGGGACTACCAGTTGGCCGAACGGGCAGCCCGAAGTGGCCCGGGCCACGAACGGGACAAGCGGTGGTGGCTGGCCCGGGTCGACGACCTGCCTGCTGCACCGGAACTGCCCACGGTGGCCCGCCCCGCCGACAGCGACGGCCGGTTCCGTCGCTGGGAGACCCGGATGCCGCCGGATGCCTGGGCGCTACTGCGCCAGCGCGCCGGGCGTCACGGGATCAGCCCGTCCGGGGCGGTGCTGGCCGCCTACGCCGACACGATCGCCGCGTGGAGTCGCCGGTCCCGCTTCACCCTTGACATCACCCTGCTCAACCGGATGCCGCTACACCCCCAGGTCAACGCCCTGGTCGGCGACTTCACGTCGGTAGATCTGTTGGCGGTCGACGCCGAACCGACCCGGCCGTTCCACGAGCGTGCCCGCGACGTACAGGCACAGCTGTGGGAGGACCTGGACCACCGCAGCTTCAGCGGCATCGAGTTGTTGCGCGAGATCGCTCGTCGGCAGGGCCCGGAAGCGGCGCTGTTCCCGGTCGTGTTCACCAGCGCCATCGGCATCTCCGACGCCGGGTCGGCCGCCGGCGGCGCCCCCTTGGGCGAGCTGGGCTACGGGATCAGCCAGACTCCGCAGGTCTGGATCGACTGTCAGAACATCGAACGGGACGGCGGTCTGGTGTCCAACTGGGACGTCCGGGAGGAGGTCTTCCCGCCCGGACTGGTTGAGGACATGTTCGCCGCGTACGAGCGGCTGCTGCACCGCCTCGCCATCGATGATGCGGCATGGACGGGCACCGGGTACCCTGAGCCGCCCCGCGCGCAGCTCGACCGTCGGGCCGAGGTCAACCGCACCACTGCGCCGCCGCCCGCTGGGATGCTGCACGACCGGGTGGTCCGACAGGCGTTGCGTACTCCCGACCGGCCGGCGGTCGTGACCGTCGACGGTGCGCTGAGCTACGCCGAGCTGCTCGGCCGGGCGACCGGGGTGGCCGAGGCGTTGACCGCTGCCGGATGCCGCCGTCAGGAACTCGTCGGGATCGTCACCGACCGGGGCTGGGAGCAGGTCGTCGCGGTACTCGGCGCGCTGCTGGCCGGCTGTGTCTACGTCCCGGTGGACACCTCGCAGCCGGCCGCCCGACGACGGACCATCCTCGAGGCCGCCGGGATCCGCTGCGCCCTGACCCAGTCCTGGGTCGAGCCGAGCGGCTGGGCCGACGGGATCCGGCTGCTCGCGGTCGACACGCTGCCGGCGGGTGAACCCGGCCCGGTGGACGGCTCCGGCGACCCGGAGGAACTGGCCTACGTCATCCACACCTCCGGTTCCACCGGAACACCCAAGGGCGTCATGATCAACCATCGTGGCGCACTCAACACCGTGCTCGATATCAACGCCCGCTTCGACGTCGGCCCCGACGACCGGGTGCTCGGTCTGTCCAACCTCGGCTTCGACCTGTCGGTGTACGACATCTTCGGCCCGTTGTCGGTCGGCGGCGCGGTGGTGCTGCCGGACTCCTCGCGGCGCGGCGACCCGTCGCACTGGTCGGCGCTGGTGGCGGCGCACACGGTGACCGTCTGGAACTCCGTCCCTGCCCAGCTCCAGATGCTGTACGACTACCTGGAGGCCGCACCGGCGGCCACGGTCCCCGGTCTGCGACTGGCGATGCTCTCCGGCGACTGGATCCCGGTCGCGCTGCCCGACCAGATCCGGCAGCGGGTGCCGGGCCTGCGGGTGGTCAGCCTCGGCGGGGCGACGGAGGCGTCGATCTGGTCGATCTGGTACCCGATCGAGCAGGTCGAGCCGGAGTGGCGCAGCATCCCGTACGGCCGCCCGTTGACCAACCAGACCTTCCACGTGTTGGACTCCGCGTTGCGCCCCCGACCCGAGTTGGTCACCGGTGAGCTGTACATCGGCGGGGTCGGGCTGGCGTTGGGCTACCTCAACGACCCGGCCCGCTCCGCCGACCGGTTCGTTACCCACCCCGAGACCGGTGAGACGCTGTACCGAACCGGGGATCTGGGCCGCTACCTGCCCGACGGGACCATCGAGTTCCTCGGTCGGGAGGACCTCCAGGTCAAGATCCGTGGCTACCGGATCGAGTTGGCCGAGATCGAGACCGCGCTCGGGTCACATCCTGGCGTCGCCGGTGCGGCGGTGGTGGTGGACGGGGACAGCCCGCTGGAGCGGCGCCTCGCCGCGTTCGTCGAGCCGGCCAGCCGGTCGGTGACCACCGCCCGGGCTACCTCCGAGGCCGCCGCCGCGCAGCAGCTCGGTGTGCAGGCGTGCGCCGACGCCGACGGTACGCTCGACGGCGTTGACCGTGCGCGTTACCTGACGTACGCGCACCGGCTGGACGCGGTCGCCCTGCCCGCCATGATCGACGCGTTCCACGCGTCGGGTCTGTTCGTCGCCGGCCGGCGGCACACCCGAGCCGAACTCCTCCACACCGCCGGCGTCGCGCCGCGCCACCACCGGCTGGTCCGCCGGTGGCTGCGCGCCCTCACGGGCGCGGGTCTGCTCGACGTCGACACCGACGACCGGTATGGGCTGACCGAGACCGGGGCAGCGGCGGACACCGACGCCGCGTGGCGGGCCGTTGACAAGATCGCCACCGCCGAGGATGCGGAGCTGTTGGCGTACTTCCGCGCCAGCACCGGCCAGCTGCCCGCGTTGCTGCGGGGCGAGGACGACCCGCTGACGTTGTTGTTCCCGCAGGGCAAAGTAGACGTTTCCCAGGGTCTGTACGAGCGGACCCTGTTCAACCGGTGGGCCAACGAGGCGGCCGCCTCGGTGGTTCGGCGTGTCGCCGACCAGCGAGTCGAGCCGGGTGCCCTGCGGGTACTGGAGATCGGTGCCGGGGCGGGCGGCACCACCGCCGCGGTGCTCGCCGCGCTCGACGGCAACGCGGTCGACTATCTCGCCACCGATCTGTCCCCGTTTTTCGTCAACGAGTTGCGCACCCGCTTCGGTGAGCGCCCCGGCCTGCATCTGCAACCGCTCGACATCGACCAGGATCTGGTGGCGCAGGGGCTTGCCCCGAACTCCTTCGACGTGGTCGTCGCCGGCGACGTGTTGCACGCCAGCGCCGACGTGGTTCGGGCGTTGGCGCGGCTGCGTGCGGTCCTCGCACCGCAGGGGTGGCTGGTGGCCTGCGAGATGACCCGGGACCACCACCAGATCATGACCTCGCTGGAGTTGTTGGTCCGGGTGGACGAGGCCACCGCGGACTTCACCGATCTGCGGCAGGGCACCGAGCAGGTTTTCCTGGGCCGGGAGAGGTGGCTCGACGTGCTCGGTGCGGCCGGTGCCAGCCATCCGCTGTGTCTGCCCGAGCCGAACGGCTTCATCGCCGAACTGGGAATGTGTGTGCTGGCGGCCCAGTTCAAGACCGATCGGGTTCGGATCGCACGCGACGACGTCGCCACGCACCTGGCCGAGCGGGTACCGGAGTACATGGTTCCGGCGGTGGTGCAGATCGTCGACACGTTCCCGCTCAACCCCAACGGCAAGGTCGACCGGGCCGCGCTGCGGCGGCGCCTGCCCCGTCGGGAGTCGATGCCGACCACAGCGTCCAGCGCACCCGGCAGTGATCTGGAGCGGGGGCTGGCGGCGGTGTGGGCCGAGGCGCTGCGGGTGCCGCGGGTCGGCCGGGACGAGAACCTGTTCGAACTCGGGGGCGACTCCCTGGTCGCCGCGCAGATCACCGGTCGGGTCCTGAACGAGATCCCACAGGCCGCCAACCTCTTCTTCGACCAGGTGCTGCGTCAGGTACTGGAACAGCCAACCGTCGCTGCGCTCGCCGGACACATCGAGGCTGAGTCGGCGGCTACCACCGCGACCGACGGGGTGGGCACCGGGGCGACGACCTCCGACGGGGGGTTGGCGACGCTGGACGACACCAACCCGGGTATCCCGTGGGTGCTGGTGCCGAGCTGCGACGGCAGCGTCGACGGGTACACGGCACTGGTGCCGCACCTCGCGGCCACCGGCCCGGTGTTCGGGCTGACCGCGGGTCCCCTCGACGACCTGCCCCGGGTCGCGGCCGAACAGGCCCGGTCGATCACCGGGGCCGGCTGCGCCGCGGTCCGGTTGGTCGGGCACGGCCTCGGCGCGACGCTCGCACTGGAGGTGGCCCGGGCGCTGACCGAGGCCGGCGAGCAGGTTGCGGAGCTGGTACTGATCTCCCCGTGGCGTCCGGTGACGCTGCCCGACGCCGCCGAGGCGCATCGGGCGGAGACCGGCGACGCAGCGATCGGCGAGGGGTTCGCCGCACGGCTCGCCGCGACCGTCGGCTACGAGCCCAACCTCTACGCCGGTGACATCACCGTGCTGCGGCCGACCGGTGAGGTGCCCTACTCCACCGACGAACTGGAGTTCTGGTCTGACCTGTGCCTCGGCGAGGTGCGGGAGCTCGACGTCGACGGCGACCACCGGGCGGTGCTGGGGGAGAAGGCCGTGGCAGCCATCGCGGCCGCCGGTTCGGGGGCGGCCCGGTGACCACCGTCGCCGTCCTCGGTGCTTCCGGCGCGGTCGGCCGAGCCGCCCTGGACCTGCTGCGGTCCTGGGATGTTGGCCCGCTACGGGCCGGGGCCCGGCGGCCGGTGGCGGTCGCCGGGGTCGAGAGTCTGGCCGTCGATGCCCGTGATCCGGCCGCCCTGGCCCGCTTCTGCTCCGACGCCCGGGTGGTGCTCAACTGCGCCGGCCCTGCGACTGACCTGACCGACACCGTCGCCCGGGCCGCCGTCGGTGCCGGGGCGGACTACGTCGATGCCGCTGGCGACGACACGCTGTACGACGCCGTGGCGCACGTGCTCACCACCGGTGACGGAACCCGGGTTGCGGTGGTGTCGGCGGGCATGATGCCCGGGCTGACCGGGCTGCTGCCCCGGCTCCTCGCCGCGCGACTGCCGCAGGGCGACCGGCTGGCCGGCTACATCGGCGGTCGGGATCGGTTCACCCGCACCGCGGCGTTCGACTACGTCGCGGCGACCGGGAGCTTTGGCTGGCCGTCAGCGGCGTGGCGGGACGACCGGGTGGTGCCGGGCGCGCTGGCTCCGGTCGGTGACATCACCGTGCCGTTCTTCCCCGAACGGGTCACCGGTCAGCCGTATCTCAGTACGGAGGCGGCCCGGGCGGCCTCCGCCCTGGGGCTGCGGTGGCTCGACTGGTACTCGGTCTTCGCCGGGGACCGGGTGCTGGCTGCGCTGCGGACCGCACCACGCCCGGGGAACGCCGGTCTCCGGGAAGCCGCCGACCTGCTCTGCCGGGCCGCCGAACTCGACGTGTTTGGGCACCGTCCCTACCAGAACGTGGTGGTCACGTTGGCCGGTCCCGATGGCGGTCGCACCGCCGCGGTGTGCGGCACCGGTGCCAGTGAACTCACCGGCACGATGGCGGCGCTGACGGCGCGGGCGGTGCTCACCGGCGCGGTACCTCCGGGAACCCACCACGCCGCCGAGACGCTCGACCCGACGGCCACCTTCGCCGAGTTGGCAACGGCGCCCGCGGTGTCGCTGGCGTCCGTGGTCGCTGAGGCCGCCGACACCGCCTACGAGGAGGACGCGATATGAACCGCCCCACCCGTGTGGTCGTCTGCGGCACGCGGTTTGGTCAGGTCTATCTGGAATCGTTCCGTCAGGCCGATCCGGGTTTCCAGCTCGCTGGTGTCCTCGCCGGCGGCAGCACCCGGTCTCGGATCTGCGCCGAGCACTACGGGGTGCCGCTGTACACCGGCGTCGACCAGCTGCCGGACGACATCGACATCGCCTGCGTGGTGATCCGTGGAGGGCTGCTCGGCGGGCGGGGCTCCGAGCTGGCGATGGAGCTGATGGCCCGGGGCATCCACGTGCTCCAGGAGCACCCGCTGCACCACGACGAGTTGGCCCGCTGCCTCCGGCAGGCCCGCAAGCACGCGGTGGTCTACCAACTCAACCCGTTCTACCGGCACATCACGCCGGTACGCCGGTTCCTCGGCGCGGCCCGCGAACTGCTACGCCGACAGCCGGCCCGCTACATCGACGCGGCCTGCGGCTTTCAGCTGGCGTACTCCCTGCTGGACCTGCTTGGCCAGGCCCTCGGTGGGGTGCGGCCCTGGCGGTTCACCGATCTGCCCCCGCTACCGGCGGCGGTGACCGGCGCGACCGGTCTGGACCTGCCGTTCCGTAGCCTCGACGGGGTGCTGGCCGGTGTGCCGATCACTCTCCGGGTGCAGAACCAGATGGATCCGGCCGACCCGGACAACTACGCGCACCTCATGCACCGGGTCACCATCGGCACCGAAGCCGGCAATCTGTCCCTGGTCGGCACCCACGGTCCGACGGTGTGGACGGCCCGTCCCGACTTCCCGCGGGAAGTCGCGGGGATCGGCGCCGACCCGCATTTCGCCGGGATGCGCGACACCAGCACCCCCAGCGCGACCGTGTTCGGCCCGACCGAGGTGCCGCACTACGACACTGTCTTCGGCACCACCTGGCCGGAGGGCGTACGACGGGCACTGCGGGTGCTACGGGACACCGTCGAGTGCGGTGAGGACCCGCTGCGGCAGGGCCAGTACCACCTCACCCTCTGCCAGCTCTGGCAGGAGCTGACGGTGATCCTGGGCCCACCTGACTTGCTGACGGCGGACGCGCCCCGGATGCTCGGCGTCGATGACCTGAAGGCGCTCGCGGCCGCCGGCGACGCGGCGGTGAGTTGATGGGCGCGGTCGACGTGACCGCCCGGCGGTGGCTGCGTTGCTACCGGCCGCGTCCAACGGCGCGGATTCGGTTGGTCTGCTTCCCGCACGCGACCGGCAGCGCGCCGTTCTACCGTGCCTGGCCGGTGGAGCTTCCGGACGACATCGAGCTGCTCGCGGTGCAGTACCCGGGTCGGCTCGACCGGATCGCCGAGCCTCCGGTGGTGTCCATGGGCGTCCTGGCCGACCTGGTCGCCGCGGTGCTCGCCCCCCGCCGTGACCTGCCGCTTGCCCTGTTCGGCCACAGCATGGGCGCCGCGGTGGCCTACGAGGTCGCCCACCGGCTAGAGCGGCGGCTGGAGTTGCCCCTGGCGCACCTGTTCGTCTCCGGCCGTCCCGCACCGTGCTACCACCGGCCGGGCAGCAAGCACCTCGGCCCGGACGACGTTCTCTGGGCGGAGCTGCGCCGGCTCGGCGGCACCGATCGGGAGGCCCTGAACAACCCGCAGCTGCGGTCGGCGCTGATGCCGACGCTACGGGCGGACTACCAGCTGATCGAGAGCTACCGTCCCTCCGAGGGAGTACTGCGGACGCCGATCTCCGCCCTGGCCGGCGACGCCGATCCCGAGGCTCCGGTCAACGAGGTGGCGGCCTGGGCGGACTACACCGAGAGCGCCTTCGACCTCACCGTCTTCGACGGCAACCATTTCTATCTGGTGCCGCAGCGTGGCAAGGTGCTGGCCGGCATCAGCCGCAGCCTCCGCCATCCCTGATCGGCCCTACTGGCGGGGCCTGACCCCGGCCGACGTCCACTCCCGCCGCGGTGGAACCGGTGCGTCGGCGCTGTGGCGGTGCCACAGCAGGCGGCGCTTCGGCTTGCCACTGGTGGTTCGGGGCACCCCACCGGCGGGCACCGGCACCGTGACCACCGTCGCGTCGTCGACCAGCGGGCGCAGCAGCGCGGGGATCCGGGGCAGCCACTCCTGCCGCGGATGTTCCAGATACACCACCGCGGTGGGCGTACCGGCTCGCAGCCCGAGTACGGTGGCCAGCCGGCTGGGCGGCACCGCGAGCGCCCCGCAGAGCACGGCGTCCAGGTCCTCGGCGAAGACAGCACGACCGCGGATCTTCAGGCTGTCACCCATCCGACCCAGGACGAATAGTTCCCCGCCCCGAACGAAGCCGGCGTCGCCGGTGCGAAGCGTGCCGCCGGCGAAGGCCGTCGCCCGGATTCCGTCGGCCTCCACGTAGCCGTCGGCGACTCCTGTTCCGTCGACCACGATCTCACCCGGTACACCGTCGTCGGTCCGCTGCCCGTCGTCGTCGACGATTGTCACCCGGGAACCCGCCAACGGCACACCACACCCGACCACCGGCACCCCCTCCGGACCTGTCGACTGGCGCCAGCCGGTGCGTAGCGGCACCCCGGTTACCGCCAGCGTCGCCTCGGCCAAGCCGTACGCCGGCAGGAGCGCGGTCCGCCGTAGACCCTGCGGGGCGAGCAACGCGGCGAACCGGTCCAGTACGTCGGGCAGGACCCGCTCGGCGCCGACGATCACCGCCCGCCAGTGGTGGAAGTCCATCCCGGCCAGCTGCTCGGGGCGTACCCGGCGGAGCACGTGGGCCAGCCCGAAGCCCGGCATCGCGGACAACCGGGCGCCGTGCCGGCCGAAGCACGCCAGGTACCGGGTGGGCTGCCGGACGAAGTCCGCCGGCGACAGCAGCCACAGGTCGGCGCCCGTGACGACCGGCGCCAGCAGACAGCCGACCAGTCCCATGTCGTGGTGCACCGGAAGCCAGGAGGCGGTGGCATCCTCCGGGGTCATCTCCAACCAGCGCCGGATCGCTCCGATGTTGTCCTCCAACGCCGGATACGGAACCCGCACACCGTGGACGGTGCCGGTGGTCCCAGAGGTGAACTGCACCAGCGCCAACCGGGCCGGTGCGGGCCGGTGCGCTCCCAGCGGCTCGGCGCGAACATCCTCCGGCTCAACTGTGGGCACCCCCGCCCGGCGGGCCAGCGGCGTCACCGCCGTACCGGCCGCGGCGTCAACCACGACCAGCCGGGGACGTGCCGCGGCCAGCGCGGAGGTGATGTGTTCGGCGTACCGGTTTGGGTCGCCGAAGGTAGCGGCCGGTGCCAGCGGTGCCGCCGTCGCTCCGGCCAGCAGCGTTCCGAACAGGGCGCCGACGAACGCCGGTCCGCTCGGCAGCACCACCGTGACCACGTCGCCCGGGCGAACCCCGCGGGCGATGAGGCCGGCGGCGTACTCGTGGGCCAGCCCGGCCAACTCGTCGTACGACCACCGGTCCCAGCCGCCGTCCGGGCGGGCGAACCGGATGCCCCGATCGGACCTCGGCTCTGCTAGCCAGGACAGTAGGTGGGTCATACCGGACGGGCCTCGATTACCGGGAACATCACCGTGGGCGTGGCGCTGACCAGCTCCAGACCGGCACCGGCCAGCAGGGCCCGCTGCTCGTCGAGGCCGCGCGCGCCGCCGGCGCTCAGGGTCAACATCAGCATGTCCATCCGGCGGGCCAACGGGCTGGTCTCCTCCTCGGACGGTCGGCCGGCTTCGAGGATGAACACCCGACCGTCGTCGGCCATGGCGGCCCGGATGCGCCTGAGTACGTCGGTGGCGACGTCGTCGTGCCAGCTGTAGAGGATCCGCTTGAGCACGTACGCGTCGCCGCCCGGCGGAATGTCGTCGCTGAGGAAGCTGCCGGGAACGATCCGGACGCGGTCGGCCACCCCGGCCCCGGCGAGCGTCGTGGGCGCGTTCGCGACCACCGTGGGCAGGTCGAACAGGACCCCGCGCATCGTCGGGTAGCGGGCCAGTAGGTCGCCGAGGAAGCGGCCGTTCCCACCACCGACGTCCACGACCGTGCCGAACCGCGACCAGTTCGTGGCGCGCAGGATGGCCTGTAGTTCCATCCCGGTGACCCCACTCATCACCTTGTCGAAGGCCGCGCCGTCGGTCGGGTTGCCGCGGAAGTGCTCCCACATCCCGATGCCGTGCACGGCGTCGAACGCGCCCTCGCCGGTGCGCAGCGTGTGGTCGAGACCCTCCATGGCCCGGGTGCACGCCACGGGGGAGAGGAAGATGTCCCGGGCGGAGTACGGGTGGTCAGCCCGCAGCAGGTCGGCCATCGGGGTCAAGCCGAACTCCCCCGGAGCCACCTCGGCGAACAGGTCGCGGGTGGCCAGGTAGCGCAGCGCCTTGGTCAGCGCGGGCTCGTCCGCCCCGACGTCCCGGGCCAGCTCGGCGACCGGGCGCGGCCCCTGCGTCAGGTGGTCGGCCACCCTCAGCAGGCAGACCGCCCGGATCGTGTACGGCAGCAGGTAGTCGCCGACCTCCATGAGCCGCAGGATGGCCGGTACGTCGATCCTGGGGCGTCGTCTCGTCAGCATCACGGCTCCTTGTCGGTGGGTCAGGCGGGTGCGGCCAGCACCTGACTGGCGAGCGTGGCGAGGTGCGCGGCGGTGGGAAGGTCGAAGCAGTCCAGCCAGAGCGCGCGGCGGTACCACCAGTGCAGCGGATACTCCCAGGTGGCGCCGAGCCCTCCGGTGACCTGGAGGGCGGCCTCGCAGGCCCGCACCGCCGCCTCGCGGGCCGCGACCACGGCTTCGGCGTACGCCGGGCCCACCTCCGCCTCGTCGGCGTCACCGCGGTCGGCGGCACCGACCAACCAGGCAGCTCGCAGCGACAACGAGGTGGCCAGCTCGACCGCGACGTAGCTGTCGGCGAGTTGGTGCGCCACCGCCTGGTACGCACCGATCGGGCGACCGAACTGCACCCGCTGCTCGGCGTGGCGTCGGGCCAGGTCCAGGGCCCGCCGGGCCACCCCGACCGCCTCGCAGGCCAGCAGGGTGCCGCCGTGTCGGCGGGCGGCGGCCAGCACCTGGCGCCCGGTGTCCGCGGTCACCAACGGCTCGGCCGGTGTGTCGGCGAATCGCAGCCGAGCGGTGCGGCGCAGCCGGTCGAGGGTGGGCTGCGGTGTGACGGTCATGCCCTCGGCGGGCATCGTTACCGCGAACAGTGCGAGGCCGTCGGGGGTGTCCGCGGCGACCAGCACACCGGACACCTCGGCCACGTCGGTGACCAGACACCGGGTGCCGGCCAGTCGCCAACCGCCGCCGTGGGCGGGAGCCGCCCGGCACCCGCCGTCGGTCCCGGCCTCGTCCTGCCAGGCCAGAGTGAGCGGTCCGGGTGGCATGGCGGCGCCGGCCGCGCGGTACACGGGTTGGGCCAGCCCCACCGTGCTCCACCACGCGGTCGGGTGCAGGGCGTAGCCGTTTTCCTGGGCCAACAGCCCCTTCTCCACCATGCCCAACTCGGGGTCGCACCAGCCCTGCCGGCGCAGCTCCGGCCAGGCGTCGGGATCCCCGACGGCGGCGTCGGCGAGCGCCGCGATCCGGTCCGGTGGGTACCGGTCCGCGAGGTAGCGCGCGGCAGCAATCTGCAGGTCACGCTGCTCGTCGGTGAGGGCGAAGTCCATCCGAGAGTCCTTTCCGCCGCAGGGTCACCGGGTTCGGGGAAGGCCGAGGACACGCTCGGCGATGATGCCGCGCAGGATTTCCGACGTGCCGCCCTCGATGGAGTTGGCCCGACTGCGCAGCCGCAGGTGCTGCCAGTGGCCGGCGGCGGGGCTGTCCGGGCTGTCCAGGATGCCGGCCGGGCCCAGCAGCCGCAGCGCGAACGCCGCCAGCCGCTGGTTGGTCACCGACCAGTGCAGTTTGAGAATCGAACTCTCCGGCCCGGGCCTCCCGGTGCGGTTCAGCATGCTCATCGCCCGGTAGCCGGTCCAGCGCAGTCCCTGAAGGTGCACGTGCAGGTCGGCGATCTCGGCACGGACCGCCGGATCGTCGGTGAGCCCGAGTTCGCGTACGGTCCGCACCAGCCGGCCGAACTCGACGCTGAGTCGGGCGGTCAGCGTGATGCCGAACGTGCCCCGTTCGTGTGCGAGTGTGGTCATCGCGATTCGCCAGCCCCCGCCGACCGGGCCGAGGACGCAGTCGGCCGGCACGAACGCGTCGGTGAGTACGATCTGGTTGAAGTCGCTGTCGCCGGTGTTCTGCCGCAGCGGTAGTACCTGGACGCCGGGCGAGCGCATGTCGACCAGCAGGCAGGTCAGCCCCTGGTGCCGTTCGGAGCCCGGTTGGGTACGGGCCAGCAGCAGACACCAGTCGGCCTGGTGGGCGTACGACGACCAGACCTTCTCGCCGGTGACCTGCCAGCCGCCGGCGGTGGCCACCGCCCGGGTGCGAACGGCGGCGAGGTCGGAGCCGGCGTCGGGCTCGGAGAATCCTTGGCAGAAGACCATCTCGCCGGAGAGGATGGGTTCCAGGAAACGGATCTGCTGCTGCGGCGTGCCGTGCTCGACGATGGTCGGTCCGACCATCCCGAGGCCGATGACGTTGCTGTGGTCCGGCGCCTCGGCGAGGGCACTCTCCTCGGCGTAGATGCCCTGGTAGGTGGGGGACAGGCCGCGTCCGCCGTAACGCGTGGGCCAGGTCAGTCCGGTGTAGCCGGCGGTGTGCAGCGCCTTCGTCCAGCCCTGCGGCGCTTCGGAGCCGTCCACGGCGAATCGGGGCACCTGGACGGCGAGCCAGGCCCGTAGCTCGGTGCGGAAGGCGGCCTGCTCTTCGGTGTCACGCAGGTCCATCTGCTCAGCCTTCCCGGATGGCCCCGGCACGGGCCGGGTCGGAGTAGGTGCGGTTACCGGGGCCGAAGTACCGTTCCCGCAGGGTGCTCTCCAGCGGGTCGTAGGCGGTGCGGAACAGGCCCCGTCGTTGCAGCTCGGGGATCAGCAGGTCGCAGATGTCGTCCACCCCGCCCGACGGGGGGCACGGGATGAGGTTGAACCCGTCCACGTCGGCGACCTCGAGCCACTGTTCCATCCGGTCGGCGACCTGCTCAGGAGTGCCGAACAGGGTCACCGGGGCATCGACCCGGGGCCGACGGGGTCGGGAGACGAGGTACTTCACGTCGCCCACCGTCCAGGTGCGGTCCGGGGTCAGCCTGCGAAGGAAGCCGAGGAAAGAATGGCTGGCCTGGCTGCGGATCTCGTCGACCGGGGTGTCGTCGGGGAAGGCGGAGAGGTCGATGTCCATCCAGCCGCACCACTTGGCCAGCTGCCCCTCGCTGCTCCAGAGCGTGTTGTACGCCTCGGCCCGAGCCTTCGCCTCCGCGCGATCCCGGCCGACCATCACCATGGTTCCCTGCAACGCCTTCACCGCGCGTGGGTCCCGGCCGTGCCGGGCGGCGGTGGCGCGCAGGTCGGCCACCGGCTCGGCGCCCGTGGTGGGATCGGCCAGGGTCAGGAAGACCACCTCGGCGTGCCGGGCGGCGAACTCGATCCCTCGCGGCGACGAGCCGGCCTGGTAGAGCACCGGGGTGCGTTGGGGTGACGGTTCGCACTGGTGCGGACCACGTACCGAGAACCACCGGCCGTGATGGTCGATCTCGTGGACCCGGGTCGGGTCGGTGAAGGTGTCGCGCCCGGCGTCCCGCACCACCGCATCGGCATCCCAGCTTTCCTCCCAGAGGGCCCGGGTCACCCGCACGTACTCGTCGGCGCGGTCGTAGCGCTCGTCGTGGTCCAGGTAGTCGCCGAGGCCGTTGGCGGTGGCCGAGCGCAGGTAGGAGGTGACGATGTTCCAACCGACCCGGCCGCCGGTCAGGTGGTCCAGCGAGGAAAAGAGCCGGGCGCACTCGAACGGGGGGTGGTAGGTGGTGGAGTAGGTAACTGCGAAGCCGAGGTGCCGCGTGGTGGCTGCGAGCGCGGGCAGGAGCAGAGCCGGGTCGATCGAGGGAATCTGCACCGCGTGCCGTACCGCCGGGGCCCAGGACCCTCGGTACACGTCGTAGACGCCGTGGATGTCCGCGAAGAAGAGCGCGTCGACGCAGGCCGCTTCCAGCTGCCGGGCCCGCGCTGTCCAGTACTCCAGCGAACGGTATCCGGTCGCCGTCCGGTCGCCCGGGACCCTCCACATGCCCTTGAACTGGGGTGCCGGAGAGCACTGGGTGAACACGTTCAGATGCATGCCCGGTTCCTCACATCCGTTCCGGCCGGTACCGGCGGCCACGCTGCCAGGTGAGGACACGCTACCGTTCCTAATGACAACACGCTACACCCAAGATACGACTCAAGCGCCTATGATGCGTCCTGTGCCCAAACTCAACGGCAGCACCCACGTCAACCTGACCGTGCGCGACCTGGACCGCAGCACCGAGTGGTACTGCCGGGTCATGGACTTCACCGTCGTTCGCGACGCCACGCCAGCCGAGTCCGGGTTCACCTTCCGGACGCTGGTGCACCGGCAGTCGCTGGCCGCCATCGTCCTCGGACAGGCCGCCGAGGTTGATCCGGATCCCTTCGACGAGCGACGGGTTGGCCTGCATCATCTCGGCTACCACGTGCCCGAGCGCGTCGATCTCGACCGTTGGGCGGAGCACCTCGATGCCGTCGGAGCCGCCCACTCGGGTGTCCGCGAGCTGTTCCTGGAGGCCGGCTACGGCATCTGGCTGCGCGATCCGGACAACATCTGGCTGGAGTTCTACTGGCTGAACGCGGACTACTTCATGGACCGTCTGCGTCAGCGGCGTCGGGCCGAGCGGGCCGCCGCCGGTCGGGCGAAACCGGTTCGCGGATAGTGTTGACTGTAGGGTTTCGATAGACACGACATACCGTACTGGTGATGGATGCGGTCCGCCGCCGCCGACCGTGGCGCGGTCCACCGACCGCCGTGCCGTGCGGACGCCGGCCCCGACGACCTGGAGACTGACGTGGAAGAGATCCAGAACAGCGTCTACTGGCACGACACCGAGCCGGTCGAGGTGGGTGAGCCTCTCGACGGCGACGCGAGCTGTGACATCTGCATCGTCGGCGGAGGCTACACCGGCCTCTGGGCTGCGCACTTCCTCGCCGAGGCCGAACCCTCAGCACGTATCCGGGTGCTGGAGAGCCACACGGTGGGCAGCGGCGCGTCCACCGCCAACGGCGGCTTCGTCGGGCTCACCGCCGGCAAGGTGCTGCGGCGGCTGCTGTGGTACTACGGCCGCGAAAAGGCCGCCGGGGTCTACCGCACCGGTGCCCGTTCGATTATCGACATCGGCCGGTTCTGCCGGCGGTACGACATCGACGCCGACTTCGCGATGAACGGCATGCTCCAGGTGGTGACCGACCGCAAGCAGTTGGCCCGGCTCGAACTCCAGGTCAAGCGCAGCGAACGCACGGGCCTGCGCGGCTCGTTCAAGCTGATGGGCCGTGACGAGGCGCAGGAGCGGATCGGCTCCCCACAGGTGCTCGGCGCGCTGCGCACCACCGGTGCCCTGGTCAACCCGCACCGTCTGGTGCAGGGACTGGCGCGGGTGGTGCGGGGCCAGGGCGTCGATATCCACGAGCACACCCCGGCCGTCGACGTACGCCGGGTGGGCAACGGATACCGGGTCAGCACCCCGACCGGAACGGTCACCGCGAACGAGGTGGTGCTGGCCACCAATGCCTGGCAGCACAGCTTCGGCCAGACGCACACCAAGGTGATGCCGGTGTGGAACTACCTGATGGTGACCGAGCCGCTGACCGATGCTCAGCTGGATCGGGTGAACTGGCCGGGTCGGGAGGGCGTCAGCAACTCGCTGTCCTTCGCCCACGCGGCCCGGCTGACCTCCGACAACCGCGTGGTCTGGTCCGGTGGGCGGTGGTACTACTTCGACGGCCGGGACACCGGGCGGGGACACATTCGCAATGCTGCCGCCTTCCGTGACCTGCGGGAGTCCTTCGCCCGGTTCTTTCCGGCCTGGGATGACGTTCGGTTCAGCCACGCCTTCGGCGGGCCGATCGGTTGGAGCCGTACCTTCATCCCCCAGTTCGGCCGCCTGGCCGACGGTGTGGTCTACGGGCACGGATACACCGGCAACGGGCTCGCCCCGAGCCACACCGGCGGTAAGATCCTGCGCGACCTGGTGCTGCGTCGCGAGACCGAGTACACCGAGCTGGCCTTCGTCACGGTCAACCAGCCGACGTTCGCCAAGGGGGCGATCGGCGACACGGGTGCGCACCTGTTCGTCTGGCGTCAGGAGACCGGTGACCGGCTGCCGCTGATGCTGCCGCACCAGGCGGCGCTGGCGCCGCGCGCGTTCTTCGCGGGCCGGGCGGCGCGCAAGGCCCGGGCGGCGGACACCGGTCGCTGACAGGTAGGGCCACCAACTGGGCGTGGGTGGGTCACTGCGGTGTGGCTGCGGCGGCCAGTACCCGACTCTCGCCGATCGCGAGGTCCCACAACGTGGCGGTGGGGCGGCCTGCCTCGGCCCAGGCCTCGCGGGCCCGCTCGACCGGGGCCAACACCGGCTCGGCGGACAGCGCGAAGGTGCCCCAGTGGATGGTCACCATCCACTCTGCGCCCAGGTCGCCGCAGGCCCGCACCGCTTCGGCCGGGTCCATGTGTAAGGGTTTCATGAACCATCGGGGACGAAACGCACCGACCGGCAGCAGCGCGATGTCGATGCCCGGGAACCGTGTCCCGATCTCGGCGAACGCCGACCCGTAGGCGGAGTCCCCGGCGAAGAACACCCGGCGGGTGGCCTCGCCGGACGCGGTCATCAGCCAGCCGCCCCACAGACTCTGACAGGTGTCGAAGATTCCCCGTCGGCTCCAGTGGTGCGCCGGGGTGAAGTCGAAACGTAGGCCGCCCACGGTCGCCGACTCCCACCAGTCCAGCTCGGTCACGGCACGGAACCGCCGGGCCTGGAACCACCAGCCGAGCCCGGCCGGCACGAGTACCGGTGTGTCCCGAGGCAGTCGGCGGATGGTCGGCTCGTCCAGATGGTCGAAGTGGTTGTGGCTGATCACTACCGCGTCGATGCGCGGCAGGGCGGCCCACGGTAGCCCGGGCGGGGTGAACCGGCGGGGAGTGCCGGGGATCCGGTCCGACCACACCGGGTCGGTGAGTACCGTCCGGCCGCCGAACTGCACCAGGCAGGTGGCGTGGCCGATCCAGGTAACCGCGGTCTCCGTCGACGCCACCGCCGGTACGTCGGCGTCGTCGCGTACCGGCACCCGCGCGGTCCCGCCGACGGGCCGGTTGCCCCGCTCACGCATCAGCCGCAGCACCGCGGCGGGCCCGGGAACCGGGTGGGTGAGCCGGTCGGCGAAGGTCCGGGGCCAGGTTCGCCCGGCCGGCGCCCCGGACAGCCGGGCGACGGCGCGATGAATGGCGCGGGGTCGGTACACGCTTCCTCCTCGAGTCGGAGCAGGCCGGCGACCCGTCCCGCACGACGAGTCGCCGGGACGGCTAGCCGGGCCGGCGCGCGGTGAGTACCAGATAGCCCAGGCATCCCTCGGCGACCGCCTGCAGGTCCAGTACCGCGTTGCTGACCTGGCGCAGGACCCGCGGCCCGTACGTTCCGGCCAGCCGCTCGCGTTCGCGCTTCACGGCATCCCGGGTGACCTGGAACGACCGGCGGATGTACGGGGTGGCGTCGAGCGTCTCCTCGAGGGTGAAACCAGCGGCACGCACCTGGTTGAGGTACTCGGCGGTGGCCGGTGGGGTGGACATCGGCATCGCCGACCAGATGCGTGCGTGCTCGGCTGACATCGGCCGGGTGAGGGTCAGCTCGGCCAGCACCAGCCGGCCTCCCGGTCTGACGACCCGATGGGCAGCGGCGAGGGCGGCGGCCTTGTCGGGCACGTGCACCAGCACCTCCAGCGCCAGCGCCGCGTCGAAGTAGGCGTCGGGGAAGGGCAGGGCGGTGGCGTCCGCCCGGGCGAACCGTGTCCGCTCGTGAATCCCCTCCTTGGCTGCCAGCTCCGTCGCGCGCGTGACTTGAGCCCCGCTCACCGTGACCCCGGTGACGGTGGCGCCGGTAACCTGGGCGATCCGGCGTGCCGGGCCGCCGGTGCCGCAGCCGATGTCGAGAACGCGGTGACCGGCGTGCACCGCCAGCCGGCGGGCGAGTTCGTCGTTGAGCCGTTCCTGCGCCTGCGGCATCGGGGTCTCGTCGTGCTCGTCGGGCCAGAACCCGTAGTGCAGGTTGTCGCCGTAGACGGCCTCCAGGAAGGTGCCCATCAGGTCGTAGAACGTGCCGACCGCCTGTGCTCTCGCCGCCGGGTCCTCGCTCACCGTTCGGGCTCCTCGCTGCCGTCGTCTGTCTACCCACAGCCTAACGGCAACACAACAAACACAACACCGTTCAGTGATGGCGTATCTAGGTTGTCGGTGAGCTGTTCGTTAGGGTGTCAGTCAAACCCCACACCGACCTCCACGACAGAACGGACGGTGTACCGACCATGAGCAACTCTGCCAAGGTGCTGGATCGAGCGGATCGTATCGCCGAGGAGGTGCTGTTTCCGGCGGCGGAGACGGTCGACGCCTCCGACACGGTCCCGACCGCCCACCTCGACCTGCTCGCCGAGGAGGGCTTCTATGGGCTTGCCGGACCGCCCGCCTTCAGCGACATGTCCGCTGAGGACACCACCACTGCCGCCCGGGCCCTCGAACTCGTCGCCAGTGGCTGCCTCACCACCGCCTTCGTCTGGGCCCAGCACCACAGCGCGGTGATGGCGGCGAACCGAAGCCAACGGCCCGGTATCACGCAGGAGTGGCTGGAGCCGCTGTGCCGGGGCGTGCGCCGGGCCGGCCTGGCCATCGCCGCTACCCGGCCCGGCCCGGCAGCGGTCCGCGCCGAGCCGGTCGACGGGGGGTACGTGCTGCACGGCGTCGCTCCCTGGGTGACCGGCTGGGGCCTGGTCGACGTCCTGCTAACCGCTGCCCGGGACGCGTCGGACACGCTGGTCTGGACCCTGATCGACGCCGTCGAAAGCGACACCCTGACGGCTACCCCGATCGACATGGTGGCGGTGGCCGCGAGCCGGACGGTGCAGGTCACCTTCACCGGGCACTTCGTCCCCGAAGAGCGGGTCACCGGTACCGTGCCGCACGAGGTCTACCTACAGAACGACGCGGCGACGCTGCGCTTCAACGGATCGCTTCCGCTGGGCGTGGCGACCCGCTGCGCCCGGCTGATAGGTACCAGCCCGCTTGACGCGGCCGTCGATGCGTGTCGGGCGACCCTCGACAACGCCGGGCCCGAGCAACTGCCCTCGGCCCGGGCTGCGGCGTCGGCGCTCGCGCTGCGGGCTGCCGGACTCTGCGCCACCACCACGGGTAGCACGGCCGTGCTGTGGAACCAGCCCGCCGAGCGGCTCATGCGGGAGGCGCTGTTCCTGCTGGTCTTCGGCAGCCGGCCCGCCATCCGAGCGGACCTGCTCGACCGGCTGCACGCGTCCTGACCCGGCACCATCGCGCCCGCGGCGTGTCCGGACCGCGGCGTGTCCGGACCGCCGCACGACGGGTCGCGGCCGGAGCGGCTGTCGGTCAGTGGCCGGCCAGCGCCCCGGCGACGGCGGCGGCGACCGCCCCCACCCCGGCGGGATCGGTCACCGCGAAGTGGTCTCCCGGAACGCCGTGACGGCTGGCCCACCGGCGCTCGGGCAGGCGGTCCCGCAGAGGCACCAGATAGCCGCCGGCAGCGCCGCCCAACACATCGTCGGCTTCCAGTAGGTGCAGGGTGAGCCCCGGGACGTCCGGCACGTCGTAGCGCACCAGGGCCCGGGTGTGCGCGGCGAAGACGCCAAACAGCCGTACGGCCGTGTCGAGGTCGAGCGAGGCCAGCTCCGCCCGCGGGGCCACCGTCGTGCGCCAGACCTGGCGCAGTGCCTCCTCGGCGCTCACCCGCGGATCCACCGACACGTCCCGGGTGACCTCCCCATGGGTGACGTCGGTGAGAAACGCCCGGACCAACTCGGCGGCCGTGGGTTCGCCGGCCGCGGCCGGCCCCACCCACGGATCAATGAGGACTGCCACGCAGTCCCGACCGTCCTCGGTGAGCAGCCGTCCCATCTCGTACGCGAGTACGGCTCCGAGGGACCAGCCGACCAACCGCACGGGGCCCTCTGCCGACAGCACCGGCAGCAGGTCCGCGAGGTGCTGCCGGGCCAGCTCGGTCAGGGTCGGCGGTGCCAGGGAGCCGCTGACCAGCGCCGGTGCGGCGACACCGAGCAGGGACCAGTCGGCGCGCAACAGATCCACCAACCCCCGGTAGCAGAGCAGGTCACCGCCGACCGGATGAATCAGCACCACCGGCGGACCGTCGCCCGGCGCGAGTTCCTGGACGACGTTCGAAGCCGGGCGTCCGGCGTCGAGCAGCCGGCCGAGCTCGGCCACCGTGCTGTGCTGGTACAGGGCGGCCAGCGGCAGCCGGGCGCCGAACTCCCGTTCCACCCGGTTCATCAGCTGCGCGGCCTGCAAGGAACTACCACCCAGGGCGAAGAATCCATCGTCCACGCCGATGCTGGGCTGGTCGAGCAGGCTGGACCAGAGGGCGACCAGCTGGTGCTCGGTGGGCGTGCGGGCGGCCTGGAACTCTCCGGCGGCCGGGGTGAGATCCGCGGCGGCGGCGGTCAGCGCGGCCCGGTTGACCTTGCCGTTGGTGGTCAGCGGAAACGTCTCGCGGATCTCGATGGCCGGCGGAACCAGGTAGCCGGGCAGCGTCGCCCCGAGCCCGTCGCGCAGCGTGTCGGCAAAGCCGGGGACGGCCTCGGGGCAGACGACGAAGGCCACCAGCGACGCGCCGCGTTCGTCCCGGCGGGCGACCACCACCGCGTCGTCGACGCCGGGCTGGTCGACCAGGGCGGCCTCGATCTCACCCAGTTCCACCCGGAAGCCATTGATCTTTACCTGCGGGTCGTCTCGGCCGAGGAACTCGATCACCCCGTCCGGCCAGTACCGACCGAGGTCGCCAGTGCGGTAGAGCCGATCGCCGGTAACCGGATGGTCGACGAACGACGCGGCAGTCAACTCCGGGGCGTCCAGATAGCCGTCGGCCAAGCCCCGACCGGCGATGTACAGCTCGCCGGGCACCCAGTCGGGGCGGTCGGCCAGCCGCCGATCCAGAACGTGGAAGCACTGGTTCCGCATTGGCCAGCCGTACGGCACACTGGCCCAGTCCCTCGGCGGCCGGGTCGGCACGTCGTACCAGTTGGACCAGATCGACGCCTCGGTGGCACCGCCCAACGCGACGCATCGCGCGGCGGGGGCGATCTCGGCGAGATCCCGGCCCAACGGTAGCGGCACCCAGTCCCCGCTGACCATCGCCAACCGCAGGTCTGAAGGCCGTGCGCGGCCCGGCACCGACCGGACGAAGTCGACGAACATCGCCAGATAGGCGGGTACGGAGTTCCACACGGTCACCTGCGCCCGGCCAACCAATTCGTGGAGGTGGACGACCTCCCGGGCCTGGTCGGCGTCCGGCACGACCACCGCCCCGCCGACGGCGAGTAGACCGAACACGTCGTAGACCGACAGGTCGAAGGTGAACTCGGAGACCGCCAGGACCCGGTCGGCGGCGGTGACACCAAATCGGTCGTTGACGTCCAGGATGGTGTTGACGGCGCTCTGGTGCCGGATCATCACGCCCTTGGGTCGGCCGGTGGTGCCGGAGGTGAAGATGACGTACGCCAACGCCTCCGAGTCGTCCGCCGCCTCGGCGTCCGTTAGATCGCCGGCCGGCAGTTCGTCCAGGCGCAGCCGCGTGGCGTCGTCGGGAGCGCCGGCCAGGCCGTCGTCGGTGGCCGACAGCACCGCGCGGACCGTCGCCCCCGTCAGGACCTGTGCGCGTCTGGGCGGCGGCCAACCAGGAGAGACCGGCACGTACGCCGCGCCGGCCATCAGCACGCCGAGCTGGGCGGCGATCTGGTCGACGCCTCGCTCCGCGACCACCGCCACCAGGTCACCCCGGCCGTGCCCGGCAGCGCGCAGCGCGGCCGCGACGGCGCCGGCGTGGGCCCGCAGCTGACCGTACGTGGTGTGACCGCTTCCGGTGACGACGGCGGTGGCATCCGGCTCACGCCGCGCCTGGGCCAGGAACATCCCGTGCAGGGTGTGCGGGGCGACCTCGGCGGCGGTGTCGTTGACCCGAGCCCGCACGGCGAGCTGTCCGTCCGGGGTCAGCCCGGCACCACGGGTCTCGCCCCACGCAGAGTCATCGGTGGCCAACGCGACCAGCAGTCGTCGGTACGCGGCGAACATGTCGTCGACCAGCCCCGGTGGGTAGAGACCGTCGGCGGTGTCCCAGCTGAACACCAGCTCGCCGGCCCGCATGTAGACCTGGTGGTCGAAGGCGACCTGCGGGGTCCGTACCAGGGACTCCAGCCGCCGCCAGCCGAGCAGCTCCAGAAAGACCGGGTCGGTGTCCGAGCCGATGCCGAGCATGCTGGTGAACACCACCGGCATCCGCGCGCCGTTGACCGTGCCGGAGCGCCGGTTCAGCTCGCGGATCACCGCCACTCCGCCGAACGCGCCGTGGGCGAAGTCCCGCGCCATCCGGCCGCGCAGCGTCGTCGCGTCCGCCGTGAAGTCCGCCTGGTCGGAGGCGGGAGAGCACTCCAGCAACAGAGTGCTGGCGAAGCTGCCGATCAGGTGGGACACATCCCGGTGCAGCTCCTGCCGCTCGCCGTACATCACGTTGACGGTGAAGCGCTCGTGTCGGCTCCAGTGCCGTAGCACCCGGGCGAAGGCGGCGGCCACCGCCATCGTCGGGGTCAGCCGGCGTCGCCGTAGCGCCGTGTTGAACGCCGCGGTCCGCTCGGTCGTCAGGGCGAAGGTGCGCCGCACCAGCGGGCCCTCGTGCCGCCCGCCGCGGCGCAGCGGCAGCTCGGGAGCGTCGGGCAGGTCGTCGATCCGGTCCAGCCAGTAACTCCGGGCCCGCGCGTACTCCGGGCTGTCGTGGCGCTCCTGGAGCTGCCGGCGGTACTCGGCGTAGGTGAACTCCAGCGGCGGCAGCGTACCGCCGGCCAGCAGGGTCCGCAGCTCCTGGGCGAAGACCTCGCCGGACTGGCCGTCGAAGACCATCAACCGGCCGGCCATCTGCACCCGGAACTCGCCGTCGAGCTCCCACACCACCAGAGTGAAGGCGGCCGGGCCGGACAGTGGCGGGCCGGCGGACCACAGCTGGTGCCGGCTCTCGGCCAGCAGCTGCGCGCACCGCTGCGGCGCCTCGCCGTGCAGCGAGCGCACCGTCACCGGCGACGGTGGGTCGTCCAGGATCCGTACCCGGCCGGCGTCGTCCACCGCGCATCGCAGCATCGGGTGCCGGCGGACCAGGGTCCGTACCGCCGCCGTGAACGTGTCAGTGTCGAACGGCGGGCAGGCGTACTCCTCGTAGAACAGCGCCGGGCCACCGAGCTGGAAGTCACCCAGCTCGCCGATGAGGTACGCCTGTTGCAGATCGCTGAGGCCGAAGCTGTCGCGGACGGCGGTGAGCTGGTCCATCGTGCTCCTCGGACGGACGGGTGTGGGGTCACCGGGCGGGGGCGCCGCGCGGCCTCAGCCGACGGCGAGCTGGTCCCGCACCGCGGCGAGCAACTCCGCGGGCGTGGGGCGGTCGAAGACCTCGAACAGCGGCAGCGAGACGCCGAACTCCTCCGCGACGTGGTGCACGAGGGCAGCGGCGGCCATCGAGTCGCCGTCGAGGTCGATGAAGAAGTCAGAGTCGTCGGTGACCGCCTGCTGGAAGATGTACTCCCAGACCTTGCGCATCCGCTGCCGGTCGTCCACGCCAGCCTCCTGTTCGCTGTCGGGGTGGGATCACACGATGGCGCGTAGGGCCAGTCGGGCCAGCGGAGCGGCCCGGTCGGTGCGATGCTCGTAACGGTCAGCTCCGGTCGCCGCGGCGCTGACGCCCCGCACCCCGAGGTACCGCAGCGGTTCCGGTTCCCACCGGCGTGAGGTGTTGTCCACCCAGCACAGCCGGGTCTCCGGTCGGTTGATTCCGGCGACCAGCGCGGCGAGGGAGCGGGCGGCGAGGTTACTCAGGGCGATGCCCTCGCCACCGTAACCGCCGGCGTGGCCCAGCCCGGTGCCCCGGTCGAAGACCACCTCCGGCTCCGTGTGCCGGTGCAGGCCGTAGACGCCGCTCCAGTGGTGCGACACCGGTACGTCGGCTATCTCCGGGAGCAGCTCGGCCAGGGTACGGCGGAGCCGGTCGTGGGCCTTCCGGCGGCCCGCGTCACCGCGGGTGATGCCGGACCCGAACCGGTAGTAGGCTCCCCGGCCGCCGAGCACCAGCCGGTCGTCCTGGGTGCGTTGTAGATAGCCGAACTGGTAGCGGGCCTCCGCGACGGTCCGGTAGTCGGTCCAGCCCAGCTGCTGCCAGGTCGCGGCGTCCAGCGGTTCGGTCGCCAGCACGTACGAGTGCAGCGGCAGGACCCGGCGCTCGTGTCCGGCCAGCCGCCCGGTGTAGCCCTCGGTGGCGCAGAGCACCGACCGGGCCCGGATGGTGCCGGAGTCGGTCGTGACCTGGCCAGGTCGGATCGCCAGGGCCCGGGTGTGTTCGGCAACCCGTACCCCCCGGCGCTCGACCGCCGCGAGCAGCCCGCGTGCGATCCGGGCCGGCTGCACGGTGACGCAGTGCGGGGTGAAGGCGGTCGCCCGGACGCCGGCCAGCCCCGTCCGCTCGGTAGCCTCCGGTCCCTCCGTCAGGACTAGTCCGCCGATGCCCAGCTTCTGCCGCATCTCGTGCCAGCCCCGCAGCCGGTCGACCTGCGGGGCACTACGGGCCACGTACAGCGAGCCGTCGTGCCGCCAGTGCGCGTCGATCCCCTCGTCGGTGAGCACCCGGTGGATCTCGTCGAGGGAGCGCTGGCCGGCCCGGTACAGCCGCACCGCGGCCATCGGTCCGTGTCGACGGACCAGACTCGTCAGCAGCGCCGGCATCTCCGCGGTGCACCAGCCACCGTTGCGGCCGGAGGCGCCGAAGCCGGCCCGACCGGCGTCGATCACGACCACGGACAGCTCGGGGCGGAAGGTGGTCAGGTAGTACGCGGTCCACAGACCGGTGTAGCCGGCGCCGACGACGGCGACGTCGGCGGTGGTGTCACCGTCCAGTGGTGGGCGGGGAAGGCGCTGCTCGACGGGGAGCCGGTCGAGCCAGAGCACCTGCTGTTCGTCGGTGGCCGGTGTGGTCAGTGGCGGGCGGGTCATGCCGTACCGGCGTGGTCGCGGGCTAACGCCCGACGGTCGATCTTGCCTACCGGCGTGTACGGCAAGGCCGCCGTCAGGTGCAACCGGTCCGGCAGTTTGAACTCGGCCAGTCCTCTGTCGCTCAGGAAGGCGCGTACCTCGGCCAGGCTGGGCGGGTCGTCCTGGGCGACGACCACGGCGCACGTCTTCTCACCCAGGCGGGAGTCCGGCACCGGTACGACGGCCGCCGACCGGACCGCCGGATGGGCCAGCAGGTGCGCCTCGACCTCGTCGACGGAGACTTTCTCCCCGCCGCGGTTGATCACGTCCTTGATTCGGCCGACCACCACCAGCCGTCCCTCGGCGTCGCGGCGGACCAGGTCGCCGGTGCGGAGGAAGCCGTCGGGGGTGAACACCGTTCGGTTGTGTTCGGGCACCGCGTAGTAGCCGCGCAGCGTGCACGGGCCGCGGGCCAGGAGCTCGCCGACTTCGCCGGCAGCGACGTCCTGGTCGGTGTCGTCGACGACCCGCAGCTCGTCGGCGGGGCTGAGCGGGGTGCCCTGAGTGGTCGCGGTGACCTCGTCGTCGTCGTCCGGGCGGGTGAAGGAGAGGACACCCTCGGCCATGCCGAACCAGTGGGTCAGGGTCGCGCCGGTGGTGGGGCGGACCTGACGGGCCACGTCGGGACTGAGCGTGGCGCCGCCGACCTCGATGACCAGCTGGGACAGGTCGACGCCGAAGATCCCGGCGGTTTCCATCCAGACCGGCAGCAGCGCCGGCATCAGCGTGGTCAGGGTGACCGACTCGGTTGAGACGAGTGGGAAAACCTCGTCCGGGGCCGGGCTGGCGGCGAGTACGGCGCGCCCACCCGCGCGCAGCGCTCCCAGCACCCCGGGGCAGCCCAGCGCCGCGTTGTGCGCCACCGGCAGGGCAGCCAGGTAGGCGCCGTTCTCGTCGAACCTCATCGCTTCGGCAGTGGCCCGTAGCTGGAAGGTGTAGTCGTCGTGGGTCCGCGGGATCAACTTGGGCAGGCCGGTGGTGCCGCCGGAGAGCAGGAAGAACGCCACCGCGGACGGGTCGGGGGTGGGCAGGTCCAGCGGGCTGGCGTCAATGCCGGCCAGCGGGGTCAGCTCCTGCGCCTCGCCGGCGACGAGGAGGTGTGCGACGCTCGGCACCGCCGCCCGCACGGCGCGGGCCAACGTGCGGTGGTCGGTGCCCGCCAGCAGGTCCGGCACCACCAGGGCGACGGCACCGGAGTACTCGGCGAGGTAGACCAGCTCGGAGCGGCGGTGGGCGGGCAGCGCGAGCACCGGCAGGGCACCGATCCGAAAAAGCGCCACACACGTCACGACGAAGTCCGGCGTGTTCGGCAGCTGGACGACGACCCGGTCGTCGGCCCGGATACCCAGTCCGACCAGTCCGGCCGCCAGCCGGTCGGCGCGCCGGTCGAGTTCGGCGTAGCTGTGCCGACCGTGGCGGGTGACCACGGCGATCCGGTCAGGGTCGTCGGCCGCCTCGGGGCGGAGCAGGTCTCCCAGTACCTCGCCGCGCCAGATGCCGTCGCGCCGGTAGCGCTGCGCGAACTCATCGGGCCAGGGGACGCATCCGGTCAGCATGGGTCAGCCTCCAGAGTGCCAGGCGGGGGGAGCGTCCGCCGGGGCGGACCTGGCCGACGCTATGCGACGTGTCTCTGTCCGCACAAGTGTTTGTTGCTTCTAGCGTCGGAAAATCCACATACTTCATCTATCGTGGTCGTGCCCCTAGGTCAACGCAACACAAGCGGTGGGAGACACATGATGCGGATAGTCGTGGACTATGACCGGTGCGACAGCCACGGGGTCTGCGCCGACCAGGCCCCCGAGGTGTTCGAGATCCGGGACGACGACCTGATGTACGTGCTGGTCGAGCGGCCGGCCGAGGAGCAACTTCCGCTGGTGGAAACGGCGGTCCGCGGTTGTCCCAAGCTCGCCCTGTCGCTGCGGGAGAAGTGATCCCATGTCAGAGGCGGTCATCGTCGCCGCGGCGCGAACCCCGATCGGTCGACGCAACGGTTGGCTCAGCGGGCTCAAGGCGGTGGAGCTGCTCCGTACCGTGCAGCGCGAGGTGCTCGACCGGGCCGGGCTGCCGCCGTCCGAGGTGGATCAGATCATCGGTGGCTGCGTCACCCAGGTGGGTGAGCAGAGCCTGAACATCACCCGTAACGCCTGGTTGAGCACTGGCCTCGACCCACAGGTGGCCTGCTCCACGGTCGACACCTCCTGCGGGTCGGCGCAACAGGCCAACCACCTGGTTGCCGCGTTGATCACTGCCGGCGTCATCGACGTGGGCATCGCCTGCGGGGTGGAGTCGATGTCCCGGGTGCCGGTAGGGACCAATCTCTACCAGGGGCCCGGCCACTACAAGACCGACGACTACCCGTGGGACGACCCGCCCAGGGCGCAGTTCGGCGGGGCGGAGCGGATCGCCGCGAAGTACGGCGTGGACCGTGCCGCCGCCGACGCCTACGGCGTGCTGTCCCAACGCCGTGCGGCGCGGGCCTGGGCGCAGGGGTACTTCGACCAGGAGATCGTCGCGGTCCACGCCCCCGACGGCGAGGGCGGCCTCCGGGCGGTGACCCGGGACCAGGGGCTGCGGGACACGACGCCGGAGGGCTTGGCCGGGCTGCGCCCGACGGTCGACGGCGGGGTGCACACCGCCGGTACGACGTCACAGGTCTCCGACGGCGCGGCGGCGATCCTGTGGATGTCGGCGGAGCGTGCCGCGGCGCTCGGGCTGCGCCCCCAGGCACGGCTGCGGCACCAGGTGGTCACCGGGTCCGACCCGTACCTGTTGCTGGAGGGACCGGTCGTGGCGACGCGCAAGATCCTCGACCGGTCCGGGCTGGGCCTCGTTGACCTCGACGTTGTCGAGGTCAACGAGGCCTTCGCCGCCGTCGTACTCGCCTGGATGGCGGCGAACGGCACCGACGCCGAAAGGGTCAACGTCAACGGTGGCGCGATCGCCCTCGGCCACCCTCTGGGCGCCTCCGGGACCCGGCTGCTGGTCAGCGCCCTGCACGAACTCGAACGCACCGACCGGGAGCTGGCCTTGGTGACGATGTGCTGCGGCGGCGCGCTCGGCACCGCCTCGATCCTGCAACGGATGTGAGCCTGATGGCCGCCGAACTCTATCGAGATGCCGCCGACTTCTACCGGGACGCCCGCGCCGACCTGGTCGGGCCCCTGGACGGGGTCCGGGTGCTCGACGTGACCAAGGTGTGGTCGGGACCACTGGCCGGTGCCGTTCTGGCCGACCTCGGTGCCGATGTCGTCCGGGTCGAGCTACCGCACGGCCGTGACGGGGAGGTACCACCTCGGATCCCGGGCACGGGTCTGTCCTGGTTTCGGCAGACGGTCAACCGCAACAAGCGCAGCGTCGGGCTCGACCTACGCCGGACCGAGGGGCGGGAGAGCTTCCTGCGGCTGGTCGCCACCGCCGACGTGGTGGTGGAGAACTACAAGCCCGGGACGCTGGATGGCTGGGGGGTGGGCTGGGCACAGTGCCGGGCGGTCCGGCCCGACCTGGTCCTCGTCTCGATCTCCGGATGGGGGCAGTTCGGGTCCCGCCGGGCGGAGGCCGCGTACGACCCGGTCATCCAGGCGGCCTCCGGCTGGATGGCGCTCAACGGCAGCCCAGAGGGGGGCCCGGTGCGCGCGCCGACGTTCCTCGCCGACGAACTGGCCGGTCTACACGGTGCGCTCGGCGCGCTCGCGGCACTGTGGCACCGGCAGCGGACCGGTGAGGGACAACACGTCGACGTGGCGATGTTCGACACCATGGTCGCCGGGAGCGCGGGCCTGCACACCCTTGCCGCGGCGGGCCGGCCGCCGCAGCGCTGGGGCAACCAGACCGACTTCGTGGTGCCGGCGAACGTCTACCCCTGCGTTGACGGGCAGGTCTACCTGGCTGTCGCGTTGGACCGGCACTGGCGGGAACTGGCCGAGGCGATGGGTCGGCCGGAGTTGGCCCGGGCGGAGGGTTTCGCCCGGGCCGCCGACCGGTTGGCCAACCGGGTCGAGGTGGACGCGGTCCTCGCCCGGTGGTGCGCCACCCGGCCCGCCGACGAGGTGGTCGCCGCCCTGGTGCGGCGGGGTCTGACGGCCTCGCGGGTACGTACCGTCGCTGAGGTGGCTGCCGACCCGTACTTGGCCGAGCGGGCGATGTTGCAGCCCACCTCGCTGTGTGACGGCAGTACCGCTCCGATCGTGGGGCCGGCGGCGAAGTTCTCCCGTACCCCGACCCGGGTCCGCCGTGGGGCACCCGAGCCCGGCGCGGACACCGCGCAGGTACTCGCCGAACTCGTCGCGCCCGACACCGGACACCAAAGCAAACATACGACACCGCTTGCTGACGGGTGTGCCGATGGTTCAGTATGTTGATCCGGGGGTAAATACAACACACCCGTCATGCCGCACGTCGTGTCGGGTACGTCCGGCAGACGTCCCGACAGGGGAGGTTGGGCATGTCCACTCAGCTCCGAGCTCTGGTGACCGGCGTCTCGCGTGGCATCGGCCGGGCGATCGCCCTGCGCCTCGCTGCGCAGGGCTACGCGGTCGCCGGTTGCTACAGCAGCGACAGCGAGGCGGCGGCCAAGACCCAGGCGGAGGTGGCGGCGTTCGGGGTGCCGGTGTACACCGCCGCGTGTGACGTGGCCGACCCGGCCGCGGTCGACGAGTTCGTCGGCGCCGCCGAGGAACGAGTCGGCCCGATCAACTGCCTGGTGAACAACGCCGGGATCACCCGGGACAGCCCGTTGGTGTTGGCCACCGAACAGGACTGGCAGGCGGTGCTGTCGACCAACCTGACCGGCACCTGGAACCTCTGCCGGGCGATGACGTTCCGCTTCATGAAGCGCCGCGCCGGGGCGGTGGTCAACATGTCCTCGGTGGCTGGTGTCTACGGCAACGCCGGACAGACCGCGTACGCGGCCAGCAAGGCCGGCATTGTCGGCCTGAGTCGTTCGCTGGCCAAGGAGGTTGCCGGGTACGGCGTCCGGGTCAACGTGGTAGCCCCCGGCTTCATCGAGACGGACATGACCGACGCTCTGGCGGGGAAACTGCGTGACCAGGCGCTCAGCCAGATTCCGCTGAGTCGCTTCGGCCGCCCGGAGGAGGTCGCGGAGCTCGTCGCCTTCCTTTGCTCGGATCGCGCCGGTTACATCACCGGTCAGGTCTTCCAGGTCGACGGGGGGATCACACTGTGAGTGCCCCGACCACGACCCGACCCTGCCCACCGGGGGCCGCACCGTTGGCCGCTTTCGACGACCTCCAGGTCGGTGCCGACGGACCGCAGGTCGACGTGGTGGTGGGTGTGCCGATCCGCGCTGATGACCCGAACCTGTGTGGGCACTTCCCCGGCTTCCCGGTGTTCCCCGGGGTGTTCGTCATCGAGGCGCTGGCGCAGGCCGTGGACGTGGCGCTGCGGGCTCCCGGGCAGCCCCGCCTGCGGCTGGTCTCCGTCGACGCGGTGCGGTTTCTCGCCCCGCTGCTGCCGCCGGACCGGTTGACCCTCCACGTCGTCGCGACCGCCGAGGGGCCGGACGGCTGGTCGGTCCGGGCCTCGGGGTGCCGTGCCGACGAGATCACGGCGGTGACCATCCGAGCCCGCTTCGGAGGCAGCGATGCTTGACCACCACCAGATCCGTGCGCTGCTACCGCAGCGCTACCCCCTGCTGCTGGTCGACCGGGTGCTCAGCATGACTCCGGGTACCCGCATCGAGGCGGTCAAGGCGGTCACCGGGAACGAGCCCTGCTACCGCGATCTGACCGACGCCGCCCCGCCCGGCGACTACGCCTATCCCGCCTCGCTCATGGTGGAGTCGCTCGGGCAGACGGCGGCACTGCTCTGGCTCGCCGACGCCGGCTCGCCGGTCGACGACGACTCGGTGCTGATGTTCGTCGGCGCGCGGGACGTGCGTTTCGACGGCACCGTATTTCCGGGCGATGTGCTCCGGCACACCGTCCGCCTCGAACGGGTGATCGCCGACACCGCCTTCGCCACCGGCGAGACGTACGTCGGTGACCGATGCGTCGCGCACGTTGGCACTCTCATGGCCGCCCGACGTTCGCGAACGGCGCTCGCGGCGCCGGCCCTGACCGGCGCCGCGACCGCCACCCCGGGGCCACCGGTGCCCCCACAGCTCGGGAGCCATCCCGGTGCGGGGAGTTCCCGGCTCCGTCATCCCTCCGCTGGAAAGGCTGACCTGTCATGACGCAGACCGACCCCCGTATGGCCGAACTTCGCGACATCGTGGCGGAGGTGCTGGAGCTCGAGCCCGAGGAGCTCACCGAAACCGGCGACTTCGTGGCGGACTACGAGGCCGACTCGCTGCGCGCCATCGAGATCCTGGCCCGGATCGACAAAAAGTTCAAGATCGAGATTCCGCAGTCGGAGCTGCCGCAGCTGAACAACCTCAAAGCGGTCTACGACGCGGTGGTGCGGCACTCTGCTGGCGGGGCTTGAGCCGGTGAACCGGGTCGTGGTGACCGGGCTCGGCCCGGTGTCCAGCATCGGCATCGGAGTGTCCGCGTTCAACGACGGCCTGCGCACGGGTCGGTCGGGCATCTCCCCGATCAGCAGCTTCGACGCGAGTGGTTTCCCGCACCGCAATGCCGGCGAGGTACCCGACTTCCATCCGGATCGGCTGCTGCGCCGGGTCGACCCGGCACGGTGGGGTCGTTCCAGCCAGTTTGCGGCCGCGGCCGCGCGACTGGCCCTGGCCGACTCCGGCCTCGACCCGGCCTCGGTCGAGGCCGACCGGGTCGGGGCGGTCGTGGGGACCACGAGCGGGGAGTCGGTCGTGGTCGAGGCGGTCACCGCACAGCAGGTGGAGGGCGGCTTCGGCCAGATGGACCCCGGCCTGCTCGGCCAGGTCACGGCCGGCCGGCTCGCCCACGCGGTGAACACCGAGCTGGAACTGGCCGGGGAGTCCCTCACCCTGGCCACCGCCTGCTCGGCGAGCAACTACGCGATCGGTTACGCCTACGACATGCTGGCCACCGGCGAGGCCGACGTGATGTTCGCCGGCGGCGCCGACTCGGTGTGCCGCTGGGCGCATGCCGGCTTCTACCGACTGGGCGCGCTCACCGCGGACGCCTGCTCACCGTTCGACCGGGATCGCTCCGGCATCCTCACCGGCGAGGGTGGAGCGATCCTGATGCTGGAGAACCTAGACCACGCCCGGGACCGGGGCGCGCGAATCTATGCCGAGGTGCTCGGGTACGGGCTCAACTGCGACGCCAACCACCCGGTCGCGCCAGACCGGACCAGCATTGCCGAGTGCATGCGGATGGCGCACCGCAACGCCTCGATCAAACCCGAGGACGTGGACTACATCAGCGCCCACGGCACCGGGACGCCGGCCAACGACTCGGTGGAGGCGCACGCCATCCTCGACGTGTTCGGTGACCGGGTGCCTCCGGTCAGCTCGATCAAGTCGATGATCGGCCACACCATGGGGGCGGCCAGCGGGTTCGGTGCGATCGCCGGGACCCTCGCCATCACACACGGGTTCCTGCCGCCCACGATCAACTGGTCGACCCCCGACCCGGCGTTGGACCGGCTGGATCCAGTGCCGAACACCGCCCGGCAGGCCGCCGTCCGGGTGGTGCAGAACAACGGTTTCGCCTTCGGCGGTAACAACGCCATCGTCCTGATCGGAGCCGTGGAATGACGGGCGTCGTGATCACCGGGTGGAGCACGGTCGGCCCGGCGGGTGTGGGGCGTGCCGCGCTGGTCGATCGGCTGGCCGGAGCGCAGGTCGCGGTGACCACGACCGGCGGCCGCACGGTGCTGGCGGAACCGGCGCCGGCTACCCCGGTGGAGGTGACCACGCTGGTCGACGAGCCGCTGCCCACCTCGACCGGGCACGCCCGGGTCGACTTCGACGTCCGCGCCCATCTCGGGCGCAAGGGCACCAGCTTCTACGACCGGGCCACCGCGCTGGCGGTGGTGGCCTGCGGCGACGCCCTGCGGGACGCGCAGGCTGACGTGAACGACACCAACCGGGCCCGGCTGGGGGTGGTGCTCGGAACCTCGCTGGGCAGCTTCCAGTCCACCAGCGGCTACACCCGGGACACCCTGGTCCAGGAGAAGCCGTACCAGGTCAACCCGGTGCTGTTCCCGAACACGGTGATGAACTGTGCCGCGGGCCAGGCCGCCATCCGGTACGGGTTGCGGGGCGTGAACGCCACGGTGGCCACCGGCCCGCTGGCCTTCCTCGACGCCCTGCGCTACGGCAGCAACGCTATTACCTGCGGATACGTTGACGCGATGCTGGTGGGCGCGGTCGAGGAGTTCAGCCCACACCGAGCCTGGATGACCTCGTTGACCGGGCGCCCGGGGCAGCATGTGCCGACCGGGGAGGCAGCCACCGTGTTCCTGCTGACCCGGGTCGATCGTCCAGACTGGACCGGCCCGCACCCGGAGGCCGAGATCCTCGCCCTGACCACGGCGTACGGGCCGGGCGGCGGTGCGGCGGCGGACCGGGCCCTGGCCGGCTGTGTCCGGCGCGCGGTACGGCGGGCCGGGGTCGACCCGGTCGAGGTCACCGCCGTGTTGACCGGGGAGACGGAGCCGGACGACACCGACGAGTACGCCCCGGCCTGCGCGGCTCTCGGCCACGAGCCGACCCGGCTGCGGGTCAGTCGCCTCTTTGGCCGCTGCGACGCCGCCACCGGCGGCCTGGCCCTGGCCACCTTCCTTGCCGCCGCCCCGGCCGAGGCCGCCCCGACTCTGACGCTGCTGACCGCCCGCAGCCCGGACGGCGGCACCGCCGCCGCCATCGTCAGGGGGTGGTCCGGTGCCGGCGCGTCTGGTCGCTAGCGAGGTGCGGACCTGCCTCGGCGACGGGGCGGAGACCTTCGCCGCGCTGCTGGCCGGACGTAACGGACTCGGGCCGCTGCGGCACGGTGACCCGGCGGCGCTGAACGTCGCTCACGGCTACCACATCGACGACGGCGGCGCACGGGCGTGGGCGGCGAGCCGGTGGCTCGCCGACTGTGCCCGCCGAGCCGTCGCCGCCAGCGGCATCGACCCGGCCGCGCGTCGGATGGTCGCGTTGGTCGGAACGGGTCTGCGGGAACTGGCCGCGGTGGAAGCCCTCGCCATCGGTGGTCCACGGTTCCCGCTCCACCGGCTGCACTTCGGCGATGTTCTACAGGAGGCGGTGCCGGGGCTGCGGACGGTGCTGACGCTGAGCAACGCCTGTAGTGCCGGCGGGCACGTCCTGGCCCTCGCCGAGGACCACCTGATGCTTGGGGAAGCCGACGCGGTGCTGGTCTGCGGAACCGACGCCACCACCGAATCGATGTTGGCGATGATCGGCCGGGTCGTCGACCAACCCACTGACGCGGTGCGTCCGTTCGACGCGGACCGGCAGGGGGTACTGCTCGGCGATGGTGCCGCCGCGGCCGTTCTGGTTCCCGACGACGACGCCCGGCCGGCCGTGGCCAGGATCGCCGCGACCGGCCTGTCCTGCGACGCCCACCACGAGACCGCCCCCTCGGTGACGGGGATCGGCCGGGCCATGCGGGACGCGCTGACTCGCGCCGGTCGCGTCGCGGGCGAGGTGGACCTGGTCGTGGCGCACGGTACCGGCACCGCTCTCAACGACCCCGCCGAGTGCGCGGCCCTGCGGCAGGTACTCGTCGCGGCCGGCGGTGATCCGGTCGTCACCGCCGTCAAGGGGGCCGTCGGGCACACCTCCGGCGCCGCCGCCATGGTCAACCTCGACGTGGCCGCGCGCTGCCTGACCAGCGGTCAGGTACCACCGGTGGTCGGGCTGCGTCGGCCGCTCCCAGACGGTTCCGGGCTGCGCTTTGCCACCGGGCCGACGGCGCTGACCCCCAGGCTGGTGCAGTCCGAGGCCTTCGGCTTCGGTGGCGTCAACGCGGTCACACTGGTGGAGTCCGCGTGAGTAACCCGGCCGCAGACCACCGTCCCGTCGTGGCCCGCGCCGCCCCGACCGGCGACGTGGTTCCCGCACCCGGTACCGGGGCGGTCGGCGTTCGGTTGGCCAGATGGGCGGTCCACCTGCCCGACTCGGACGCCCTCGCCGCCGACCTGGCCGACTGGTCGGGGGTCGCCGCGCGGCCACTGTTCGCGGCGCTCAGCGGCGCCGTGCCAGCCGACCGGGCGCGCGAGGTGCTCGGCCCCAAGGGGTTGCTGGCCAAGGAGCCGGCCACCCGGCTGGCACTCTGCGCCGTCCACCGGGCCTTCGGTCTGCCCCGGGGCCGTCCCGCACCGGTGCAGGTCGATCCCGGCGTGGCCGTGGTGGTCGCGGGGAACCTCGGCAACGTCGCCACGGTAGCCGAGGTGATTCGGACGGTGCGCCGCGACGGTGGTCGCGCGGTCAGCCCGCTGACCGCGCCGAATGCCTCCAGCAACGTGGTCGCCAGCACCATTGCCCTCTGGTACGGCTTCGGCGGCCCGAACCTGATGATCTGCTCCGGGTCCACCGCCGGTCTGGACGCCGTCCACACCGCCGCCCGGCTGCTGCGTGCCCGCCGAGCCACGCGGGTGATCGTGGTGGGTGTCGAGCCGGCCGACGAGGTCGCCACCGACCTGCACCGGGCTGGCCGACCCGCTGCTCCGCTGCGCGCCGGGGCGGCCTGCCTAGTGCTCACGGCCGAGCCGGCCGTTGCGGAGCCGACCGTGTGGCCGGAGACGGGTCCCCCCGCGCCGTACCGTCTCGGGCCGGACGGCTTCGACCCGGCTGCCCGGTGGGGCGATTGCTACGGCGCGGCCGGGGTCGTCAACGTCGCGCTGGCCGCGACCCTGCTGGCCGCCGGTACGCCCGGTCCGGTGAGCGTCGGCTGCGGTGACGACATCGACGGCCGGAGGGCCGTCCGGCTCGACGAGGGGCGGAGGGCGGAACGGTGAAAAGTGGAGCGCCGCCGGTGCACGAGTTGAGCCCGGGGGCACCCGGAGGCGACCTGGTGGTGCTGGCCCACGGGCTGGAGGACTCGTGGGAGTCGTGGCGGCCACTCGCCCGTGCCTTCGACCCCCGTTGGCGGGTGCTGGTCCTGGACCTGCCCTGGCGGCCCGGGAACGACTACCGGTGGCGTCGGCAGGAGTCCGCGGCCGGTTGGCTGGCGGCCGGGCTACAGCGGCTACCTCGGCCACCGGACACCATCGTGGCGCATTCCTTCGGGGCCAACGCGACGCTGGAGCTGATGGCCGCCGGTCACTCGTCGGCCCGGGCGGCGGTGCTGATCTGCCCGCTCTACTGCCCGCCGGAGCAGCCCGTCACCTGGCAGGTCTTCGACCGGGCCCGGCGTACCTTCGACCGGCACATTCGCGACGGTCTTCGGTTGCGGCTGGGCCAGCGGCTTCGGACGTTGGACGAGGCCGTGCTGGACGGCATGATCGCCAAAGCGATCGACCGGATCGGACCGGCCGGCTTCCTCACCGTCTTCGACCAGTTCATCGGCAGCGGCACCCTGGCCCTGAGCACGGTCACCACTCCCACGCTGATCCTGGCCGGCGGGGCTGACCCGACCCTGTCCCCGGCGGCGGCGGCGACCCTGGGCCGGGACATGCCCCGGGCGACCCTGCTGGTGCACGAGCACTACGACCACTTCTGCCACGTCCGCCACGCCGTCGAGGTTGCCGAGCAGGCCACCCGGTTCGTCGGTGAGGTGGGCGAGGTGGCGGTACGTCCCTGACGGAGGAGCAGACGAATGACCAGTGCGCCCACCGCCCCGCTGACCGTCCTGGTCGGTCGGCCCCGCTACGAAGGGGCGAACATCCGTACCTGGATCGGCTTCAAGCACTTCATCTACCTGACCGAGGAGGCGGTTCTGCAGTGGCTGCGCGACCGCGGCCCGGGAGCGCGGGACCTCTTCCACGAGTACGGCCTCGGGGTGGAGGTCGTCGACTGCTCGGTGCAGCTGCCCGCGACACTGGAGGTCGACGACGAGGCCCGGGTCGAGGTGACCGGCGACTCGGGCGCCAGGCTGACGGTGCGGATGACGGTCCACCGCGGCGGGCAGGACCTGGTCGTGCTGCGGGGCAAGGTCCGCATCGCCCTCGTGCGGGAACCCACGGCGACGGTCTCCAGTCCGGCACCCGAACACCTGGCGGACCTGGTGGTGCCGACCGTCGCCGCGGCCGGGGTGCTCGCCCGCGCGGACGACCGGACCATCGCTGCGGGCCAGAGTGTCGCCGACGTGCTCACCCCGGTCGGCTCGAACACCTTCCTGTGGAGCTGGCGGGCCCCGTACTTCTACTGCCACTTCTCCGACCGGGTGCAGCACTCCGGATTCGTCCGGGCGTTGGAGGAGGTGGTGGATCGGTTCCTCGCCGACCGGGGTATCTCGGTGGGGCGGCTGGTCCGCGAGCGGGCCTGGATACCGGTGGTCTCCCGGGCCCGGGTGCAGCTGGTGGAGACGGCCGGGATGGAGGAGGAGGTGCATACCGTGCTGACCGTCGTCGACGTCCTACGTGGCGTCATGTTCGACGCCCGCATGGACTGCTACGTCCGCCGGGACGACCGCCTGGTGCACACCGCGACCGCCCGGATCCTGCACGGCTACGCCATCAGTAGCGGCCCTCGCGCGGGGGAACTGGCCGAGTTCGACGACGAGGTGCTCCGCGCCCTGTCCGGGGGCGTGAAGTGAAGCGTCGACCTCGCCTCTACTTCTCGTTTCGCAGCCCGTACAGCTGGCTGGCGGTGCACCGGCTGCGGCAGGCGGTGCCGGACGTGTTCGACCGGCTCGACTGGTACCCGTACTGGGACCCGGACACGAGGACCTCGGCCACGCTGGCGGAGCGGGGGGCGGAGTTCCACTACGTGCAGATGAGCCGGGCCAAGCACCGGTACCTCCTGCTGGACACCAAGCGGCTGGCGGAGCAGATGGGCCTGGCGATGGCCTGGCCGATCGATGTCGACTCCTGGTGGGAGCTGCCACATCTGGCCTGGCTCTGGGCCCGTCGGCAGGGGCGGGCGGTGCAGTTCTACGACGCTCTGGTGACGGAGCGCTGGGCGCGCGGTGCGGACATCTGCACGCCCGAGGTGCTCGGTCGGGCTGCCCTGGCGGCCGGCCTCGACGTGGCCGGCGCCCAGGCCGCCCCGGACGACGAGCAGATCCGGGAAGAGGGGGCCGGGTGCCTGGTCACCGCGTACGAGGACGACGTGTTCGGCATTCCGTACCTCCGGTGGGGCCGGCACCGGTTCTGGGGCCTGGACCGGGTCGACCACTTCCTGCGCGCCTGGCAGCCTGCCGCCGAGGCGAACCACATCGGGTCGGCCACCGACCCGATGGCCGGTGTCCCGGCGGGCGCATCCTTCGACACCGACACCGCGGGAGGCTGCGGATGACCGGGCGAACCCCCGCCGAGGAGCGTCTGCGGCGGCAGCGGCAGCTCGCCGCGACCTGCCGGCTCTTCGCCCGCCTCGGCTTCGATGAGGGCGCCGGTGGCCATGTGACTGCCCGCGATCCGGAGCACCCCGACCGGTTCTGGATCAACCCGTTCGGGATGCACTTCGGGCACGTCCGCGTCAGTGACCTGCTGCTTGTGGACCCGGCGGGTGCGGTGCTGGAGGGCGAAGGCCGGATCAACCCGGCTGGCTACGTCATCCACTCCCACGTGCACGCCGCCCGTGCGGACACGGTGGCCGCCGCGCACACCCACTCGACCTATGGTCGGGCATGGTGCACTCTCGGCCGTCCGCTGAGCCCGATCACGCAGGACGCCTGCGCCTTCTACGAGGATCACGCGGTTTTCGACGACTACACCGGGGTGGTGTTGGCCGACGACGAGGGCAAGCGGATTGCCGAGGCGCTCGGGCCGGCCAAGGCGGTGATCCTGCGTAACCACGGGCTGCTCACCGTGGGTGGGTCCGTCGCCGAGGCGGCCTGGTGGTTCATCACGATGGACCGTAGCTGTCAGGTGCAGTTGCTGGCCGAGGCGGCCGGCAGTCCGGTGCCCATCGACCACGGGGCCGCCGCCGCGACGCGCGACACGATCGGCACGCCGGAGATCGCCCGGCTGAACTTCCGCCCGCTGTACGCCGACATCGTCCACGAACAGCCGGACCTCCTGAACTGAGCCGTGAACCCCGAAGGAGCGCCATGGTGGTAATGCTGACGGATCCGCTGGCCGGCGGCGCTGGCGGACCGGCCCTTCGTGACTCGGCCGGTGAGCTGGACTGGTCAGCCCTGGATGCCCGGGTCAACCGCTGGGTCCGCCTGCTGCGCGCCGAGAATCTACAGGTCGGTGACACCATGGCCGTGGTCTGCGGCAACCGGCGTGAGACGTTCGAGGTGCTGCTCGCCGCCCTCCACACCGGAGTGACCGTGGTGCCGGTCAACTGGCACCTGACCGCACCCGAGATCACCTACCTGTTGTCGGACTCGGCGAGCCGGTTGGTGCTCACCGAGCCCCGGTACGCGGCCGTGGTCGCCGAGGCAGTGCACTCCTGCCCCGCCCCGGTACGTGCCATGGTGACCGGTGAGCGGGAGCACGCCGGCTGCACCCCGGTCGAGCCGTTGCTGGCCGGACTCCCCGCCGACGAGCCCACCGACCAGGTCTGCGGCTCCATCCTGCTGTACACCTCGGGCACGACGGGCGCGCCGAAGGGGGTGCGCAACGGTTTGTTCCGCGTCGGGGCGCCGTTTGCCCGGGTGGACCGACTGCTCGCCTACGCCGGACGTGTCCTCGGGGTACCGGCCCGCGGCGCGGTGCTGCTGGTGGGGCCGTGGTATCACTCGGCGCAGGTGTTCTTCGCGTTGCTCCCATTGCTGCGGGGCAGCCGCCTGGTGATGCACGACCGGTTTGACCCGGAATCCTTCCTGGCTGCCGTGGCGGAGCACCGAATCACCGCCTGCCATCTGGTCCCCACCCAGTTCGTCCGGCTGCTGCGGCTCCCCGCGGATGTCCGGGCGGCGGCCGACGTCGGCAGCCTCCGAATGGTCTGGCACGGCGGTGGGCCGTGCCCGGTCGAGGTGAAGCGGCAGATGATCGAGTGGTGGGGTCCGGTGGTGGTCGAGTACTACGCGGCCACCGAGGCCGGCGTGGTGACCCTCATGGACGCCGACAGTTGGCTACGGCATCCGGGCAGCGTCGGCCGTGCCGTACCCCCGAACGAGATCGTCATCGTCGACGACGAGGGCAACCCTTTGCCGGCCGGCCAGGCGGGGCGGGTGTTCGTCCACCGTGTGGGGCAGACCTTCGAGTACCACAATGCCCCGCAGAAGACCCGAGACGCGCACCTGCGCGCGGGGGTGTTCACCTACGGCGAGACCGGCTACCTGGATTCGGACGGCTACCTCTACCTGACCGGCCGGGCGGGGGACGTCGTGATCTCGGGCGGGGTGAACATCTACCCCGCGGAGGTGCAGACGGTGTTGCTGTCGCACCCGGCGGTCCGGGACGCGGCGGTGACCGGCGAGCCGGACGACGAGTACGGCGAGCGGGTGGTCGCCATCGTCGAGGTGGACTCGGCCCGGCTCGACCCGGAGCGGGGCGGGGAGGTGCTCGCCGCGTTCTGCCGACGTTCGTTGGCGGGGTTCAAGGTGCCCAGGCGGTGGCGTTTCGTCCCGGAACTACCCCGTGACGGCACCGGCAAGTTGCGCCAGGAGGTGCTCCGTGGGTTGTTGGGCACCGAGATGTCAGGAGGCCGGTCATGAGCACGGAGGTTGTGTCGACGGGCAACCGTGCGGACATCGCGCACCCCGCGACGTACGCCGCCGGGGTGCCGTATGCAGAGTTTGCCCGGCTGCGGCGCGACAAGCCGGTCAGCTGGGTGCCGGAGGCGGCGCTGTGGCGGCGCTCCGGTGAGGGGCGGATTCTCAGCCAGGGCCCCGGCTTCTGGGCGGTCACCACGCACGAGGGTGTGGTCGCCGCGTCTCGGCAGCCGGAGGTGTTCTCCTCCGGCCGTCAGGGTGCCTTTCTGGCGGATCCGCGTACCACCGCGGACCTGGAGCAGGCTCGTCAGTTGCTCGTCAACATGGACGCGCCGCAGCACGCCCGGGTCCGCAAGCTGGTCACCGCGGTGTTCACCCCCCGGGCGATCCGGGCACTCGGCGATAGTGTCACCGCGCACGCCCGGAACCTGGTCGAGCGGGCGGTTCGGCAAGAGGAATGCGACGTGGTTGCCGACCTCGCGGCGGAGTTGCCGTTGCTGGTCCTCGCGGATCTGCTCGGTCTGCCCCGCGAGGATCGGCACCTGCTCTACCAGTGGAGCAACAACCTGGTGGGCTTCGACGACCCGGAGTACGGCGGCGGCGACGTCGAGGCATACCGGAAGACGTTCTTCGAGGCGTTCCAGTACGCGCTCAGCGTGGCCGGCGAGCGGCGTCGTGCGCCGCGCGAAGACCTGATGACGTTGCTTGCCACCAGTGAGGTGGACGGTCGACGGCTGACCGACCGAGAGTTCTGCAACTTCTGGTTGTTGCTGGTGGTAGCCGGCAACGAAACCACCCGACACCTCATCACCGGCAGTGTGCTGGCGCTGGTCGACAATCCGATGCAGCGTGAGCGGCTGGTCGCCGACGACACACTGCTGCCGTCGGCGGTGGATGAACTGCTGCGCTGGGTCAGCCCGATCATGCAGTTCCGGCGCACCGCGATCGTGGACACCGAACTCTGCGGCACGCCGATCGCCGCCGGTGACAAGGTGGTGCTCTGGTACACCTCGGCCAACCGGGACGCCGCCGTCTTCGAGGCTCCAGACGAACTGCGGCTGCACCGGAACCCGAATCCGCACCTGTCCTTCGGGATGGGCCCGCACTTCTGTCTCGGGGCACACCTAGCCCGACTGGAGGCGAGAACGATGTTGCGGGAACTGGCGCCGCATTTGTCACGTTTCCGACTGACCGGTCCGGTCGTCCGGTTGGAGAGCAACTTCGTCAACGGCGTCAAGTCCCTACCCGGAAGCTTTACTGGACAGTGAACGTGTGTCGTATGTGTGGTTTTTTTGTTGCCTGCCGGCAACAAACATGCCATACTCCGCTGGCCTCTGTCACATGGTCAGCCCAATCCGCTAGGCTGAACAAGCCGTAGGGCTGACCACACTGCCGATTGGTGTGCTGCCATGTGACCTTACGTGGAGGGTTGGCGATGGGTGACTACACAATCACCATCAGGGCTGAGGAATCCGGGACGGAGACCGTTGTCTCTGTCGACGTGGACGGTTCGACGCCGCGAATTGTTGAACTGGCCATGCGGGCCGGCAACGGCATCTCGGCACCGACCCTGCCGTCGTTCGATCTCAACCTGCTCCTGCGGGCGTTGTTTCCGTCCGCTACCACCGCCGTCGTCCCACCGGCTCAGGGCGAGGAGGCCGTCGGGGTGCCCAGCGAGGCGGCCGAGTCCGGCGTAGAGCAAGCACCCCGTCCGGCGCGGAGCGCCGACGGTAAACGTGGGGCCCGGTCGGGGTCGGGGCGTGTCGGTGGGGCCGGTGCCGCACGTCGTCGCGCCGAGGCCTCGGTGCCAGAAGGTCGGGTCTACCGGCGGATGCCGGATGACGTGGTCGAGGTTTTCAACCGCATGGGCACGGTGACCGCGGTCGCCGAGCACTACGGCGTGCCCCGGCACACCGCCCAGGGCTGGATCGGTCGGCTGCGCCGTCGGGGCGACTTCTCCGCGGCCTCCTGACTCCGGCCCTCGTGTTCGGAGCTGGCCAGCTCCCCGTTCGTCACCGTCGGGAGTCCCGCTGTTGGCGCAGTCTGTCGCGTCGCGCGGGGGTGCGGGTCGGGCCCGTTCGCGCCGGGTCCGCTGGGTGAGCTGACTCCGCGGGTACCGTTCGAGATGATCGATGCGGTCCTGGCTCGGACCCGTTGTCTGTAGCAGCGAATGCGGGACCCGCCGTCGCGGGCGGCGGCGTATCTGCTGATCGCGGGCTGTTTGGTTGCTGAGCTCGGGCTTGGCAGGTGTGGCAACACCATCACCGTGGCGACCGCGCGCCGCTCCGTTTCTGTCATCCTCCTAGGACGGTTTAGGGGGTGTGGGGTCACCGACGAAAGCTGCCTACGCCCTCCGTCTGGCCAGCCAAGAACGATGAGGGCGGCTGTAGTGAGGAGACCGGATGAAGTTTCTGTGCCACATCCGCACGCGGCCAAGACCCTCGGCGGCCGGGTCGTCGGATTCGACCAACGGATCTGGGACGAGCACCGTGTCCCGATCGTGGTCGCTGGCAATCTGGCCACGTTCGGTCAGCACGCCGGACTGCGCACGTTTCTGCTCGGTACCGGCCAGCGGGTTCTCGTTGAGGCCAGCCCGGTAGACCGGATCTGGGGAATCGGGCTGGCCCGCGACGATCCGGCCGCTGTTGACCCGACGCATTGGCCGGGCACCAACCTGCTCGGGTTCGCGCCCATGCACGTACGTGACGTCCTCAAGAACCAGCAAGAGCAGTAGCCTCGCCGAACCCGGTTACAGGGATCCGCCCCGAGCACGCGTGGCGACTCACATCGCCTCCTCACGCTCGGTGCAAACCGCCCCGGGTCGCGAGCTGCCGATCGAGCGGGTGCTGGCGGTACGACGAGGCGGCGCAAGATCTGGCAGCCTGCTCGATATGCCTTTGATGGACAGCCGTCATGTCGACCAGGCCGTGGCGGAGATGGTCCGGGTGCTCACGCCGTTTGAGTCTGCGGACTGGCGACGCCGGGCTGGCACGCTCGACTGGAGCTGCTGGGAAACTGTCGCCTATGTCGCGCGTGACCTCGTCGCGTACGCCGGGCAGCTTGCTGCTCCGCCCGACTCCGCCTACCTTCCGTTCGACCTGGTGGTACGCGACGGCGCGTGTCCCCGCGACCTGCTGCGACCTGTTGCCGGCGCAGGACGGCTGCTGAGCGCGGCGTTGTCGGCATCCGACCCCTCGGTACGAGCCCTGGCACTGGAGTCCGACAGACCCGAGCGGCTTCGCGAGGCGCTGGACGTGACCGAGACGCTGGTGCACACCCACGACATCACTGAAGGGCTCGGCATCCGCTGGCGTCCATCCGAGGCGCTCTGCCGCGCGGTGCTCGCCCGGCTCTTTCCCGACGCTCCCCAAGGGGATCCGGTCCAGGTGCTTCTCTGGTCCGCCGGGCGCACCGACCTTCCCGGCCGCTCTCGACCTCCTGGGTGTTGAAGGCCGCGGTCGGATAGATCGGTATGTGGTGGCCACGTGACCACCGCATGACCAACAGCACCCGATGCCGCGGGAAGCCGCAGCGAAGAGCGGAACCTCGGGTACGTACCCCCACAGTAAACAGCGTCAGGCTCGGCCTCAACGCTGACTGTGTCTGGCCGTGGTGGTGGGTGGGGGCGAGCCGTAACCTGCGGTAGACGGTGCTCCTGCCCTCGTTGCCGCTGTCGCGTTGGGAGCTAGGGGGCGCTCTGGGGGCGGTAGGGGGTTGGGGGTGCGCCACGCCGCTTCGTAGGGTCATCGCGAACAACCAACAATGCCTGAAGAAGCTCTCTGTTTCGACAATTGCTGCCCGATGACCCGTGAGTCGAAATTGGCCCGGGTCTTCGTGGCTGGGCTAGTGGCGGGAGACGTAGATGGAGAACGAGGAGAAGCTTCTCGGGTACCTGAAGCGGGCCACCATAGATCTGCGTGAGGCCCGCCGGCAGCTACGCAACGCCGAGCTCCGAGAGTACGACCCGATCGCGATCGTCGGTATGAGCTGCCGATTTCCGGGCGGCGTGGACAGTCCGGCGGCGCTGTGGCAGCTCCTCGCCGACGGTGCCGACGCCATCTCCGACTTCCCCAACGACCGGGGTTGGAACATCGAGGACATCTACGACCCCGACCATTCCAAGGCCGGCAAGACGTACACGAGGAGCGGTGGGTTCCTCTCCGACGCCGCGCTTTTCGACCCTGAGTTCTTCGGCATTTCGCCGCGTGAGGCGATCGCCATGGACCCGCAGCAACGGCTGTTGCTGGAGGCGTCCTGGGAGGCGTTCGAGTCGGCCGGCATCGACCCGGTCTCGATGCGCGGTAGCCGCACCGGTGTGTTCGCCGGGCTCATGTACCACGACTACTCGACCCGGCTGCCGACGGTGCCCGCCGAGTTGGAGGGCTTTCTCGGCAACGGCAACGCCGGCAGTATCTTCTCCGGCCGGGTCGCGTACGTGCTGGGCCTGGAGGGTCCGGCGATCACCGTGGATACCGCTTGTTCGTCGTCACTGGTCGCGCTGCACCTGGCGATCCAGGCGCTGCGCCGTGAGGAGTGCACCCTGGCGCTGGCCGGCGGCGCGACGGTGATGGCCACCCCGGAGACGTTCGTCGACTTCAGCCGGCAACGAGGTCTGGCCTCCGACGGTCGATGCAAGCCGTTCGCCGCCGCCGCCGACGGCACCGGATGGGCCGAGGGCGTCGGTGTGCTGCTCGTCGAGCGACTCAGCGACGCCCAGCGCAACGGGCACCGGGTGCTGGCCGTCGTACGCGGCACCGCGGTCAACCAGGACGGTGCCAGCAGCGGCCTCACCGCCCCTAACGGTCCCTCACAGCGTCGGGTCATCGCCGAAGCCCTGGCCAATGCCCGACTGACCACCGACCAGGTGGACGCCGTCGAGGCGCATGGTACGGGTACGACGTTGGGTGATCCGATTGAGGCGCAGGCGATTGTGGCGACGTATGGGCGGGATCGGGATCGGCCGTTGTGGTTGGGTTCGGTGAAGTCGAATATTGGGCACACGCAGGCGGCGGCGGGTGTGGCTGGTGTGATCAAGATGGTGATGGCGATGCGGCATGGGGTGTTGCCGCGCACGTTGCATGTGGATGAGCCCACGCCGCACGTGGATTGGTCGGTCGGGGATGTTCGGCTGTTGACGGATGCTGTGGAGTGGCCGGTTACTGGGCGTCCTCGTCGGGCTGGGGTGTCGTCGTTTGGTATCAGTGGGACCAATGCTCATGTGGTGTTGGAGCAGGCTCCGTTGGTTGGTGACGAGGAGTCGGTGGGGTTGGTGGAGGTGGTGGATCCGCCGGTGGTGTTGTGGCCTGTGTCGGGGCGTTCGTTGGAGGGGCTTGCTGGTCAGGCGGGTCGTGTGGCGGGGTTTTGTGGTGGGGTTGGTGTGCGTGCGGTGGATGTGGGGTTGTCGTTGGGTGTGGGTCGGGCGGGGTTGGAGTTTCGGGGTGTGGCGGTGGGTCGGGAGGTGTCGGAGCTTTCTGCTGGTTTGGAGGTGGTGGCTGCTGGTGGTGGTGTGTCGGGGCGGGTGAGTTCGGGTCGTACTGCTGTTTTGTTTTCGGGTCAGGGTGCGCAGTGGGTGGGGATGGGTCGGGAGTTGGCGGGGGCTTTTCCGGTGTTTGCGGGGGCGTTGGCGGAGGTGTGTGGGGTGTTTGGGCCGTTGTTGGGGGGTGATTTGCGGGAGGTGATGTTTGTTGATGGTGGTGGTGTTCTTGATCGGACGGGGTGGGCGCAGCCGGCGTTGTTTGCGGTGGAGGTGGCGTTGTTTCGGTTGGCGGAGTCGTGGGGTTTGGTGCCGGATTTTGTGGTGGGTCATTCGGTTGGTGAGTTGGTGGCGGCGTATGTGTCTGGGGTGTGGTCGTTGGAGGATGCGTGTCGGGTGGTGGCGGCTCGGGGTGGGTTGATGGAGGGGTTGCCGGGTGGGGCGATGTTGGCGGTGGGTGGGTCGGTGGGGGAGTTGGAGCTTGGTGGTGTGGATGTGGCGGCGGTGAATGGTCCTCGGTCGGTGGTGGTGTCGGGGACGGAGGAGGAGATTGCGGGGTTGGAGGGGTCGTTGGGGGTGTGGACGCGGCGGTTGCGGGTGTCGCATGCGTTTCATTCGCGGTTGATGGATCCGATGGTGGCGGATTTTGGGCGGGTTGTGGGTGGGGTGCGGGGGCGTGTGGGGGGTGTGGCGGTGGTGTCGACGGTTACGGGTGAGGTGGTGACGGATGAGGTGTTGGGGTCGGTGGGGTATTGGCAGGGGCAGGTGCGGGGGACGGTGCGGTTTGCGGATGCGGTGGCGACGTTGGTGGAGCGTGGGGTGACGCGGTTTGTGGAGGTTGGTCCGGACAGTGTGTTGACGGGGTTGGTGGCGGAGTGTGTGCCGGAGGCGGCGGTGGTGGTGGGGTTGCAGCGGCGTGGTGGTGATCAGGTGCGGGCGTTTGCGGCGGGGATGGGGCGGGTGTGGGCTGCTGGTGTTGATCTGGATTGGGCTGCGGTGCATCCGGGTGGGCGGCAGGTTGATTTGCCGACGTATGCCTTCCAACACCAGCACTACTGGCTCTACGACCCCGCTCTCGTCGGCGCTGGACTGCTCGCCGCCACCCACCCTCTGCTCGACGTCACGGTGCCGCTGGCCAACACCGACGGTGCCGTCCTCACTGGCCGCTGGTCCCTGTCCACCCACCCGTGGCTCGCCGACCACACGGTCGGCGGCACTGTCGTGTTCCCCGGCACCGGGCTGGTCGAACTCGCCCTGCACGCCGGTGCCCAGGTCGGCGCCGACCTGCTCGACGAGCTGACCCTGCACGCGCCTCTCGTCGTACCGGACAGCGGCAGCGTCGAGGTCCAACTCACGGTGGAGGCGCCCGACCCGACCGGCCGTCGTGCCGTCGCGGTGCACTCCCGCGAACGTGACGACGCACCGTGGACCCGGCACGCGACCGGCGTCCTGACCGCCGGCGACACTCCCGGCGTCGCCCTCACCGAATGGCCGCCCGCCGACGCCGAACCGCTGCCCCTGACCGGTCTCTACGACGACCTCGCGATCGGCGGACTCGACTACGGACACACCTTTCAGGGCCTGCGCCGCGCCTGGCGGACCGGCAAGGAACTCTACGCCGAGGTCGATCTCCCCGAGGGTACGGAGACCGACGGCTACGGTCTGCACCCGGCGCTCTTCGACGCCGGCCTGCACGCCCTCACTCGAGCCGACGACGACCCGCACCGGGGTCTGCCGTTCGCCTGGTCGGGCGTGGCACTGCACGCCACCGGTGCCACCAGCCTCCGGGTACGGCTCACCCCGTCCGACAGCAGCGTCCGGATCGCGGTTGCCGATGCCGTCGGCGCACCCGTCGCGACCGTTCGGTCGCTGGTGCTCCGCCCGGTGCGGGTCGCCGCGGCCACTGGCGTCGCCGACGCGCTCTTCGGTCTCGACTGGCACCCCCTCGGCATCACCGTGACCGGAACCACCCCCACCTGGACCTGGCACCCCGACACCACCCCGGCCCCCACCGGTGACGGCGTCACTCCGACCACCGGCCCGGGGCCCGGTGACGGCCCGCCCGAGCTGGTGGTGCTGCCGGCCGGAGGCACCGACGACGTGCACGTTGAGGTGAACAGGGTGTTGGCGATCGCCCAGCGCTGGCTGGCCGGAACCACGACCGCCCCGCTCGTCGTCCTCACCCGGGGCGCGGTCGGTGATGATGTGACCGATCTGGCGGGTGCGGCGGTGTGGGGTCTGCTGCGTTCGGCGCAGGCGGAGAATCCGGACCGCTTCCTTCTTGTTGACGCTGACACTGATCAGCTTTCTGACGTGCTCTCGCTCGCGTTGGCCGCGGGTGAACCGCAGGTACGGGTCCGTGGTGGGGTGGTTTCGGTTCCTCGGCTTGTCCGTCAGGCTGTTGCGTCGTCTAGCGTGGATGCTTCGCTTTTCGGTACGGGTGTGGTGTTGGTTACCGGTGCGACGGGTGCGTTGGGGTCGGTGGTGGCTCGGCATTTGGTGGCGGCGCATGGGGTGCGGCGTTTGCTGTTGTTGTCGCGTAGCGGTATGGCTGCCTCGGGTGCGGCGGATCTGGTGGCGGAGCTGTCGGCGGCTGGCGCGCGGGTCGAGCTGGCCGCTTGTGACGTGGCTGACCGTGTGCAGCTGGCTGCTGTTCTGGCGGGTGCGTCGGATCTGTCGGCGGTGGTGCACACGGCGGGTGTGCTGGATGACGGTGTGGTGTCGTCGTTGTCGGCGGCTCGGGTGTCGGGGGTGTTGCGTCCGAAGGTGGACGCGGCGTGGTTGTTGGACGAGTTGACCCGGGACCGGGAGTTGTCGGCGTTCGTGTTGTTCTCCTCGATGTCTGGCGTGTTGGGCGCGCCGGGGCAGGGTAACTACGCGGCGGCTAACGCTTTTCTGGACGCGTTGGCCGTGACGCGTCGTCGGGCGGGTTTGCCTGGTGTGTCGTTGGCGTGGGGGCTGTGGGGTCAGGGCTCGGCGATGACCGACCGGCTCGGCGACGCCGACCGGGAGCGGATGGCGCGCGGTGGCGTGCTGCCGCTGGCCACCACCGACGGGCTCGCCCTGCTTGACGCCGCCGTCGCCAACCCGTACCCGACGGCCGTCCCGGCCCGGCTCGACCTGGCCGTCCTACGTACTCTCGGCGACGATCTGCCGCTGCCCTTCCACGGCCTGGTCCGCCCGGCGCGACGCTTGGCCGCCCGTGCCGCCGTCCCCAACGCCACCGGCTGGGCGGCGGATCTCGCCGCACTACCCGCCGACGAACGCGACCGCGCCGCGACCGCCCTGGTCCTCACCCAGGTGGCGGCGGTGCTCGGGCACGCCTCCGCCGAGCGGATCGACGCCGGCCGCCCGTTCCAGGAGCTGGGCTTCGACTCGCTCACCGCGGTCGAGCTGCGCAACGCGCTCTCCGCCAGCACCGGCCTGCGGCTGCCCGCCACCCTGATCTTCGACTACCCGTCACCCCGCGATCTGGCCCGATACCTGCTCAGGGAGATCGCCGGCCCGGACGACGTCGACCCGGTACCGGCCGTCACCACCACGACCGGTATCGACGAGCCGGTGGCGATCGTGGGGATGGCCTGCCGGTATCCCGGTGGTGTTTCGTCGCCGGAGGACTTGTGGCGGCTGGTCGTTGAGGGTGTCGATGCCATCGATGGTTTTCCTGTCGATCGGGGTTGGGATCTTGACCGCCTCTATGACCCGTCGGGCAGCCGTCCCGACACCACGTACGTGGCGAAGGGCGGCTTTCTCACCGACGCGGGCGAGTTCGATCCGGTCTTTTTCGGTATTTCACCTCGTGAGGCCGTGTTGATGGACCCGCAGCAGCGTCAATTGTTGGAGGTGTCGTGGGAGGCGTTCGAGCGGGCTGGTATTGATCCTGCTTCGGTGCGGGGTTCGGCTACCGGTGTGTTTGCTGGTGTGATGTATCACGACTACGTGTCGGGGCACAGTGCTGGCAGTGTTGTTTCTGGTCGTATCTCGTACACGTTTGGGTTGGAGGGCCCGGCGGTGTCGGTTGATACGGCGTGTTCGTCGTCGTTGGTGGCGATGCATTTGGCGGGTCAGGCGTTGCGGTCGGGGGAGTGTGATTTGGCGTTGGCTGGTGGGGTGACGGTGATGGCGACGCCGGAGACGTTTGTGGAGTTTTCGCGGCAGCGGGGGTTGGCGCCCGATGGTCGGTGTAAGCCGTTTGCGGCGGGTGCTGATGGGACGGGTTGGTCTGAGGGTGTTGGTGTGTTGGTGTTGGAGCGGTTGTCGGATGCTCGCCGGAATGGTCATCGGGTGTATGGGGTGGTGCGGGGTTCGGCGGTGAATCAGGATGGTGCGTCGAATGGTTTGACGGCTCCGAATGGGCCGGCGCAGCAGCGGGTGATTCGGCAGGCGTTGGGTAATGCGGGGGTGTCGGCGGCTGAGGTTGATGTGGTGGAGGCGCATGGTACGGGTACGACGTTGGGTGATCCGATTGAGGCGCAGGCGATTGTGGCGACGTATGGGCGGGATCGGGATCGGCCGTTGTGGTTGGGTTCGGTGAAGTCGAATATTGGGCACACGCAGGCGGCGGCGGGTGTGGCTGGTGTGATCAAGATGGTGATGGCGATGGAGCACGGGATGGTGCCGCGCACGTTGCATGTGGATGAGCCCACGCCGCACGTGGACTGGAGCGCCGGTGATGTGCGCCTGGCTATCGATCCGGTCGAGTGGCCGGCGGTGGATCGGCCGCGTCGGGCTGGGGTGTCGTCGTTTGGTATCAGTGGGACCAATGCTCATGTGGTGCTGGAACAGGCTCCCGCCACCGCACCGGTCGTCCGCTCCGGCACGTCGCCGGTGGCGCTCTGGCCGGTCTCCGGCCGATCGGTTAGCGGCCTCACCGCCCAGGCCGCCAGCCTCGCCGACTTCCTTGCCGATGCTGACTTTGATCCCGCAGACGTGGCGCTGACCCTCGGCGCCGGTCGGGCCGCGCTGGAACACCGGGGCGTCGCTGTAGGCGACGGCGTCACCGGTCTCCGCGCGCTCGCCGCCGGCCAGGGCGTGCACGGCCACCTGACCACCGGTCGTACTGCTGTTTTGTTTTCGGGTCAGGGTGCGCAGTGGGTGGGGATGGGTCGGGAGTTGGCGGGGGCGTTTCCGGTGTTTGCGGGGGCGTTGGCGGAGGTGTGTGGGGTGTTTGGGCCGTTGTTGGGGGGTGATTTGCGGGAGGTGATGTTTGTTGATGGTGGTGGTGTTCTTGATCGGACGGGGTGGGCGCAGCCGGCGTTGTTTGCGGTGGAGGTGGCGTTGTTTCGGTTGGCGGAGTCGTGGGGTTTGGTGCCGGATTTTGTGGTGGGTCATTCGGTTGGTGAGTTGGTGGCGGCGTATGTGTCTGGGGTGTGGTCGTTGGAGGATGCGTGTCGGGTGGTGGCGGCTCGGGGTGGGTTGATGGAGGGGTTGCCGGGTGGGGCGATGTTGGCGGTGGGTGGGTCGGTGGGGGAGTTGGAGCTTGGTGGTGTGGATGTGGCGGCGGTGAATGGTCCTCGGTCGGTGGTGGTGTCGGGGACGGAGGAGGAGATTGCGGGGTTGGAGGGGTCGTTGGGGGTGTGGACGCGGCGGTTGCGGGTGTCGCATGCGTTTCATTCGCGGTTGATGGATCCGATGGTGGCGGATTTTGGGCGGGTTGTGGGTGGGGTGCGGGGGCGTGTGGGGGGTGTGGCGGTGGTGTCGACGGTTACGGGTGAGGTGGTGACGGATGAGGTGTTGGGGTCGGTGGGGTATTGGCAGGGGCAGGTGCGGGGGACGGTGCGGTTTGCGGATGCGGTGGCGACGTTGGTGGAGCGTGGGGTGACGCGGTTTGTGGAGGTTGGTCCGGACAGTGTGTTGACGGGGTTGGTGGCGGAGTGTGTGCCGGAGGCGGCGGTGGTGGTGGGGTTGCAGCGGCGTGGTGGTGATCAGGTGCGGGCGTTTGCGGCGGGGATGGGGCGGGTGTGGGCTGCTGGTGTTGATCTGGATTGGGCTGCGGTGCATCCGGGTGGGCGGCAGGTTGATCTGCCGACGTATGCCTTCCAACACCAGCACTACTGGATCGACGCTCCGGCCGACCCGGGCGATGCCACCGCGATGGGCCTGAACTCCGCCGACCACCCGCTGCTCGGCGCGGTCATCGATCTGCCCGGCACTGGTGGTGTGGTGCTCACCGGCCGCCTCTCCCGCACCGCCCAGCCGTGGCTCGCCGACCACGCGGTGTTCGACACCGTCCTCGTCCCCGGCACCGGGCTGGTCGAGCTCGCCCTGCGCGCGGGAGACCAGGTCGGCTGTCCCGTGCTGGACGAACTGACCATCGGCACGCCGCTGGTGCTGCCCGCCGAGGGCGGCCTGGCGCTGCGCGTCGCGGTCGACGCCGCCGACGACAGCGGCGCCCGTACCCTCGGCATCTGGACCCGGCCCGACGACGCGGCCGACGACGCCGGCTGGACCCGGCATGCCGAAGGGGTCCTGGTCCGTCAGGCCGGGGCAGACCCGGCCGCCGCCGACCTGTCCGAGTGGCCGCCCCCCGGCGCCGAGCCGGTCGATCTCACCGGCCTCTACGACCGGCTGCTCGACCACGGTTACGGCTACGGGCCGGTGTTCCAGGGGCTGCGCGCGGTGTGGCAGCGCGGCCACGGCGACACCGCCGAGGTCTGGGCCGAGGCGGCGCTGCCCGAGGTGGCCGCCGCCGACGTGCCGCGGTTCCTGCTGCATCCGGCTCTGTTCGACGCGGCGCTACACGCGAACCTCGTAGCCGAAGGCGCCGGCAACACGCCGTTGCCGTTCTCCTGGCGCGGGGTGACCCTGCATGCCGCGCACGCCGCCACTCTGCGGATCCGGATCTTCCCGGCCACCGCCGACAAGCTGGCCGTCACCGTCGCCGACGGGAACGGCAACCCCGTCGCCACCATCGACCAGATGGTGGCCCGACCGGTCGCCGCCGACGCACTCGGGACCGCCGCCCGGGGCCACCGGCGCAACCTGTTCGAGGTGGCTTGGCAGCCCGTCGCCACCCCGGACATCGTCGCCGACGACTGGACCCCCATCGACGCCGAGGCGGAACTGCCTGACCCGGCACCCGGCACCGTCGTGGTCACCCTCGACCCGCCCGGTACGCCGCCCGCGGCCGTGCACGCGGCCGCCGAACGACTGTTGGCGCTGCTGCACCGATGGCTCACCGAGCCGGGGTACGCCGCGGCGACGCTGGTGCTGCATACCCGCGATGCGGTCGGTGCCGGCGACACCCCGGTCAACCCTGCCCAAGCGGCCCTGTGGGGGCTGGTCCGGGCCGCCGAGGCCGAACACCCCGGCCGGTTCGTCCTGGTCGACACCGACGGCACCGGCACCGATCACCTCGCGGCGGCGCTGGCCACCGGGGAACCGGAGGTGGCCGTCCGGGACGGTCGACTGCTGGTGCCCCGACTGACCCGGGTACCCGCCGAGGCACCCCGCGACGGCATCCCGTGGTCCGCCGACGGCACCGTCCTGATCACCGGTGGCCTCGGCGGGCTGGGTAGCCTCGTCGCCCGGCACCTGGTCACCCGGCACCAGGTACGCCGGTTGCTGCTGACCAGCCGCAGCGGTGCCATGGCACCTGGCGCGGCGGAACTGGTTGCGGACCTCACCGCCGCCGGCGCCGAGGTGACGGTCGCCGCCTGCGACGTCGCCGACCGAGACGCGCTCGCCGCGTTGCTCGCCGACCTTCCCGCCACCCACCCGCTCACCGCCGTCGTGCACGCCGCCGGCACCGCCGAGAACGCGCTGGTCGACGCCCTCACCCCCGAGCAACTGCACCGGGTGCTGCGACCCAAGGTGGACGCCGCCTGGCACCTGCACGACCTCACCCGCGACCTCGACCTGACTGCGTTCGTGCTCTTTTCCTCGTCGGCCGGCTGGGTGGCCGGCGCCGGCCAGGGCAACTACGCTGCCGCCAACCTCTTTCTCGACGCGCTTGCCCAGCGCCGCCGCGCCGACGGGCTGCCCGCCACCTCGCTGGCCTTCGGCCTCTGGGCCGCCGGCACCGGCATGGGCGGTCATCTCGACGAGGCCGACCTGCACCGGATGCGCCGGCTCGGCATGCCCGCCATGACCACCGACGAGGGGCTGGGCCTCTTCGACGCGGCTGTCGCCGCCGACCGGGCCACCGTCGTACCGGTGCGGGTCGACCTGGACGCGCTGCGTCGGCGGACCGACGCGCTGCCCGCCGTGCTGCGCGGTCTGGTCCGCGTCTCGGCCCGGCCCGTGGCCACCGGCGGCGCGACGGCCGGCGGCCCGGGGCTGGTGCAACGGCTCACCGGTCTCTCCGACGCCGACCGGGACGCCCTGCTGCTCGACCTGGTCCGCACGCACGCCGCCGCCGTGCTCGGCTTCCCGGGCCCGGCGTCGGTGGAACCCGGTCGTGCGTTCAAGGACCTCGGCTTCGACTCCCTCGCCGCCGTCGAGTTCCGCAACGTGCTCAGCACCGTGACCGGCCTGCGGCTGCCCGCCACGCTCGTCTTCGACCATCCCGAGCCCGCCGCCCTCGCCCGGGCGTTGAAGGCCGACCTGGTGGCGCCCGACGCCGATCCGGCCGACGCGGTCCTCGCCGACCTCGACCGTCTGGAAAAGACCCTGACCGGCGTACCCACCGACGAGCACGCCCGGATCACCGCACGGCTGGAGGCGGTGCTACGCGGCTGGCAGGACCGGACCGGCGACCCCGACGACACCCGGCGCGACTACGAGTCCGCCACCGACGAGGAACTGTTCGACGTCCTGGAGAACGAGCTCGGCATCTCCTGACGGCAGCCCGTCTCCAGAGGACTCTCCGGCGCGGGAAGATTGGTGTGAACGATGGCGAACGACGACAAGCTCCGGACCTTTCTCAAGCGCGCTACGGCCGAACTGCAACAGGCCAACCGGCGACTGCGTGAGGTGGAGGACCGGGACCAGGAGCCGATCGCGATCGTCGGCATGGGCTGCCGCTACCCCGGGGGTGTCCGGTCGCCGGAGGACCTGTGGCAGCTCGTCCTCGACGGCACCGACGCGATCTCCGACTTTCCGACCGACCGGGGTTGGGACGTCTACGGCGTCTATGACCCGGAACCCGGCAAGCCCGGCAAGAGCTACACCCGGCACGGCGGCTTCCTCTACGACGCCGCCGACTTCGACCCGGGCTTCTTCGGGATGAGCCCACGGGAGGCGGTGGAGACGGACCCGCAGCAGCGGCTGGTGTTGGAAGCATCCTGGGAGGCGTTCGAGCACGGTGGCATCGACCCGGTCGGCTTGAAGGGCAGCACCACCGGCGTCTTCGTCGGCATGATGCACCACGACTACGTCGACAGCACCACCTCCGGCAGCCTCGTCTCCGGCCGGGTCGCGTACGTGCTGGGTCTGGAGGGGCCGGCGATCACCGTGGACACCGCGTGCTCGTCGTCGTCGGTCGCGGTGCACCTGGCCTGCCAGTCGCTGCGCAGGGAGGAGTGTGGCCTGGCGCTGGCCGGTGGCGTCGCGGTGATGGCCACCCCACAGCTCTTCGTCGAGTTCAGCCGGCAGCGCGCGCTGTCCCCGGACGGCCGGTGTCGGTCCTTCGGCGACGGCGCCGACGGCGCAGCCTGGTCCGAGGGTGTTGGTGTGTTGGTGTTGGAGCGGTTGTCGGATGCTCGCCGGAATGGTCATCGGGTGTATGGGGTGGTGCGGGGTTCGGCGGTGAATCAGGACGGTGCGTCGAATGGTTTGACGGCTCCGAATGGGCCGGCGCAGCAGCGGGTGATTCGTGCCGCGTTGGCGAATGCTCGGCTTTCTGTCTCTGATGTGGATGTGGTGGAGGCGCATGGTACGGGTACGACGTTGGGTGATCCGATTGAGGCGCAGGCGATTGTGGCGACGTATGGGCGGGATCGGGATCGGCCGTTGTGGTTGGGTTCGGTGAAGTCGAATATTGGGCATGCCCAGGCGGCGGCGGGTGTGGCTGGTGTGATCAAGATGGTGATGGCGATGCGGCATGGGGTGTTGCCGCGCACCCTGCACGTCGAGACGCCGTCGCGGCAGGTCGATTGGTCGGCCGGGGATGTTCGGCTGCTGACCGAGTCGGTCGAGTGGCCGGCGGTGGATCGGCCGCGTCGGGCTGGGGTGTCGTCGTTCGGCATTAGCGGTACCAACGTGCACCTCATCATCGAGCAGGCATCACCCGTCGAGGACCAGGCACCCGTCGAGGACTCTGCGACGGGACCGACCCCACCGGTCACCCTCTGGCCTGTGTCGGGGCGTTCGTTGGAGGGGCTTGCTGGTCAGGCGGGTCGTGTGGCGGGGTTTTGTGGTGGGGTTGGTGTGCGTGCGGTGGATGTGGGGTTGTCGTTGGGTGTGGGTCGGGCGGGGTTGGAGTTTCGGGGTGTGGCGGTGGGTCGGGAGGTGTCGGAGCTTTCTGCTGGTTTGGAGGTGGTGGCTGCTGGTGGTGGTGTGTCGGGGCGGGTGAGTTCGGGTCGTACTGCTGTTTTGTTTTCGGGTCAGGGTGCGCAGTGGGTGGGGATGGGTCGGGAGTTGGCGGGGGCTTTTCCGGTGTTTGCGGGGGCGTTGGCGGAGGTGTGTGGGGTGTTTGGGCCGTTGTTGGGGGGTGATTTGCGGGAGGTGATGTTTGTTGATGGTGGTGGTGTTCTTGATCGGACGGGGTGGGCGCAGCCGGCGTTGTTTGCGGTGGAGGTGGCGTTGTTTCGGTTGGCGGAGTCGTGGGGTTTGGTGCCGGATTTTGTGGTGGGTCATTCGGTTGGTGAGTTGGTGGCGGCGTATGTGTCTGGGGTGTGGTCGTTGGAGGATGCGTGTCGGGTGGTGGCGGCTCGGGGTGGGTTGATGGAGGGGTTGCCGGGTGGGGCGATGTTGGCGGTGGGTGGGTCGGTGGGGGAGTTGGAGCTTGGTGGTGTGGATGTGGCGGCGGTGAATGGTCCTCGGTCGGTGGTGGTGTCGGGGACGGAGGAGGAGATTGCGGGGTTGGAGGGGTCGTTGGGGGTGTGGACGCGGCGGTTGCGGGTGTCGCATGCGTTTCATTCGCGGTTGATGGATCCGATGGTGGCGGATTTTGGGCGGGTTGTGGGTGGGGTGCGGGGGCGTGTGGGGGGTGTGGCGGTGGTGTCGACGGTTACGGGTGAGGTGGTGACGGATGAGGTGTTGGGGTCGGTGGGGTATTGGCAGGGGCAGGTGCGGGGGACGGTGCGGTTTGCGGATGCGGTGGCGACGTTGGTGGAGCGTGGGGTGACGCGGTTTGTGGAGGTTGGTCCGGACAGTGTGTTGACGGGGTTGGTGGCGGAGTGTGTGCCGGAGGCGGCGGTGGTGGTGGGGTTGCAGCGGCGTGGTGGTGATCAGGTGCGGGCGTTTGCGGCGGGGATGGGGCGGGTGTGGGCTGCTGGTGTTGATCTGGATTGGGCTGCGGTGCATCCGGGTGGGCGGCAGGTTGATCTGCCGACGTATGCCTTCCAACACCAGCACTACTGGCTGCACGACACCGGAGCCGACAAGGACGTGTCCACCGCCGGCTGGCGGTACCGGGTGATGTGGCGGGCCACCAACGTGCCCACCGGGCGGCACCTGACCGGCGACTGGTGGGTTGTCACACCAAGCGCACTCACCGACGATCCCCGGGCTGCCGCGGTGGCCGATGCGCTCACCGCACGCGGCGCGACCGTCGTCCGGCTCACCGACGCCGCGCCACACGACCGCGACACCCCCGCCGGAGTCGTGTCGCTGCTCGGCCTCGACGACACTTCGGACACCCTCAACGCCGGCCTCTCCGCCGGAGTCACCGGCACCGTACGCCTGGTGCACGCCCTCGCCGCCGCCGACTTCACCGGTCGGCTCTGGTGCCTCACCACCGGTGCCGTCGCCGTCGACCCGTACGAGGACCTGCCGCACGCCGCGCAGGCCGGGCTCTGGGGGCTCGGCACCGTGTTGTCCCTCGACTACCCGGGCTGGTGGGGCGGCCTGGCCGATGTGCCCGCCGACTGGACGCCCGACATCCTCGACCGGCTCGTCGACGTGCTCACCGACGGCGGCGAGGACCAGGTCGCCCTGCGTAACGGTGGGGTGCTGGCTCGACGGATGGTCCACTGGCCCGTCAGCGGCACACCTGACCGGCGGTGGCGACCCACCGGCACCGTCCTGGTCACCGGCGGCACCGGTGGCATCGGCACGCACCTCAGCGAATGGCTCCTCGACCAGGGCGCTGACCGGGTCGTCCTGGCCAGCCGGCGCGGCCCGGCCGCCCTCGGTGCCGCCGACCTCGCCGCCCGCCTGCCCGCCGTTCAGGTCGTCGCCTGCGACGTGACCGACCGCGATGCGGTCGCCACGCTTCTCGACGGGATCGGCGACGACCTGACTGCCGTCTTCCACGCCGCCGGGGTGTTGCGCGACGCCGCCCCGCTCGACGAGACCGACCTCGACGCCTTCGCCGACGTGTGCCGAGCCAAGGTGCTCGGCGCGACCCACCTCGACGCGTTGCTCGCTGACCGGCCGCTCGACGCGTTCGTCCTCTTCGCCTCCGGCGCGGCCGTCTGGGGCAGCGCCGGACAGGCCGCATACGGCACTGGCAACGCCTGGCTCGACGCCCTCGCCCACCAGCGCCGCCGCCAGGGCCGTACCGCGACCTCCATCGCCTGGGGGACCTGGGGTGGCGGTGGCATGGTCGACGACCAGGCCACCGAACAGCTGCTGCGCCAGGGCACTCCGCCGATGGAGCCGCGCCTCGCCCTCGGGGCGTTGCAGCAGGTCCTCGACCACGATGAGAGTCACCTCGTCGTCGCCGACATCGACTGGGCCCGGTTCGCCCCGATCTACACCCTGGCCCGGCCACGGCCGCTGCTCGCCGCGCTCCCCGAGGCCAACCCGAGCGTGGTCGCCACCGCGCCGGCCCCGCCGCGTGAGACCTCCGTGCTGGCCGACCTGCCCGACGCCGACCGGCTGCCGTATCTGCTGGACACCGTCCGGACCCACGTGGCGGTCGTCCTCGGGTACGACGCCTCTACCACCGTTGACGTCCAACGGCCGTTCCGGGAACTCGGCTTCGACTCGCTGACCGCGGTCGAGCTGCGCAACGCAGTTGGCGAGGCGGTCGGGCTGCGCCTGCCCGCCACCATGGTCTACGACCACCCGACCCCCGCCGTGTTGGCCCGCCACCTGTACGACGAACTCGTCGGCACCGCCGCCGCACCCACCGTCACATCGACCACTGCCGGGTTCGCCCCGGACGAGCCGATCGCCATCATCGGCATGGGCTGCCGCTACCCGGGCGGAGTCCGGTCCCCGGAAGACCTGTGGCAACTCGTCGCCACTGGCACCGACGCCATCAGCGCGTTCCCCGTCGACCGGGGCTGGGACGCCGACGCGCTCTTCGACGCCGACCCGGACCAGCCGGGCACCAGCTACGTGCGCTCCGGCGGTTTTGTCTACGACGCCGCCAAGTTCGACGCCGAGTTCTTCGGTATCTCGCCCCGCGAGGCGATCGCCATGGACCCGCAGCAGCGGCTGATGCTCGAAGTCACCTGGGAGGCGTGTGAGCGCGCCGGGTTGAACCCCGAGGCGTTGCGCGGCAGTTCGGTCGGCGTTTTCGTCGGCTCCGGTGCCCAGGACTACGGTGACCTGCTCGGCCTCGCCCCCGCCGAATCGGAGGCGTATCTGAGCACCGGCACTTCCGCGTCGGTGATTTCCGGCCGGTTGTCGTACGCCTTCGGTTTCGAGGGGCCGTCGATGACGATCGACACCGCCTGCTCCTCGTCCCTGGTCGCTCTGCACCTGGCCAGCCAGGCGTTGCGCGCCGGGGAGTGCGCCACCGCCATCGCCAGCGGGGTGCTGGTGATGTCGAACCCCACCCCGTTCGTGGCGTTCAGCCGGCAACGGGGACTCGCCCCGGACGGCCGCTGCAAGTCGTTCTCCGACGACGCCGACGGCACCGGCTGGTCCGAGGGTGTTGGTGTGTTGGTGTTGGAGCGGTTGTCGGATGCTCGCCGGAATGGTCATCGGGTGTATGGGGTGGTGCGGGGTTCGGCGGTGAATCAGGACGGTGCGTCGAATGGTTTGACGGCTCCGAATGGGCCGGCGCAGCAGCGGGTGATTCGTGCCGCGTTGGCGAATGCTCGGCTTTCTGTCTCTGATGTGGATGTGGTGGAGGCGCATGGTACGGGTACGACGTTGGGTGATCCGATTGAGGCGCAGGCGATTGTGGCGACGTATGGGCGGGATCGGGATCGGCCGTTGTGGTTGGGTTCGGTGAAGTCGAATATTGGGCACACGCAGGCGGCGGCGGGTGTGGCTGGTGTGATCAAGATGGTGATGGCGATGCGGCATGGGGTGTTGCCGCGCACCCTGCACGTCGAGACGCCGTCGCGGCAGGTCGATTGGTCGGCCGGGGATGTTCGGCTGCTGACCGAGTCGGTCGAGTGGCCGGCGGTGGATCGGCCGCGTCGGGCTGGGGTGTCGTCGTTTGGTATCAGTGGGACCAATGCTCATGTGGTGTTGGAGCAGGCTCCGTTGGTTGGTGACGAGGAGTCGGTGGGGTTGGTGGAGGTGGTGGATCCGCCGGTGGTGTTGTGGCCTGTGTCGGGGCGTTCGTTGGAGGGGCTTGCTGGTCAGGCGGGTCGTGTGGCGGGGTTTTGTGGTGGGGTTGGTGTGCGTGCGGTGGATGTGGGGTTGTCGTTGGGTGTGGGTCGGGCGGGGTTGGAGTTTCGGGGTGTGGCGGTGGGTCGGGAGGTGTCGGAGCTTTCTGCTGGTTTGGAGGTGGTGGCTGCTGGTGGTGGTGTGTCGGGGCGGGTGAGTTCGGGTCGTACTGCTGTTTTGTTTTCGGGTCAGGGTGCGCAGTGGGTGGGGATGGGTCGGGAGTTGGCGGGGGCGTTTCCGGTGTTTGCGGGGGCGTTGGCGGAGGTGTGTGGGGTGTTTGGGCCGTTGTTGGGGGGTGATTTGCGGGAGGTGATGTTTGTTGATGGTGGTGGTGTTCTTGATCGGACGGGGTGGGCGCAGCCGGCGTTGTTTGCGGTGGAGGTGGCGTTGTTTCGGTTGGCGGAGTCGTGGGGTTTGGTGCCGGATTTTGTGGTGGGTCATTCGGTTGGTGAGTTGGTGGCGGCGTATGTGTCTGGGGTGTGGTCGTTGGAGGATGCGTGTCGGGTGGTGGCGGCTCGGGGTGGGTTGATGGAGGGGTTGCCGGGTGGGGCGATGTTGGCGGTGGGTGGGTCGGTGGGGGAGTTGGAGCTTGGTGGTGTGGATGTGGCGGCGGTGAATGGTCCTCGGTCGGTGGTGGTGTCGGGGACGGAGGAGGAGATTGCGGGGTTGGAGGGGTCGTTGGGGGTGTGGACGCGGCGGTTGCGGGTGTCGCATGCGTTTCATTCGCGGTTGATGGATCCGATGGTGGCGGATTTTGGGCGGGTTGTGGGTGGGGTGCGGGGGCGTGTGGGGGGTGTGGCGGTGGTGTCGACGGTTACGGGTGAGGTGGTGACGGATGAGGTGTTGGGGTCGGTGGGGTATTGGCAGGGGCAGGTGCGGGGGACGGTGCGGTTTGCGGATGCGGTGGCGACGTTGGTGGAGCGTGGGGTGACGCGGTTTGTGGAGGTTGGTCCGGACAGTGTGTTGACGGGGTTGGTGGCGGAGTGTGTGCCGGAGGCGGCGGTGGTGGTGGGGTTGCAGCGGCGTGGTGGTGATCAGGTGCGGGCGTTTGCGGCGGGGATGGGGCGGGTGTGGGCTGCTGGTGTTGATCTGGATTGGGCTGCGGTGCATCCGGGTGGGCGGCAGGTTGATTTGCCGACGTATGCCTTCCAACACCAGCACTACTGGATCGAGCCCGACCGCACCGACGGCACAGCTACCGACGGCACAGCTACCGACGGCACAGCTACCGACGGCACCGCTACCGACGGCACCGACGGCGGGTTCTGGGACGCCGTCGAACGCGCCGATGTTGACGCCCTCGCCGATGGTCTCGGCGTCGCCCCCGACGTCGTCGACGAGGTGCTGCCCGGCCTAGCCGCCTGGCGCTCACGGCATCGGGATGCCTCCACCCTCGACGGCTGGCGGTATCGGGTGGTGTGGCGCTCGACGGATTTGCCCGTTGGCGGGGAGCTGTCCGGTGCCTGGTGGGTCGTGGTCCCGGTGACGTTGGCCGGCGACGCGCGGGTACGGGCGGTCATCGAGGGGCTGGCCGCGCGTGGTGCCGAGGTGGTCATGGTTGTTGGTGTTGATCTGCCGGTTGGGGACATTCCGGCGGGGGTGGTGTCCCTGCTCGCCCTCGATGACAGTCGGGACGACACTGGTGTCGGGCTCTCCGCTGGTGTTGTCGACACGGTGAGGCTGATTCAGGCGCTCGCTGTCACCGGCCGTATGGGGCGAGTCTGGTGCGTCACCTCTGGTGGTGTGGCGATTGATCGGTTCGAGCCGGTCATCGATCTCGCGCAGGGTGCGTTGTGGGGTTTGGGTACGGTGCTTTCCCTTGACTATCCCGACTGGTGGGGTGGCTTGGTTGATCTGCCTGTGGACTGGACTGATGCTCATGTTGAGCGGTTCGTCGACGTGCTTGCGGATGGGGGTGAGGATCAGGTTGCCGTCCGTACGGTCGGAGTGTTGGCCCGGCGGATGGTCCGTTGGCCGGCTGTCGGCACGTCCGAACGGCGCTGGCGACCGAGCGGCACTGTTCTGGTGACTGGTGGCACTGGTGGTGTTGGTGAGCATGTCACGGAGTGGTTGCTCGCTGGTGGTGCGGATCGGGTGGTGTTGGCCAGCCGGCGGGGATTGGACGCTCCGGGTGCGGCCGACCTGGTGGCCCGGCACCGCGGTGTTGATGTCGTCGTCTGTGATGTGGCTGATCGTGATGCGGTGGCTGCGTTGCTGGCTGATCTGGGTGATGACCTGACCGCGGTTTTCCATGCTGCTGGGGTGTTGCGTCCGGAGGTGCCGTTGGGTGAGACCGGTCTCGACGACTTCGCTGATGTGTGTCGGGCCAAGGTGTTGGGTGCGGTGCATCTGGACGCGTTGCTGGCCGACCGGCCGTTGGAGGCGTTCGTGTTGTTCTCCTCCGGGGCGGCGGTGTGGGGCAGTGCCGGGCAGGCCGGTTACGCCACCGCGAATGCGTACCTCGACGCGTTGGCCCATCGGCGGCGGACCCGCGGCGTGGTCGCCACCTCCGTTGCCTGGGGCAGCTGGGGCGGCGGCGGCATGGCCGGCGGCGAGGTCGGCGCGCACCTGCGCCGACAGGGCACCCCGCCGATGGACCCCGGGCTCGCTGTCCAGGCGCTACGGCAGGCTCTCGACCACGATGAGAGTCACCTCGTCGTCGCCGACATCGACTGGGCCCGGTTCGCCCCGATCTACACTCTGGCCCGGCCACGGCCGCTGCTCACCGCGCTCCCCGACGCCCACCCGGAGAGCGAACCGGCCACCCCGGTCGCCGCCACCGCCGACCTCGCCGGACAGCTCGCCGCGATGCCGACACCGGACCGCCTGGACACCATCCTCGCACTGGTCCGCGACCAGGTCGCCGCCGTCCTCGGGTACGCCTCCGACGCCGACGTAGAGCCAGAGCGGGCGTTCAAGGAAGCCGGCTTCGACTCGTTGACCGCCGTCGAGCTGCGCAACCGGCTCGCCACCGAGACCGCGCTGCGGCTGCCCGCCACGCTGGTCTTCGACCACCCGACCCCGATCGAACTGGCCCGGCACCTGCTCACCGAGCTGGCGCCCGCCGACGCGGGGGGCGTCACCCTGCTCAACGACCTCGACCGGCTCCAGGCGACCTTGTCCACGCTGGACACTGATGCGGTGGCCGCTCTCGACGAGAGCATCCGTGCCGGGGTGGGGGAGCGGCTCAAGGCCCTGCTCGCGACCTGGACCGCCGATCAACGCCCGGCCGAGGTCGTCAGCGTGACCGAGGACCTCGACACCGCCTCCGACGACGACCTCTTCGAATTCATCGATAGCAAGTTCGGCACCTCATGAACCGTCCGCCCTGCCGGCCCCGTCCACGAATGGGTTCCTGATGTCCAACGAACAGAAGCTTCGTGACTACCTGCGGCGGGTAACGGCCGACCTGCACGAGACCAGCGAGCGGCTCCGCGACATGGAGGAGCGCGCCGCCGAGCCCATCGCCATCGTCGGTATGGGCTGCCGCTATCCGGGCGGGGTCGACTCACCCGAGGCGCTGTGGGACCTCGTTGCGGCCGGCACCGACGCCATCTCCGGCATGCCCACCGACCGGGGCTGGGATCTCGAACGGCTCTACGACCCGGACCCGGAGCACCCGGGCACCAGTTACACCCGGCACGGCGGATTCCTCCACGACGCCGCCGACTTCGACCCGACGTTCTTCGGTATCTCGCCCCGCGAGGCCGCCGAGATGGACCCGCAGCAGCGGCTGTTCCTGGAGACGTCCTGGGAGGCGTTGGAGCGGGCCGGTATCGACCCACTGGCGCTCAGGGGCAGCCCCACCGCCGTATTCGCCGGCGTCGTCTACCACGACTACCCGAACAGCTGGGGCGCCGGCAGCATCGTCTCCGGCCGGCTGTCCTACACCCTCGGCCTGGAAGGCCCGGCGGTCAGCGTCGACACCGGCTGCTCGTCCTCACTGGTCGCCCTGCATTCGGCCTGCCAGTCGCTGCGGTCCGGGGAGTCCTCGCTCGCCGTCGCCGGTGGCGTCACCGTGATCGGCACCCCCGACGCTTTCGTCGAGTTCTCCCGGCAGCGGGCGCTGTCCTTCGACGGCCGATGCAAGTCGTTCGCCGCCGCCGCCGACGGCACCGGCTGGGCCGAGGGCGCCGGTGTGGTGGTGTTGGAACGGCTCTCCGACGCCCGCCGCAACGGCCACCCCGTCCTCGCCGTCATCCGGGGCTCCGCGACCAACCAGGACGGTGCGTCCAACGGCCTCACCGCTCCCAACGGCCCCTCCCAGCGTCGGGTCATCCGGGCCGCGCTGGCCAACGCCCGGCTCGCTGCGCAGGACATCGACGCAGTCGAGGCGCACGGCACGGGCACCCGGCTCGGCGACCCGATCGAGGCGCAGGCGCTCTTCGCCACCTACGGCAAGGACCGCCCCGTCGACCGTCCGCTCTGGGTCGGCTCGCTCAAGTCCAACATCGGCCACTCACAGGCCGCCGCCGGAGTCGGCGGGGTGATCAAGATGGTGCAGGCGATGCGACACGGCGTGCTGCCCCAGACCCTGCACGTCGACCATCCCAGCGGTGAGATCGACTGGTCTCCGGGGACAGTGCGACTACTCACCGAGCCGGTCGACTGGCCGCAGACCTCCCGGGCTCGCCGCTGCGCGGTCTCCTCCTTCGGTATCAGCGGCACCAACACCCACGTCGTGTTGGAGGAGGTGCCCCCGGCCGAGGAGGACGAGCAGCCGGCCATCCCGACGGAACTGCCGTGGGTGCTCTCGGGGCACACCGACCGGGCGCTGCGCGCCCAGGCCGAACGACTGCTGTCCCACCTGGACCACGAGCAGGCCGACCTCGCCTCGGTGGGCCGTACGCTGGCCGGCCGGGCCCGACTCGACCACCGGGCTGTTGCGCTCGGCGGGGACCTGCCGCAACTGCGCGCCGCACTCGCCTCGGTCGCCGCCGGTCAGCCGTCCCCGATCGCGGTCACCGGCACCGCCGACGCCGCCGGGCGGGTCGTCTTCGTCTTCCCCGGTCAGGGCGCCCAGTGGGTTGGCATGGCCGCCGCCCTGCTGGACTCCTCGCCCGTCTTCGCCGAGCGGATGCGGCGCTGCGCCGCCGAGCTGCGCGCCTACGTCGACTGGGACCTGCTCGACGTGGTGCGCGGCGGACCCGGGGCGACCTCTCTGGAGTGGGTGGACGTCGTCCAGCCCGCCCTCTGGGCGATGCTGGTCTCCCTCGCCGCCACCTGGCGCGCGTACGGCGTCGAGCCGGACGCCGTGGTCGGTCACTCGCAGGGTGAGATCGCCGCCGCCTGCGTGGCCGGGGCGCTCTCCCTCGCTGACGGGGCGCGGGTGGTCACCCTGCGTAGCCGTGCCATCGGTGAGAAGCTGGTGGGTCACGGCGGCATGGTCTCCGTTGGGCTGCCCGCTGACCAGGTGCAGGAACGGATCGCCCGGTGGGCGGGTGACATCTCCCTCGCCGTGGTCAACGGCACCGGTTCGGTCGTGGTCTCCGGCACCCCGCAGGCGCTGCGTGACCTCGTCGCCGCGCTCACCGAGGAGGGGGTGCGGGTCAAGCAGGTGGCCGTCGACTACGCCTCCCACTCGGCGCAGGTGGAGGCGCTGGAACACCGGCTGCTGGAGGACCTGGCCGCGATCAACCCGCGTACCGGGACGATCCGGATGCTCTCCACCGTTACCGGCGACTGGATCGACACGGCCACCCTCGACGCCCGCTACTGGTACGAGAACCTGCGGAACACTGTCCGGTTCGACCCGGCGATCCGTTCGCTCGCCGAACAGGGCTGGACCGCGTACGTGGAGGTCAGCCCGCATCCCGTGCTCGGCATGGGGATGCAGGAGACGCTGGAGTCGACGGACCGCCCGGTGGTGGTCACCGGCACCCTGCGACGCGACGACGGCGGCCTGGACCGGTTGCTCACCTCGCTGGCCGAGCTGCACGTGCGCGGCGTCGACGTGGACTGGACCACCGCCCTGCCGGGCACCCGCCGGGCGGAGCTGCCCACCTACGCCTTCCAACACCAGCGCTACTGGATCGAGCCGACCGTCGCCGCCCCGACCGCCGCCGGAACCGATGCCGGATTCTGGGACGCCGTCGAACGCGCCGATGTTGATGCCCTCGCCGATGGTCTCGGCGTCGACGCCGAGACCGTCAGCGAGGTGCTGCCCGGCCTGACGTCCTGGCGGTCCCGGCAGAACGCGTCCGCCACGGTGGACGGCTGGCGGTATCGGGTGGTGTGGCGCTCGACGGATTTGCCCGTTGGCGGGGAGCTGTCCGGTGCCTGGTGGGTCGTGGTCCCGGTGACGTTGGCCGGCGACGCGCGGGTACGGGCGGTCATCGAGGGGCTGGCCGCGCGTGGTGCCGAGGTGGTCATGGTTGTTGGTGTTGATCTGCCGGTTGGGGACATTCCGGCGGGGGTGGTGTCCCTGCTCGCCCTCGATGACAGTCGGGACGACACTGGTGTCGGGCTCTCCGCTGGTGTTGTCGACACGGTGAGGCTGATTCAGGCGCTCGCTGTCACCGGCCGTATGGGGCGAGTCTGGTGCGTCACCTCTGGTGGTGTGGCGATTGATCGGTTCGAGCCGGTCATCGATCTCGCGCAGGGTGCGTTGTGGGGTTTGGGTACGGTGCTTTCCCTTGACTATCCCGACTGGTGGGGTGGCTTGGTTGATCTGCCTGTGGACTGGACTGATGCTCATGTTGAGCGGTTCGTCGACGTGCTTGCGGATGGGGGTGAGGATCAGGTTGCCGTCCGTACGGTCGGAGTGTTGGCCCGGCGGATGGTCCGTTGGCCGGCTGTCGGCACGTCCGAACGGCGCTGGCGACCGAGCGGCACTGTTCTGGTGACTGGTGGCACTGGTGGTGTTGGTGAGCATGTCACGGAGTGGTTGCTCGCTGGTGGTGCGGATCGGGTGGTGTTGGCCAGCCGGCGGGGATTGGACGCTCCGGGTGCGGCCGACCTGGTGGCCCGGCACCGCGGTGTTGATGTCGTCGTCTGTGATGTGGCTGATCGTGATGCGGTGGCTGCGTTGCTGGCTGATCTGGGTGATGACCTGACCGCGGTTTTCCATGCTGCTGGGGTGTTGCGTCCGGAGGTGCCGTTGGGTGAGACCGGTCTCGACGACTTCGCTGATGTGTGTCGGGCCAAGGTGTTGGGTGCGGTGCATCTGGACGCGTTGCTGGCCGACCGGCCGTTGGAGGCGTTCGTGTTGTTCTCCTCCGGGGCGGCGGTGTGGGGCAGTGCCGGGCAGGCCGGTTACGCCACCGCGAATGCGTACCTCGACGCGTTGGCCCATCGGCGGCGGACCCGCGGCGTGGTCGCCACCTCCGTTGCCTGGGGCAGCTGGGGCGGCGGCATGGCCGGCGGCGAGGTCGGCGCGCACCTCGACCGGCTTGGTGTCGGCGTCATGGACCCCCGACTCGCTGTCGACGCGCTCGGGCAGGCCCTCGACCACGATGAGAGTCACCTCGTCGTCGCCGACATCGACTGGGCCCGGTTCGCCCCGATCTACACCCTGGCCCGGCCACGGCCGCTGCTCACCGCGCTCCCCGACGCCGCACCCGAGGCCACCGAATCCACCGACACGCCGTCGTCCTCGGCCCTCGCCGACCGGCTCGCCGCGTTGCCCGAGGCCGAGCAGCGCGCCCTACTGCTCGATACGGTCCGCACAAACGTGGCCGCTGTCCTGGGATACGGCGACGCGGACTCGGTGGAACCGCGGCGCGCCTTCAAGGACCTCGGCATGGACTCGGTGACGGCCGTGGAGTTGCGCAACCGGCTCAGCGCCGCCACCGGCCTCCGGCTCTCCGCAACCCTGGTCTTCGACCACCCGACCCCGCTCGCCCTCGCCGACCAGCTCCGCGCCGAACTCGGGTACACCGGCGACACCGCCGGCGGCCTGCTCGCCGAGCTGGACCGGCTCGAGGCCACCGTCGCCGGCCTCCCGCCGGAGGAGATCGAGCGGAACCGGGTGACCGCCCGGCTCCAGTCGTTGCTGGCGAAGCTCAACGAAACCCTCAGCACCACCGCGGGCGCCACCCTGGTCGACCGCCTCGAAACGGCCTCCGCCGACGACGTGTTCAACCTGATCGACAAGGAACTCGGGATGACCTGAGCCGCCACCGCGCTCCCCCGGAACGTGTCCCGCTGGCAACGAGTTTGGTGAGGTTCAGATGGCGAACGAAGAGAAGCTCCTCGACTATCTGAAGCGGGTTACTGCCGATCTGCACCGCACCCGGGAACGGCTGCGCGAGGTCGAGTCGCAGGAGCAGGACCCGATCGCGATCATCGGGATGGCCTGCCGCTACCCGGGCGGGGTCAGTTCGCCCGAGGATCTGTGGCGGCTGGTCGCCGACGGCGTCGACGCCATCGGTGACTTCCCGACCGACCGGGGCTGGGACACCGCAGCTCTCTACGACGCCGACCCGGACGCCGCCGGCAGCAGCTACGTCCGGCAGGGCGGCTTCGTCCACGACGCCGCCAAGTTCGACGCCGAGTTCTTCGGCATCTCGCCCCGCGAGGCATTGGCCATGGACCCGCAGCAGCGGCTGGTGCTGGAGTCGAGTTGGGAGGCGTGTGAGCGGGCCGGCATCAACCCCGACTCGCTACGCGGCGGCCCTGTCGGCGTCTTCGTCGGCTGCGGCGGCCAGGACTACTGGGACCGGCTCACGGTGCTGCCCGAACCCGTCGAGGCGTACATGAGCACCGGCAGCGCCGGTGCGGTCATCTCCGGGCGGGTTGCGTACAGCCTCGGGCTGGAGGGGCCAGCCGTCACCGTCAACACCGCGTGCTCGTCGTCGCTGGTCGCCCTGCACCTGGCCGCGCACGCGCTGCGTCAGCGGGAGTGCGGCCTGGCGCTGGCCGGCGGCGTCACCGTCATGTCGACCCCTGGCGCGTTCGTCGCCTTCAGCCGGCAGCGTGGCCTGGCCTCCGACGGCCGCTGCAAGCCCTTCTCCGATGACGCCGATGGTACCGGCTGGGGTGAGGGAGTCGGCATGCTGCTGCTGGAACGCCTCTCCGACGCCCAGCGCAACGGCCACCCGGTGCTCGCCGTCATCCGCGGTTCGGCGATCAACCAGGACGGCGCGTCCAACGGCCTGACCGCTCCGAACGGGGTGGCCCAGCAGCGAGTCATTCGTCAAGCCCTCGCCAACGCCGGGCTCGCCTCGACCGACGTCGACCTGATCGAGGCGCACGGTACCGGCACCACCCTCGGCGACCCGATCGAGGCGGAGGCGCTGATCGCCACGTATGGCCACGACCGGCCGGCGGACCGGCCCCTCTGGTTGGGCTCGGTGAAGTCCAACATCGGCCACGCCCAGGCCGCCGCCGCCGTCAGCGGCGTGATCAAGATGGTGATGGCGCTGCGCAACGGCGTGCTGCCCAAGAGCCTGCACGTCTCGGAACCCTCCTCGCACGTCGACTGGTCGGCCGGCGCGGTGCACCTGCTCACCGAGGCGCGGCAGTGGCCGGACCACGGCCAACCGCGCCGGGGCGGGGTGTCGTCGTTCGGTGTGAGCGGCACCAACGGGCACGTGATCCTGGAGCAGGCTCCGTTGGTTGGTGACGAGGAGTCGGTGGGGTTGGTGGAGGTGGTGGATCCGCCGGTGGTGTTGTGGCCTGTGTCGGGGCGTTCGTTGGAGGGGCTTGCTGGTCAGGCGGGTCGTGTGGCGGGGTTTTGTGGTGGGGTTGGTGTGCGTGCGGTGGATGTGGGGTTGTCGTTGGGTGTGGGTCGGGCGGGGTTGGAGTTTCGGGGTGTGGCGGTGGGTCGGGAGGTGTCGGAGCTTTCTGCTGGTTTGGAGGTGGTGGCTGCTGGTGGTGGTGTGTCGGGGCGGGTGAGTTCGGGTCGTACTGCTGTTTTGTTTTCGGGTCAGGGTGCGCAGTGGGTGGGGATGGGTCGGGAGTTGGCGGGGGCGTTTCCGGTGTTTGCGGGGGCGTTGGCGGAGGTGTGTGGGGTGTTTGGGCCGTTGTTGGGGGGTGATTTGCGGGAGGTGATGTTTGTTGATGGTGGTGGTGTTCTTGATCGGACGGGGTGGGCGCAGCCGGCGTTGTTTGCGGTGGAGGTGGCGTTGTTTCGGTTGGCGGAGTCGTGGGGTTTGGTGCCGGATTTTGTGGTGGGTCATTCGGTTGGTGAGTTGGTGGCGGCGTATGTGTCTGGGGTGTGGTCGTTGGAGGATGCGTGTCGGGTGGTGGCGGCTCGGGGTGGGTTGATGGAGGGGTTGCCGGGTGGGGCGATGTTGGCGGTGGGTGGGTCGGTGGGGGAGTTGGAGCTTGGTGGTGTGGATGTGGCGGCGGTGAATGGTCCTCGGTCGGTGGTGGTGTCGGGGACGGAGGAGGAGATTGCGGGGTTGGAGGGGTCGTTGGGGGTGTGGACGCGGCGGTTGCGGGTGTCGCATGCGTTTCATTCGCGGTTGATGGATCCGATGGTGGCGGATTTTGGGCGGGTTGTGGGTGGGGTGCGGGGGCGTGTGGGGGGTGTGGCGGTGGTGTCGACGGTTACGGGTGAGGTGGTGACGGATGAGGTGTTGGGGTCGGTGGGGTATTGGCAGGGGCAGGTGCGGGGGACGGTGCGGTTTGCGGATGCGGTGGCGACGTTGGTGGAGCGTGGGGTGACGCGGTTTGTGGAGGTTGGTCCGGACAGTGTGTTGACGGGGTTGGTGGCGGAGTGTGTGCCGGAGGCGGCGGTGGTGGTGGGGTTGCAGCGGCGTGGTGGTGATCAGGTGCGGGCGTTTGCGGCGGGGATGGGGCGGGTGTGGGCTGCTGGTGTTGATCTGGATTGGGCTGCGGTGCATCCGGGTGGGCGGCAGGTTGATTTGCCGACGTATGCCTTCCAACACCAGCACTACTGGATCGACGCTCCGGCCGACCCGGGCGATGCCACCGCGATGGGCCTGGACTCCGCCGACCACCCGCTGCTCGGCGCGGCGGTCACCCTCGCCAACGCCGACAGCGCTGTCCTCACCGGCCGGCTCTCCCTCGACCGGCACCCCTGGCTCGCCGACCACGTCGTCGACGGCGCGGTGGTCTTCCCCGGCACCGGCTACGTCGAGCTCGCCCTGCACGCCGGTGCCCAGGTCGGCGCCGAAACCGTCGATGAGTTGACCATTGAGACCCCGCTGGTGCTGCCCGAACGCGGCGCCGTCCAACTCCAGGTCGTCGTCGGCGCCGCCGACGCCGGCCAGGCCCGCTCCATCCAGGTGTACGCCCGCAGCGCCGACACCGACGCCCGGTGGACCCGGCACGCCAGCGGCCTGCTCACCACCGGCCGCCGTAGCACCGGAACCGTCCTTACCGAATGGCCGCCCACTGGCGCCGAACCGGTAACCACCGACGACCTTTACCACCACCTCGCCACCGGTGGCCTGGTCTACGGCCCGGTCTTCCAGGGGCTGCGCCGGGTGTGGCGACGCGACGACGAGTTCTACGCCGAGGTGAGCCTTCCCGAGGACGTGGAGGCCGACGGTTTCGGCCTGCACCCCGCGGTGCTCGACGCCGGCCTGCACGCCCTCGGCCTCGCCGACGGTGACACCTTCCGCGGGCTGCCGTTCGCCTGGTCGGGCATCACCCTGCACGCCACCGGCGCGGCGGGTGTACGGATCCGGCTCACCCCGGTCGGCTCCGGGGTCCGGGTGGCGGTCGCCGACGGGGTCGGCGCACCCGTCGCCACGGTCGACTCGCTGGTCCTGCGGCCCGTCCAGGCACACCGGGCCGGCGCCATCGCAGATGCGCTGTTCGACCTCGCCTGGCAGGAGATCGGTACGCCCACGGTGGTGACCGACCCCGACTGGGCCTACCACTCGGCCGCCCGGCCGGAACTCGCCCCCACCGGCACCGCCCAGGCAGTGCCCAGCGCCGACCCGCTCGCCCGGGACGGAGCGACCGCCGCCGCACTGCTGGTGCTGACCGCCGGACTCGGCGCGGACGTCGCCGGACCGCAAGCGGTGCACGACGAGGTGAATCGCGTGCTCGGCCTGGTGCAGGAGTGGCTGGCCGGCCCGAACACCCACCGGCTGGCGGTGCTCACCCGGGGTGCGGTCGGTGATGATGTGACCGATCTGGCGGGTGCGGCGGTGTGGGGTCTGCTGCGTTCGGCGCAGGCGGAGAATCCGGACCGCTTCCTTCTTGTTGACGCTGACACTGATCAGCTTTCTGACGTGCTCTCGCTCGCGTTGGCCGCGGGTGAACCGCAGGTACGGGTCCGTGGTGGGGTGGTTTCGGTTCCTCGGCTTGTCCGTCAGGCTGTTGCGTCGTCTAGCGTGGATGCTTCGCTTTTCGGTACGGGTGTGGTGTTGGTTACCGGTGCGACGGGTGCGTTGGGGTCGGTGGTGGCTCGGCATTTGGTGGCGGCGCATGGGGTGCGGCGTTTGCTGTTGTTGTCGCGTAGCGGTATGGCTGCCTCGGGTGCGGCGGATCTGGTGGCGGAGCTGTCGGCGGCTGGCGCGCGGGTCGAGCTGGCCGCTTGTGACGTGGCTGACCGTGTGCAGCTGGCTGCTGTTCTGGCGGGTGCGTCGGATCTGTCGGCGGTGGTGCACACGGCGGGTGTGCTGGATGACGGTGTGGTGTCGTCGTTGTCGGCGGCTCGGGTGTCGGGGGTGTTGCGTCCGAAGGTGGACGCGGCGTGGTTGTTGGACGAGTTGACCCGGGACCGGGAGTTGTCGGCGTTCGTGTTGTTCTCCTCGATGTCTGGCGTGTTGGGCGCGCCGGGGCAGGGTAACTACGCGGCGGCTAACGCTTTCCTGGACGCGTTGGCCGTGACGCGTCGTCGGGCGGGTTTGCCTGGTGTGTCGTTGGCGTGGGGGCTGTGGGGTCAGGGCTCGGCGATGACCGAGAAACTGTCTGATGTGGACCGCGAGCGGATGGCGCGCGGCGGGGTACTGCCGCTGACGACCGAGGAGGGGCTCGCCCTGCTCGACGCCGCCGTCGCCGGCGAGCAGGCCACGCTCATTCCGGCCCGGCTCGACGTGACGGCCCTGCGTACCCTCGGCGACCACCTGCCGCCGGTGCTGCGCGGTCTGACCGGCCCGACCCGGCGCGCCGTCGCCACCGCCGCGACCGCCGACCGGCCGCAGAGCGACTGGCTGGCCGCCCTACCGGAGAACGAGCGGACCGACGCCGTCCGGCACCTGGTCAACACCCACGTCGCCGCCGTGCTCGGCCTCTCCGGGCCGGACGCGGTCGAGGCGGAGCGGACCTTCCAGAGCCTCGGCTTCGACTCCCTCACCGCGGTCGAGCTGCGCAACGCGCTCTCCACGGCCGCCGGCCTGCGGCTGCCCGCCACCCTGATCTTCGACTACCCGACACCGCTCGCCCTTACCGAACTCCTGCACCGCGACCTGACCGGTGCTCTCGACGTACCGCAGATCCGGCAGACCGTCACCACCACGGCCGGTATCGACGAGCCGGTGGCGATCGTGGGGATGGCCTGCCGGTATCCCGGTGGTGTTTCGTCGCCGGAGGACTTGTGGCGGCTGGTCGCTGAGGGTGTCGATGCCATCGATGGTTTTCCTGTCGATCGGGGTTGGGATCTCGACCGCCTCTATGACCCGTCGGGCAGCCGTCCCGACACCAGCTATGCCGCCGAGGGGGGCTTCCTGCCGGGTGCGGGCGAGTTCGATCCGGTCTTTTTCGGTATTTCACCTCGTGAGGCCGTGTTGATGGACCCGCAGCAGCGTCAATTGTTGGAGGTGTCGTGGGAGGCGTTCGAGCGGGCTGGTATTGATCCTGCTTCGGTGCGGGGTTCGGCTACCGGTGTGTTTGCTGGTGTGATGTATCACGACTACGTGTCGGGGCACAGTGCTGGCAGTGTTGTTTCTGGTCGTATCTCGTACACGTTTGGGTTGGAGGGCCCGGCGGTGTCGGTTGATACGGCGTGTTCGTCGTCGTTGGTGGCGATGCATTTGGCGGGTCAGGCGTTGCGGTCGGGGGAGTGTGATTTGGCGTTGGCTGGTGGGGTGACGGTGATGGCGACGCCGGAGACGTTTGTGGAGTTTTCGCGGCAGCGGGGGTTGGCGCCCGATGGTCGGTGTAAGCCGTTTGCGGCGGGTGCTGATGGGACGGGTTGGTCTGAGGGTGTTGGTGTGTTGGTGTTGGAGCGGTTGTCGGATGCTCGCCGGAATGGTCATCGGGTGTATGGGGTGGTGCGGGGTTCGGCGGTGAATCAGGATGGTGCGTCGAATGGTTTGACGGCTCCGAATGGGCCGGCGCAGCAGCGGGTGATTCGGCAGGCGTTGGGTAATGCGGGGGTGTCGGCGGCTGAGGTTGATGTGGTGGAGGCGCATGGTACGGGTACGACGTTGGGTGATCCGATTGAGGCGCAGGCGATTGTGGCGACGTATGGGCGGGATCGGGATCGGCCGTTGTGGTTGGGTTCGGTGAAGTCGAATATTGGGCACACGCAGGCGGCGGCGGGTGTGGCTGGTGTGATCAAGATGGTGATGGCGATGGAGCACGGGATGGTGCCGCGCACGTTGCATGTGGATGAGCCCACGCCGCACGTGGACTGGAGCGCCGGTGATGTGCGCCTGGCTATCGATCCGGTCGAGTGGCCGGCGGTGGATCGGCCGCGTCGGGCTGGGGTGTCGTCGTTTGGTATCAGTGGGACCAATGCTCATGTGGTGTTGGAGCAGGCTCCGTTGGTTGGTGACGAGGAGTCGGTGGGGTTGGTGGAGGTGGTGGATCCGCCGGTGGTGTTGTGGCCTGTGTCGGGGCGTTCGTTGGAGGGGCTTGCTGGTCAGGCGGGTCGTGTGGCGGGGTTTTGTGGTGGGGTTGGTGTGCGTGCGGTGGATGTGGGGTTGTCGTTGGGTGTGGGTCGGGCGGGGTTGGAGTTTCGGGGTGTGGCGGTGGGTCGGGAGGTGTCGGAGCTTTCTGCTGGTTTGGAGGTGGTGGCTGCTGGTGGTGGTGTGTCGGGGCGGGTGAGTTCGGGTCGTACTGCTGTTTTGTTTTCGGGTCAGGGTGCGCAGTGGGTGGGGATGGGTCGGGAGTTGGCGGGGGCGTTTCCGGTGTTTGCGGGGGCGTTGGCGGAGGTGTGTGGGGTGTTTGGGCCGTTGTTGGGGGGTGATTTGCGGGAGGTGATGTTTGTTGATGGTGGTGGTGTTCTTGATCGGACGGGGTGGGCGCAGCCGGCGTTGTTTGCGGTGGAGGTGGCGTTGTTTCGGTTGGCGGAGTCGTGGGGTTTGGTGCCGGATTTTGTGGTGGGTCATTCGGTTGGTGAGTTGGTGGCGGCGTATGTGTCTGGGGTGTGGTCGTTGGAGGATGCGTGTCGGGTGGTGGCGGCTCGGGGTGGGTTGATGGAGGGGTTGCCGGGTGGGGCGATGTTGGCGGTGGGTGGGTCGGTGGGGGAGTTGGAGCTTGGTGGTGTGGATGTGGCGGCGGTGAATGGTCCTCGGTCGGTGGTGGTGTCGGGGACGGAGGAGGAGATTGCGGGGTTGGAGGGGTCGTTGGGGGTGTGGACGCGGCGGTTGCGGGTGTCGCATGCGTTTCATTCGCGGTTGATGGATCCGATGGTGGCGGATTTTGGGCGGGTTGTGGGTGGGGTGCGGGGGCGTGTGGGGGGTGTGGCGGTGGTGTCGACGGTTACGGGTGAGGTGGTGACGGATGAGGTGTTGGGGTCGGTGGGGTATTGGCAGGGGCAGGTGCGGGGGACGGTGCGGTTTGCGGATGCGGTGGCGACGTTGGTGGAGCGTGGGGTGACGCGGTTTGTGGAGGTTGGTCCGGACAGTGTGTTGACGGGGTTGGTGGCGGAGTGTGTGCCGGAGGCGGCGGTGGTGGTGGGGTTGCAGCGGCGTGGTGGTGATCAGGTGCGGGCGTTTGCGGCGGGGATGGGGCGGGTGTGGGCTGCTGGTGTTGATCTGGATTGGGCTGTGGTGCATCCGGGTGGGCGGCAGGTTGATTTGCCGACGTATGCCTTCCAACACCAGCACTACTGGCTGCACGACACCGGAGCCGACAACGTCACCGCTGCCGGCCTGCTCGACGCCGAACACCCGCTGCTGTCAGCCGTCACCACTCTCCCCGACACCGACGGGCTTATCGCCACTGGCCGCCTGTCCCGGCGCACCCACCCGTGGCTGGCCGACCACGCGCTCGGCGAGACGGTCGTGCTGCCCGGCACCGGCCTGGTCGAACTCGCCGTCCACGCCGGTGCCCAGGTCGGCTGCGACCGGTTGGCCGAACTCGTCCTCCAGGCCCCGCTGGTCGTACCCGACGATGGCGGGATACAGGTGCAGGTCGCCGTCGGTGCGCCCGGCGCCGACGGCGCGCGGCCGGTCACCGTCTACTCCCGGCACCAGGACGAGCCGTGGACCCGGCACGCCAGCGGACTGGTCGCTCCGGCCCCGCCGACCCCGACCGCCGACCCACCGGCCCCGTGGCCACCGGCCGCCGCCACCCCCGTCGACCTCGACGGACTGTACGAGCGAATGGCCGATGTCGGCCTCGTCTACGGCCCGGTCTTCCAGGGCCTGCGGGCCGCCTGGCGACATGGCGACGAGGTGTACGCCGAGGTCGCGCTTCCCGCCGACACGACCGACGCCGACCGGTTCCACCTGCACCCGGGCCTGTTCGACGCGGCCCTGCACGCCATCGGCCTCAGCCGGGGCGAGGGCACGTCCGCCGTCCCGTTCTCCTGGACCGGGGTGACCGTCCACGCCACCGGCGCCGTCGCTCTCCGGGTTACCGTCACTCCCACCGGGCCCGAGCAGGTCGCCCTCACCCTGGCCGACGAGTCCGGCGCAACCGTCGCCCGGGTTGATTCCCTGGTGCTGAGGGAGATCGACGCCAGTCAGCTCGTCGCCGCTCGCGGCGCCCGGCAGGAGCACCTGTATCGGGTCGACTGGACCCCGGTTCCGCTGCCCACCACCCGGGCAACCGGCCGCTGGGCGCTCATCGGTGCCGACGAGTTCAAGGTGGCCGCCGCGCTCGACACGGTCGGGCTGGCCGCCGAGGCCCACCCCGGCCTCGACGCCCTCACCGCCGCCCTGGACGCGGGCGCCGCCGCACCGGACGTGCTGGTCGCCAGCGTCCAACCCGACTGCCATGACCTCGCGGCCGGTGCCCGGCAGACCACCGGGCACCTCCTCGCCCTGCTACAGACGTGGCTCGTCGACGAGCGGCTGGCGTCGTCCCGACTGATGATCCTCACCCACGGCGCGCAGGGCACGACGGTCACCGAGCCGGCCGCCGCGGCGGCCTGGGGGCTCGCCCGCTCCGCCCAGTCGGAGAACCCGGGCCGGATCGTTCTGGTCGACCTCGACGACCACGACGAGTCGGCACTGGCCCTTCCGGCCGTGCTGGCCGGCGGCGAACCGCAACTGGTCCTCCGCGAGGGCGTCGCTCACGCCGCCCGGCTGGTGACCGCCGGCGACCCCGACGGCACCTCCGGCAGCACCCTCACCGCCGACGGCACCGTCCTGCTCACCGGCGCCGGTGGCACCCTCGGCCGGTTCGTCGCCCGGCACCTGGTCGAGACACACGGGGTGCGGCACCTGCTGCTGGCCAGCCGGCGCGGGCCCGACGCGGACGGCATGGCCGCGCTGCGCGCCGACCTCACCGCGCGCGGTGCCGAGGTCACCGTCGCCGCGTGCGACCTGGCCGACCGGGACGCGGTCGCCGCGCTGCTCGCCGGGGTGTCCGCCGACCACCCGCTGACCGGGGTGGTGCACGCCGCCGGGCTGCTCGACGACGGAACCATCCCCTCGCTGACCCGGGAACGCCTCGACGCGGTGCTCCGTCCCAAGGTCGACGCCGCCACCCACCTGCACGAGCTGACCCGCGACGCAGACCTCACCGCGTTCGTGCTCTTCTCCTCGGCGGCCGGCGTGCTCGGCGGGCCAGGCCAGGGCAACTACGCGGCGGCGAACGCCTTCCTCGACGCGCTCGCGAACGCCCGTCGGGCGGCCGGGCTTCCCGCCCAGTCCCTCGCCTGGGGGCCGTGGGCCGGCGGCGGCATGGCCGACAACCTCGGCGGCACCGACCGGGCCCGGATGTCCCGGGGCGGGGTGCTGTCGATGTCCAGCGAGGAGGGGCTGGACCTGCTCGACGCGGCCTTGTCCCGTACCGACGCGGTGCTCGTGCCGGTCAAGGCTGACCTGCGTGCCCCGGCGGCGGGAGAGGTACCGCCGATCCTCCGCGCGCTCGTCAGCCCGGCCCGGCGGAGTGCGTCCGGCCCGACCCGGCCTGACCCGGCGGCGCTGCGGCGTACCCTCGCCGGGCTCGACGCCGACGGCCAAGGGGCGCTGCTGCGTGACCTGGTCCGGACGCGGGCCGCGACGGTGCTCGGCCACACCCGACCCGACGACGTCGACCCGGCGCTGCGCTTCGTCGAACTCGGCTTCGACTCGCTCACCGCGATGGAGCTGCGCAACGCCCTCAACGAGGTCACGGGGCTGCGGCTGGACACCGGCGTGGTCTTCGACCACGGCAGCATCGCCGAACTCGCCGCGCTGCTACGCACCGAGTTGGCTGCCCCGCCGGCCGAGGAGGACACCGGCCCGACCGACGCCGCCGACACCATGAGCGCGTTGTTCCGTAGCGCGGTCAAGGGTGGCCGGGTGCAGCAGGGCCTGTCCCTGCTGCACGCGGTCGCCGACATCCGGCCCACCTTCGACGGGCCGCCCGACCTGCCGGAGATCCCTGCCCCTCGCCGACTCGCCCGTGGCGACCAGGGGCCGGCGATCGTCTGCCTTCCCTCGCCGATGGCGCTCGGCGGCGATCAGCAGTACGCCCGGTTCACCGCCGAGTTCGGTGGCACCCGCGACGTGTGGACCCTGCCGGTGCCGGGCTTCGGCCGCGACGAGAGCCTGCCCGCCTCGTCCGACGCGGCGGTGCGGGTATTCGCCGAGATGGTCCGCCCGATCGCCGAGCAGGGGCCGTACGTCATCGTCGGCTACTCCTCGGGCGGGCTGTTCGCCCACGCCACCGCCGGTGAGCTGGAGCGGCAGGGTCACGGCCCGACCGGGGTGGTGCTGCTGGACACGTACCTGACCACCGGCAGCACCACAGCGACCTTCTTTACCCACATGCTCGACTCGTTGCTGGACCGGGAGGCCACCTTCGGCGAGTTCAGCAGCGCCCGGCTGTCGGCGATGGGTCGCTACATCCGGTTGCTGGAGAGCTGCCCGATCGACTCGATCGGTACGCCGGTGCTCTTCGTCCGGCCGCAGGAGTCCATCGTGGCCGGCGACGACGACGGGTGGCGGGCCACCTGGGAAACCCCACACACGCTCCGGGAGGTTCCCGGCAACCACTTCACCATGATGGAGGGGCAGGTCGGTGCGACGGCCAGCGTGGTCCGGGACTGGATCTCGCAGTGACGACAACTGGAGTGGACGCCATGACACTGGCACCGACCGACAAGGGCATCGTGGAGTTCGGCGACCATCGAACGTGGTACCGCGTGACGGGCCGGCTGCACGAGGGTCAGCCGCCGCTCGTCGTGCTGCACGGCGGCCCGGGCAGCACCCACGACTACCTGCTCAGCCTGGCCGAGCTGAGCCACTCCGGTCGCCCGGTGGTGCACTACGACCAGCTCGGTAACGGCGGCTCCACCCATCTGCGGGACCGTGGCGCCGACTTTTGGACGGTGGAGCTGTTCCTGGCCGAGCTGGACAACCTCCTGCGCCGGCTCGGCGTCACCGACGAGTACGTCCTGCTCGGGCAGTCCTGGGGTGGGGTCCTGGCGGCGGCCCACGCGGTGGACCGACCCGCCGGGCTGCGCGGCCTGGTGATCGCCAACGCGCCCGCGTCGTACCCGCTGTGGCTGTCCGAGCTGGACGTGCTGCGGGCCGCGTTGCCCCCCGGCGTGGACGCGACACTGCGTCGACACGAGGCCGCCGGCACCACCGACAGCCCCGCCTACGTGGCCGCGATGATGGTCTTCTACCAGCGGCACGTGTGCCGGCGTAAGCCGTTGCCGCCGGAGCTGATGGCCACCTTCATGGAGATCAACGGTGATCCGACCGTCTACCACTCCATGAACGGGCCGAGCGAGTTCTGCGTGACCGGGACCCTGCGCGACTACTCGCTGGTCGACCGTCTGCCGCAGATCGACGCGCCCACCCTGGTCATCAGCGGCGAGCACGACGAGGTCACCCCGGCCGCCGTGCGCCCCTTCCACGATCTCGTCCCCGGTGCTCGCTGGGAGATCGTCGATGGGGCCAGTCACCTGCCTCACCTGGAGACCCCGGAGCGGTTCACCGAAATCCTCACCGAGTTTCTCGACCGGCTCTGAACTGGGTCTGGGCGCGCAGCCACACGCTGACGTCGACAGCGAGAACGCGTAGCCTCCGAGCCGAACCCGTAGCTCGTCGGGCCGGCAGGTTAGTGCGACCGGCTGAGCTGCCGAAAAGGGCCCGCGACCGAAATGGTCACGGGCCCGTTCGCGCGCCGGGCCTCACACGGAAGCACCGAGCATGTCGCGTATCGCGCTCCACAGCGTCTGCGGGGTGGCGAATGTCTCCAGTGACATCGCGTCGTCGACGAAACGTACGTTGTACTCACTTTCGAGTGTCGCCAGCAGCTCGACCATGGCAAGGGAGTCCAGACCCGAGTCATGCAGGCTGGTGCCGTCCAGCAGCGGCTCCTCCGGGTCGAGGAAGGGCAGGTGCTGGCGCAGGATGCTCTCGAACCGTTGATCCCACATGTCGGTGACTTCCTTCCGGTGCAGGGTGAGGAAAAGCTAGCAACGCCGCCGGGCATTGACGACCCGACAATCTCGCGCCCGCGGAGGGTCGACGTTAGGGGTCGTTAGGGGTGTTGATGTGGGTGGGACGCGCTTATGGTCGCCGATACGCTCCGGCCATGAGTCGAGAGATTTTCGCGCGCACGCACGCCTCCGTGGAGACGCTGCACGAGTTCCTGTTGGCGGGCGCCCGGTTGACGCCTGACAAACCGGCCGTCATCCAGGCCGTCGGCGGCGAGACGGGCTCCCTGTCGTACCGTCAGCTCGCCCAGCGGGTCGACGGCTACGCCGCCACCCTCGACGAGTTGGGACTGGACATAGGCGACCGGGTAGTCCTGGAGTCGGACACCTCCGCAACCGCCATCGCCACCTTCCTGGCCTGCTCCTCGCTGGGGCTCACCGTCGTCCCGGTCAGCCCGGAGACACCGGCGCAGCGCCTCGCGCTGATCGCCGAGAGCACCGAGGCGGCGCTGCACCTGCAGACCGTCGACGGACGCCGGGAGGCGGTGCCCACGCCGCTGGGCACCGGCCGCTTCGGCACCGACGGCATCCAGGTCGAGCGGGCTCCAGCACCCCGATCCCGGCACCGCCGGGAGCTGGTCCCCACCGATCCCGCCTACATGATCTTCACGTCCGGCACCACCGGCCGGCCCAAGGGCGTGGTGATGAGCCACCGGGGCGTACTCGCCTTCTTCCGGGGCATGCTCCGGCACGGCATCGTCTCCGCCGAGGACCGGGTCGCCACCACCTCCCCCCTTCAGTTCGACTTCTCCCTGCTCGACATCGGCCTGGCCCTGGGCAGCGGCGCGGCCGTCGTGCCGGTGCCCCGGTCGCTGCTGCGCTGGCCGCGCCGCTTCGTGCAGTTCCTCACCGACTCGGGAACCACCCAGGTCAACGGCGTCCCGTCGATCTGGCGGGGCGTGCTGCGGCACGAGCAGGCCGGGCTGGCCGCGCTCGGCGAACAGATCCGCGGTGTGCTCTACTCCGGCGAGAACTTCCCGCTGCCCGAACTGCGCCAACTGCAACGGGCCCTGCCCCGAGCCCGGGTGGTCAACTGCTTCGGCAGCAGCGAGTCCATCGCCGCCTCCTTCACCGACGTGCCGAACCCGTTGCCCGAGGACGCGGACCGGATCTCCATTGGCCACGCCCACCCCGGTGCGGAGATGCTGCTGATCGACGAGGACGGCCGGCCGGTCGACGAGCCGGGTGTGGTCGGCCAGATCCACCTGCGCAGCGCCGCCCTGTTCAACGGCTACTGGAACGACCCGCAGGCGACCGCCGCCGCGCTGGTGCCCGACCCGCTCAACCCGGCCGCCGGGCAGGTGGTCTTCCGCACCGGCGACCTGGCCTACCGGGGGGAGGGCGGCGAGCTGTACTTCACCGGCCGGGCTGACTCGCTGGTCAAGGTACGGGGCAACCGGGTCGAACTGGGCGAGGTGGAGCGCCGGGTCCGGGAGTTCCCGGGCATCGCCGGTGCCGCCGCGCTGATGCTGTCCCAGGCGGGCAAGGATCCGGTGCTGGCCACCTTCGTGGTGCTCGACGCGGGTGTCGACGGCGTTGAGGAGATGGAGCTCGGCGCGTTCTGCCTGGAGGCGTTGCCCGACTACATGGTGCCGCAGCAGGTGCGGGTTCTCGACGAGCTGCCGGTCAACGCCAACGGCAAGATCGACCGGCGGGCCCTTGCCCGCCGCGCCGGAGAGCCCGCGCAGGGCTGAACCACCGCTCGCCGGCCCCCCGGCCGACCCTGTCAACCCTGGGGACCGGCTCGGGGGAGGGACGGTCAGGTCACGGCGGCCTCACGCGCCAGCCGGGCCCGGTCGACCTTCCGGTTGGAGTTCAGCGGGAACTCCGGCACGTGCCGGTACGAGCGGGGCAACATGCCCTTCGGCAGGGTCTGCCGCAGCTGTCGGGCCAACTGCGCCGGTGCGGTCGGCTCACCGGTGTAGAAGACCACCAGCTCGGTGCCGCCGGCGCCGGACCGAGCGACGGTGACCGCGTCCTCGATCCCGGGGCAGCCCCGCAACGCGTGCTCGATCTCGGCCAGCTCGACCCGCCAGCCGTGCACCTGCACCTGGGCATCCAGCCGACCCAGGTAGATCAACTCCTTGTTCTCCAGCCGCCGCACCCGGTCTCCGGTGCGGTACCAGCGCCGGCCGTCCCGGATCAGGAACCGGCCCTCGTCGTCGGCCGGATCGAGGTAGCCGGGGGTCAGCTGCGGGCCGGTGATCACGAGTTCACCCTCCACCTCGTCGGCCGCGCCGTCCGCGTCGAGCAGCACCCCGTCGTGCCCGTCGTGCAGGGACCCGATCGGGACGAGGCCGTTGACGCAGAGCCCCGGCGAGGTCTGCGGCGCCCAGCGATGCCCGGTGATGGTGACGGTCAGCTCGGTCGGGCCGTAGATGTTCTCCAGGGTCGACCCGGGCGCCGCCGCCTGCCAGTCCACCGCGTCGGCGGCGTGCAGCGCCTCCCCGGCGAAGAAGCTCCACCGCAGCGACGGCATCGCCGCCGGAACCAGCCGTCCGGTCCGCCGAACCAGAGTGATCGCATTGGGTGTGGAGAACCACACCGTCAGGCCCCGCTCGGCCACGAACGCCGGGACGTCCAGGTACGCCGCCGGGGGCACCGGGTGCACGCTCGCCCCCGCACCCCAGGCGCAGAAGAGGTCGAACATGGCGCAGTCGAAGTTGAGGTCGAACGACTGGGAGAAGCGGTCGTCCGGCCCGAAGTCGCACCGGCCGTCGAGCACCGAGAAGTAGTGCCGCAGGTTGCCGTGAGTGATCGGCACCCCCTTGGGGTGCCCCGTCGAACCGGAGGTGAACAGCACGTAGGCCACATCGTCGGGGTCGGCCGGGAGGGGCTCGGCCAGCGGCGTTGCCGAGGCCACCGGGAGCCGGAGACCGGCATCCCTGCCGCCCGGGTCCACCACCGGTGCCAGTACCGGCAGGCCGGAGAGCGCATCGCCCAACTCGCCCCGCACCGCCAGACCGGCGTCGTCGAGTAGCAGGGTGGACACTCCGCATGCGGTGAGCATCCGTGCGGTGCGCGTCGCCGGGAACTCCGGGTGCAGCGGTACGGCGGTCGCACCGACATACAGGGTGGCGAGCAGTCCCGCGTACGACTCCAGGGTCTTGCCGGCCAGGATGCCGACCACCCGGGGCGGCCCGTCCGGGCCGGCAGCCAGTGACCCCGCCCAGCGCAGCGCGGTGGCGTGCAGTTCCTCGTAGCTGACCGGGCCGGACGGCAGGTGCAGGGCGGTGGCCCGGGGCGCGGCGGCCAGCCCCTGCAGGAAGCGCCCGTGCAGGGCGTGGTCGGTGTGCTGGGTCATCCTCGTCCTCCGTGCTCGACCGGCCGTCACACGGCCACGGTGCGGCGGATCGGTGACATCGCCCGCCGAGGGTCCACGATGGTGGTCTGGAAGTTGCGGACGGTCGCCCCCACCCGGCCCCACAACCGATCAGGTCCGCAGACGTGCACCGTCTCCACGCCCCGTCGTTGGAACGTGCCAACCACCTCCGGCCAGCGCACCGGTGTGACGATGCCGTCGAGCAGCATGGCCCGCACCCCGTCGGCGGTGTCCCGCACCGTGCCGTCCTGGTCGGCGACGACCGGGATCTGCGGGTCGGTGAAGTGCAACGACCCGAACAGTTCCGCCTCCACCCGGTCGCGCAGCGGCTGGAACGCGGTGGCGTGCAGTGGCGGATCCATGACGTACAGCGGCAGCCCACCGCCGGCGCGCAGCCGCTGCGCCAACCAGTCGGTGCGCCCCTCGTGCAGCGTCACCATCCAGAAGTCGGTGTCCACGTAGCAGGAGATCTCGTACCACTCACCGGCCTCGTCCAACTCGCCCAGGATGTCCCGCAGTCGATCCTGCGGGGTACGGACGAAGGACATCGTCACCACGCCCCGCTGTTCCGTCGCGAAGTACTCCGTCTCGATCCGGGACAGTTGCGCGGTCATCCGTACCGCCTCGGCGAAGTCCAGCGCGCCGCTGTACACGGCGGCGGCCTTGCCGCCGAAGCTGGGCCCGGCGACCAGGCCCGGCCGCAGGTCCATCACCCGCTCCGCCCAGCGGGCCAACGCCACACAGTTGACCAGGAAGGCCACCTGGGCGTACTCGGAGTAGTCGCTGTCGCTGTCCCGGTACCGGGCGAACAGGTCGTAGTCCAGGGCGTCGCTCGCGGTGGCGAGCAGGTCGCGGGCGTCCCGGTCGACGAGCATGAACCTCGCGACGTCGGTGAACTCGCACGGACCCATCCCGGGGAAGACGATGGCGCTGGTCATCTCTGGCGTCCTTGTCATCGGGGGAGCTTGGCGAGGGCCCGCTCGATGTGGGCCAGCGCGTCGGCGACGTGCGGCACGGTGAGCGGGTCGGCGGCGTCCTGGGTCTGCCGCTGCTGCTGCGGGGTGGCGCCGTAGAGCATGCTGGTCGCGGCGCGGAAGCGCAGCGCGTCGGGTTGGTCGCCGAAGTGGTGGCCGGAGAGCACCGCGACCCCCAGTTCCTCCAGCAGGTGGCGCTGCAGTGTCGCGCCGTCGGTGACGCCCTGCTCCGCCAGCGGGCCCCGGAGCGGTGCGAAGTCCGGGTAGACGTAGAACGCGCCGGTCGGCTGCCGGCAGGTCGCGCCCGCATCCACCATGATCTGGTGCACGGCGCCGGCCACGGTGCCGTGCAGTGCGACGTCCGCCGTCAGCCGCTCGCGGATCTCCGGCGGCTCGGCGAAGGCGTACCGGGCCACCGACTGCATCGGGCCGGCCAGGGTGGACCAGATCTCGCTGGCCACCGCGGCGACGTCCGCGCGGATCCGCTCGCCCCACCCGCCGGCCGGGAACCGGGCCGCCCCGATCCGCCAGCCGCCGAGCGCCAGGTTTTTGCTCAGCCCGGTGATCACCACCGTCCGCCGGGGCGCGACCTCCGCCGGACTGAGCAGGTCCGCCCCCGGCTCGTGCAGGATGTCTCGGTAGATCTCGTCCGAGACGATCAGTAGGTCCTCCTCCTCGGCGATCGCGCACAGGTCCCGGACCACCTCGTCCGGGGCGTGGGTGCCCGTCGGATTGTCCGGCGAGGTGAGCACGAGGATTCGGGGGTCCTGGCCGAGCCCCCGGGCGTCGCGGACCGTCTCCCGCAGCGCTGCCGGGTCGGGCACTCCGCCACAGGACCTCGGGATCGGCACCCCCCACACCTTCTTGCCGGCCAGCCGGGCCTGCGGGGCGTAGGTGACCCAGCTGGGCAGAGCGACCAGGGTGCCACCGCCGACGACCAGTTGCAGGGCCATCAGCAGCGGTTTACTGCCCGGCGCGACGATCACCTGGTTGGCTTCCGTGGGCAGGCGGCGTCGGGAGAAGTAGCCGGCCACGGCGTCCCGGGTGGCCGGGTCGCCGACCACCGGCCCGTACGCGTTGCGGTCTGCGGCCTCGGTCAGCTGTCGCACCAGCGGCGGAAAGACCGGCAGGCGGGACTCGCCGAAACCGAGGTGCACGATGGACTCGCCCCTGGCGATCCGCTGCGCGACCAGCTGGTCGAGTGCGAGATTGGGCGAGATCCTGCGGCCGGCCATCGCCAGCTCCCTTCGGGTCGGTCGTGTTCAGGCGGTGACGGCCGCGCCGGGGCGGGCCGCGCTGGGGCTGACCGCGGCGAGGATGTCCGCTGGGGCGGCCGGGTCGATCTGTAGGTCGCTCAACCACGCCGCGTCCGCCGACCACCGGGCCCGGAACGGCCGGCCGACCAGCCGGCGGTCGCGGGCCTGGATCAACCGGAGTTGGAAGAACTCGCCGTGCGGGGTCCGCTCGACGCCGTCGACCAGGACTTTGCCGGGGGTCGCCGACATGACCGGCCCCCGCACGGTCCGGGCCAGGCCGGGCAGGTCCTGATAGGCGGTACGGAAGATGTCGGCGGCGCGGGTGAGCGGCACCTGGAAGTAGTCCCGAGGCCCGGTATCCCGCTCGACGAACATGTAGTAGGGCACCGCGCCGAGAGCCAGCTCGGCCCGCCACATGTCGCTCCAGGCATGGGGGTCGTCGTTGACGTAGCGGATCAGCGGGGCCTGGCAGTAGACCACCGCCCCGGTCGACCGGATCCGGGCGATGGCCCGCGTGGCGATCTCGGTGGCCAGCTCACGCGGGTGGCTGAAGTGCGCCATCACCGCGACGTTGCGGCCGGCGGCGACCACCTGTGCGAACAGCCGCAGCAGGTCGTCGGCGTCGCTGTCGGAGACGAACCGGTACGGCCAGTAGGCCACCGCCTTGGTGCCGAAGCGGACGGTGCGCACCGTGTCCACCCGTAGCAGCGGTTCCACGTGGCTGCGCAGCCGCTCCGTCGACATGATCATCGGGTCGCCGCCGGTGACCAGCACGTCGGTCACCGCCGGGTGCCGGTGCAGATACGTCACCAGCTGCTCCGGGCCCGGCGCGGCGAACCGCAGATCGGCGTCGCCGACGAACTGCGCCCAGCGGAAGCAGTAGGTGCAGTAGGCGTGGCACGTCTGCCCCTGCTGGGGGAAGTACAGCACCGTCTCCCGGTACTTGTGCTGCATGCCGGGCAGCTCGTGACCATCCAGGTGCGGCACGTTGTGCTGCTGCTGCCCGGACGGGTGCGGGTTGAGCCCGGCCCGGATCCGGGCCACCTCCACGCGCAGCCCCGTGCGGTCGCCGGCGCCCAGTAGGTCACCGAGGAGTCGTTCGTCGGCGGCGGCGAGCATGCCACGCTGTGGGAACACCAATCGGAAGATTGGGTCGTCCGGAATGCGGTCCCAGTCGATCAGGTGCGACAGGACGTATTCGTTGACCCGGAACGGCAGCACCCGGGAAATGGTGCGGATCGCGCGCACATTGTCGGCCGACAATCCATAGCGGGCGCCCAGTTCGTCGATATGGTGCGGCCCGAAGGAGCGGAACCGCCCCGGATCGGAGGTCGTGGAAACGAGCAGGGACATCAGCCATCCTCCATGGGGGTTGCGCCCACCGACGTGGCGTGACTCAATCACCGGTGCGCGTCGGCGAGAACCGCTCGACGGTCAGCAGCGCGTTGTCTGAACCCGAGGCTAGTGGCGACCCGCCCACCCGGACCCCTAGCGGCACCCCAGAACCGCCCTTACCCATCGTGGTAGGGGGAAGGTAGGGGCGGCGCGGGGGTGTAGCCACATTTCCTTTCCTGATTACGTATTCCTCGCCTGGTCCGGCTGGTGCCCGGCGTGTCGTCCGGACATGCCGTACCGCACCGAACGGCCGAAGCTGACATCGACGCCAGCGCCCGATCCGTGCGCCCGGTGCGACCCGAGGGAGTGCCCCGTGACGATCGATCAGGAGATCCGCAAGTATCCGTTCTGCGAGTCGCCCGGAATCGGCATCGACCCGACCTACGGGCTGCTGCGTAGCACCGAGCCGCTGGCCCGGGTGCAATTGCCGTACGGCGAGGTGTCCTGGCTGGCCACCCGGTACGAAGATGTCAAGACCGTGCTGACGGACCCGAGGTTCAGCCGGGCCGCGGCGCAGGGCAAGGACCAGCCCCGTACCCGTGAGGAGATGACGTACGAGGGCATCATCGGCCTCGACCCGCCGGACCACACCCGGCTGCGCAAGCTGGCCGGCAAGGCGCTGACCGCCCGCCGGGTCAACGCGATCCGCGCCGACGCGCAGCGGATCGCCAACGAGTACGTCGACGAGATGATAGCCAAGGGCTCCCCGGGCGATCTGGTCGAGCTGTTCGCTCTGCCGTACCCGGTCACCGTGATCTGTGAGCTGCTCGGTGTGCCGTTCGAGGACCGCGCCCAGTTCCGGATCTGGACCGAGGGGCTGACCAGTACCAGTGAGCAGCTGATGGTCTACGCCGAGCAACTGTTCGGCTACATGGGCAAGCTGGTCGCTCAGCGCCGTGAGGAGCCCACCGACGACCTTCTCGGGGCGCTGGTCAAGGCCCGCGACGAGGGCGACCGACTGACCGAGCAGGAGCTGCTCTCCATCGCCGGGGTCGGTCTGCTGCTCACCGGCGTCGAGACGGTCTCCACGCACATCCCGAACTTCGTCTACGCGCTGCTCACCCACCCGGAGCTGATGGCGCAGCTGCGTGCCGACCGGAGCCTGGTGCCGGCAGCCGTGGAGGAGCTGCTGCGGATGATCCCGCTCAACCCGGCCGCCATGTTCCCCCGCTACGCGGTGGAGGATGTGACGCTCAGCGGGATCACCGTGCGCGCCGGCGAGCCGGTGCTCGTCTCCCTGCCGGGCGCCAACCGCGACCCGGAGGTCTTCGAGAACCCGGAGACCTTCGACTTCACGCGTGAGCAGAACCCGCACGTCGCCTTCGGACACGGCCCGCACCACTGTCTCGGCGCGCAACTGGCCCGGATGGAGTTGCAGGTGGCCCTGCACACCGTCCTGGACCGCTTCCCCGACCTGAGCCTGGCCGACGGCGACGAGGGCGTGTCGTGGAAGTCCGGCCTGCTGGTCCGGGGCCCGAGCCGGCTGCTGGTGGCCTGGTGACCGTGGTGGACACCCGTTGGACGGTGACCGTCGACCGGGAGGCCTGCATCGGCACCGGGGTCTGTGCCGGCGCGGCGCCCCGTCAGATTGAGATCCGGGCCGGCAAAGCGTCCGTCCTGGCCTCGGAGAGCGCACCCGACGAGGCGGTCATCGACGCCGCCGACATGTGCCCGATGTCCGCGATCACGGTGCGCGACGCCGCCTCCGGCGCGCTGCTCGCGCCCGAGGAGTGAACAACCACCGCCCAGACCGGTGAGCCTTGCCGGTTGCCGCGAGGCCGCCGCGACCGGTCCCCCTACCGGTCCCGGCGGCCTCGCCGTGACCGGGCGCCGAAGCCGACACACCGACCCGGGCGCCGAACCCGGAGACCTAGTGGAGCGTGCCATGAGCGAGTCCGCGAATCCCACCAGTGCCGAGCTCGGCGCGCTGTCGGCGCTGCGGCGGCGACTGGAGGGCCGCACGGCCGAGGAGCAGGACCGGGCGCTCATCGCTCTGGTCCGGGAGCAGGCCCGCGACGTGCTGCGGACCGTGCTGCCGGACGGTCCGGAGGCCGTCGAGCCGGGCCGGCCCTTCCGCGATCTGGGCTTCGACTCGCTCGCCGCAGTCGAGCTGCACCGTCGCCTCATCGCCGCCACCGGCCTCGACCTTCCGGTCACCCTGATCTTCGACCATCCGACGCCGCAGGCGGTCGGGCGGCTGCTGCGGACGCTACTCGGCGGCGACGCCGCCCCCGCCCCGGCCGCCGCGCCGCTGCGCCGGCCCGACGACGAGCCGATCGCTGTGGTCGGCATCGGCTGTCGCTACCCTGGCCACAGCACCTCCGCCGAGGACCTGTGGCGGCTGGTGTCCGAGGGCCGGCACGTCATCTCCGACTTCCCGACCGACCGGGGCTGGGACATCGAGGGGCTATACGATCCCGATCCGGGCAAGCCGGGCAAGACCTACGTCCGTCAGGGCGGGTTCCTGGAGGACGCGGCCGCGTTCGACGCGGACTTCTTCGGCATCAGCCCGCGCGAGGCCATGACGATGGACCCCCAACAGCGGCTGGTGCTGGAGACCGCCTGGGAGGCCCTGGAGGACGCCGGCATCGACACGGCGTCGCTGCATGGTAGCCAGACCGGCGTCTTCATCGGCGCCGAGCCCCAGGAGTACGGCCCCCGTTTGCACGAGGCCCCGGAAGGCCTGGACGGCTACCTGCTCACCGGCAACGCGCCGAGCGTCGTGTCGGGCCGGCTCGCCTACACCTTTGGCTTCGAGGGACCCACCCTGACCGTGGACACCGCCTGCTCGGGTTCCCTGGTCGCCTTGCATCTGGCCTGTCAGGCGGTGCAGCGCGGGGAGTGCACCACCGCGCTGGCCGGCGGGGTCGCGGTGATGGTGCACCCAGGCGCGTTCACCGCCTTCAGCCGGCAGCGCGGCCTCGCCCCGGACGGACTCTGCAAGCCGTTCGCGGCGGCCGCCGACGGAACCGGCTGGGCCGAGGGCGTCGGCATCCTGGTGCTGGAGCGACTCGCCGACGCCCGCCGCAACGGCCACCGCGTCCTCGGAGTGATCCGTGGTTCCGCGACCAACCAGGACGGTGCGTCGAACGGGCTGACCGCCCCGAACGGGCCGTCCCAGCAGCGGGTGATCCTGTCGGCGCTGGCCTCCGCCGGCCTGACCTCCACCGACGTAGACATGGTCGAGGCACACGGCACCGGCACCCGGCTCGGTGATCCGATCGAGGCGCAGGCGATCATCGCCACCTACGGCCGGGAACGCCCCGCCGACCGGCCCCTCTGGCTCGGCTCGCTCAAGTCCAACATCGGTCACTCGCAGGCCGCCGCCGGGGTCGCCGGGGTGATCAAGGTGCTGATGGCGATGCGGCACCGGGTACTGCCGCGAACCCTGCACGTCGACGCACCCACCCCCAATGTCGACTGGTCCGCCGGCACCGTCGAACTGCTCACCGAGGCCCGCGAGTGGACCGATCCGGGCCGGCCGCGCCGCGCCGGGGTCTCCTCGTTCGGCGTCAGCGGCACCAACGCGCACGTCATCGTCGAGGAACCCCCACCCGTCGACGATCACGTCATCCCCGTCGTACCGCAGCCGTCTCGTGAGGTCCTGCCGGTGGTGCTCTCCGCCCGCGGTGGGGCGGCGCTGCGCGCCCAGGCTGCCGCACTGCTCGCTGCCGTGGACGCCGGCGAGAACGCCCCGACGCTGCTCGACGCCGCGTACTCGCTGGCCACCACCCGGACCGCGTTGGAGGATCGTGCGGTCCTGGTCTCCCAGGACCGGGTGACCACCCTGCATGATCTGGCCGCGCTCGCTGACGGCAGCGACGTCCCCGGCGTACACCTGGGACGGGCCGCCGGTGGCGGGCTCGGGTTCCTCTTCACCGGGCAGGGCAGCCAGCGGCTCGGCGCCGGACGTGAGCTGTACCGCACCTATCCGGTCTACGCCGCCGCGTTCGACGCCGCCTGTGGCTGGCTGGACCTGCAACTGGACGTGCCCCTGACCGATGTGCTGTTTGCCGAGTCCGACACCGCCGAGGCGGCGCTGCTCGACCAGACCGCCTACGCCCAGTGCGCGCTGTTCGCCGTGGAGGTCGCCCAGTTCCGGCTGCTGGAGTCGTGGGGGGTCCGCCCGGACGTTGTCGCCGGACACTCGATCGGCGAGTTGGCCGCCGCCCACGTGGCCGGGGTGCTCTCCCTGGAGGACGCGGCGATCCTGGTCGCCGCGCGCGGCCGGCTCATGCAGCAGCTCCCCGCCGAGGGCGCGATGGTCTCCGTGCAGGCCACCGAGGAGCAGGTCCGCCCACTGCTCGCCGACCGAGAGGCGCAGGTGGGCCTGGCGGCGGTGAACGGGCCGACCTCGGTGGTGGTCTCCGGCAACGAGGTCGCCGTGCTCGAGGTCGCCGCTGCCGTCGCCGCCGCCGGGCACAAGACGAAGCGGCTGCGGGTCAGCCACGCCTTCCACTCGCCTCTGATGGCGCCGATGCTCGCCGAGTTCGGCCGGCTGACCCAGGTGCTCAGCTACTCTCCGCCGACGATTCCGATCGTGTCCACGGTGACCGGACAGGCGGTGCTCTCCGGTGAGTTGTGCGACCCCGAGTACTGGGTGCGGCACGTCCGCGACTGCGTCCGCTTCGCCGACGCGATCCGGGCGATGGCCGACGAGGGCGTCGCCACCTTCCTCGAACTCGGACCGGCCGGGGTGCTCTCCGCGATGGGGCCGGCCTGCCTCACCGAGGACGACGACGTGGTCTTCGCCCCGGTGCTGCGCGCCGACCAGGACGAGGAGACCGACATCGTCTCCGCCGTCGCCCGCGCCCACGTGCGGGGTGTGCCGGTGGACTGGGCAGCGCTCCTCGCCCCGCGCGGTGCCCGCCGGATCGCCCTGCCCACGTACGCGTTCCAGCATCGCCGGTTCTGGATGGCCTCCGGTGCCGGCAGCGCCGACGCGACCGGCTTCGGTCAGCTCGCGGCCGGCCACCCGCTGGTGAGTGCGGTCGTCGGCCTGGCCGGCGGCGACGGGGTGGTACTCACCGGCCGGGTATCGTTGCGCAGCCACCCGTGGCTGGCCGAGCACACCATCTCCGGGGTGGCGCTGCTGCCCGGCACCGCCTTCGTGGAACTGGCGGTCCGCGCCGGGGACCAGGTCGGTTGCGCCACGGTGGAGGAGCTGACCCTGGAGGCGCCACTGGCGCTGGACGAACAAGGGGTCGCCCTCCAGGTGGTGGTCAGCGCCGCCGACCCGACGGGACGCTGCCCGCTGGCCGTCTACTCTCGCCCCGACGAGCCGGGCGACCAGCTCTGGACCCGGCACGTCAGTGGTTTCCTCGCTCCAGAGGCCGCCGATTCCGGGACGCCGCTCACCGAGTGGCCGCCCCGGGGCGCCCAGCCGGTCGACCTGACCGACATCTATCCAGAGCTGGCCGGCCAGGGCTACGGCTACGGCCCGGTCTTCCAGGGCCTCAAGGCCGTCTGGCAGCGCGGTGCCGAGGTGTATGCCGAGGTCGCGCTCCCCGCCGACAGCCGCGCGGACGCCGCTCACTTCGGCCTGCACCCGGCGGTGCTGGACGCCGCCCTGCACGCCATCGACGCGGCCCGCCGCGGCGAACCCGCCGAGGACGAGGTGCGCATTCCGTTCGCCTGGAACGACGTCACGCTGCACGCGGTCGGCGCCGCCGAGGTGCGGGTGCGGGTCGCCCCCGCCGCCGGGGACAGCGTGTCGGTGACCCTCGCCGATCCCACCGGCGCACCGGTGGCCTCGGTGCGTTCCTTCGTCTCCCGGCCGGTCTCCACCGCCCAGCTCACCGCCGCTCGGGGTGGCTATCACGAGCGGCTGTTCCGGCTGGAGTGGACGAAGCTGGGCCACCGGCCCGCACCGTCGGGCACCCCTCGCTGGTGCGTGCTCGGCGACGAGCGGATCGACGCGGCGCCCCGCTACCCGGACGCCGCCGCGCTGGGTGCGGCGATCGACGCCGGCGCCACCGCCCCCGAGTGGACGTTCGCCGGTGTCCGGGCGGGTGACGTCCGGGCCGCCACCGCCGACGCGCTGGCCACCCTCCAGCAGTGGCTGAGCGATGCGCGGTTGGCCGGCACCCGGCTGGTCTTCGTCAGCCGGATTGACGACCTCGCTACCGAGGCGGTGTGGGGCCTGGTCCGGGCTGCGCAGACGGAGAACCCGGACCGGTTCGTCACCGTCCGGCTCACCGACGTCCCGTCCTCGCTGCTGGCCACCGCCCTGGCCACCGGTGAGCCGGAGCTGCGGCTGCGCGACGGCGAGATCAGTGTGCCTCGGCTGGCCCGGGTCGCCACCGTCGCTGGAGCCGACGACGCCGACGGCGGCGCCCGCTGGCCCACCGACGGCACGGTGCTGGTCACCGGTGGCACCGGTGGCCTCGGCGCGCACGTCGCCCGTCATCTGGTCAGCACCCACGGGGTACGCCATCTGCTGCTGACCAGCCGCAGCGGCCCGGCGGCGGCCGGCGTCGCGGAGTTGCGCGCGGAGCTGGCGGCGGCTGGCGCGTCTGTCGAGGTGGCCGCCTGCGACGCGGCCAACGCCGACGCGCTGGCCGCGTTGCTCGCCGCCGTCCCGGACGACCGACCGCTGCGGGCGGTGGTGCATGCCGCCGGCATCGTCGACGACGGGGTGATCGGCTCGCTCAGTCCGGACCGGCTCGACGCGGTGCTGAAGGCCAAGCTGGACGGCGCGGTCAACCTCGACGAGCTGACCCGCGACGCGGACCTGTCGGTGTTCGTGCTCTTCTCGTCCCTGGCCAGCCTGCTGGACTGTGCTGGCCAGGGCAACTACGCCGCCGCGAACGCGACCCTGAACGCGCTGGCCACCGCCCGCCGGGCCGCGGGCCGGCCCGCCGTCGCTCTCACCTGGGGCCTCTGGACCGGCGACCGCGGGATGGGCGGCATGCTGGACGCCGCCGCGCTGCAGCGCATCGACCGCTCCGGCATGCCTGGCCTCGCCCCGGCGGAGAATCTGGCCCTGCTCGACGCGGCGCTCGGCGTCGACGAGCCGGTCCTGGCACCGATTCAGGTCGACCTGGCCACGCTGCGCCATCGCCCGGACGGCGTACCGGCGCTGTTGCGTGGCCTGGTGCCGCTGCCGGCCAGGCGGGCCGCGCAGGCGGCCGGACCGGCGGACGCCGCGCAGGGCTGGGCCCGGAAGCTCGCTGCGCTCACCCCGGCCGAGCGGGACCGGGTCACCGTCGACCTGATCCGCGTCCACGTCGCTGCCGTGCTCGGCCACGACGGGTCAGCGGCGATCGAGCCGCGCCGCGCCTTCAACGAGGTGGGCTTCGACTCGCTGGCGGCCGTGGAGCTGCGTAATCGGCTCAACGCCGCCACCGGGCTGCGGCTGCCGGCGACCCTGGTGTTCGACTATCCGACCCCGGCGGCGCTCGCCGAGTTCGTGGTCTCCACCGTGCTGGGCATCGGTGCGGAGGTGGCGGCGCCGGAGCCGGCGCCGGCCTCCTTCACCCAGGAGCCGATCGCGATCGTCGCGATGGGCTGTCGTTTCCCCGGCGGGGTACGCAGTCCGGAGGACTTGTGGGAGCTGTTGGAGGGTGGCGTCGACGCGGTCTCCGGGTTTCCCACTGACCGTGGTTGGGACTTGGTCGGTATGTATGACCCGGAGCCTGGTAAGCCCGGGAAGACGTATTCGATGGAGGGTGGTTTCCTCTACGACGCGGCCGACTTCGATGCGGACTTTTTCGGGATCAGCCCGCGTGAGGCGATCGCGATGGACCCGCAGCAGCGGTTGCTGCTGGAGACCTCGTGGGAGGTGCTGGAACGGGCCGGGATCGACCCGACCTCGCTGCGTGGCAGTCCCACCGGCGTTTTCGCCGGCGTCATGTACCACGACTACGCGTTGCGGCTGCACCAGACGCCCGACGAGTTGGCCGGTTACCTGGGCAACGGCAGCCTGGCCAGCATCGTCTCCGGCCGGGTGGCGTACACCCTCGGGCTGGAGGGGCCCACGATGTCGATCGACACGGCGTGCTCGTCGTCGCTGGTGGCGATCCACCTGGCGGTGCAGGCGCTACGGGCGGGAGAGTGCTCCCTCGCGCTGGCCGGCGGCGTGACGGTCATGTCCACCCCTGACACCTTCATCGACTTCAGCCGGCAGCGGGGCCTGGCCAGGGACGGCCGCTCCAAGTCGTTCGCGGCCGGGGCCGACGGTACCGGCTGGGGGGAGGGTGCGGGCATGCTGCTGCTGGAACGGCTCTCTGACGCTGAGCGTCACGGTCACCAGGTGCTCGCGGTGGTCCGTGGCTCGGCGATCAACCAGGACGGTGCGTCCAACGGGTTGACGGCGCCGAACGGCCCGTCTCAGCAGCGGGTCATCCGGCAGGCTCTGGCCGCTGCCAACGTCCGCCCCGACCAGGTCGACCTGGTGGAGGCGCACGGTACGGGCACCACCCTCGGTGACCCCATCGAGGCCCAGGCGATCATTGCTACCTATGGCCAGGACCGGCCCGAGGAGCGGCCGTTGTGGTTGGGGTCGATCAAGTCGAACATCGGTCACACGCAGGGCGCGGCTGGTGTCGCCGGGGTGATCAAGATGGTGTTGGCGATGCGTAACGACGTGTTGCCGCGGACCCTGCACGTTGACGAGCCGTCTCCGCAGATCGACTGGTCGGCGGGGGAGGTGCGGTTGTTGAGTGAGGCGCAGCGGTGGCCGGTGTTGGACCGGCCTCGCCGTGGGGGTGTCTCGTCGTTCGGGATCAGTGGCACCAACGCCCACGTCATCATCGAACAGGCACTCCCGATCGCGGCACCCCCGATCGCGGCACCCCCGATCGCGGCACCCCCGGTCGAGACGCCGTCGGCCGAGGCGCTCCCGGTCGCGGCGTTGTCGGTCGAGGCGCCGTCGGCTGACGTCCTCGAGCCGGAGATCCTGCCCTGGGTGCTGTCGGCCCGAACCGACGAGGCGCTGCGCGCCCAGGCCGGCCAGGTTCGTGCGACCGTCGCCGCCGCCACCGCCGACCACGGCGAATTCGCGTACGTCCTGGCGAAGGGGCGGGCGGCGCTGGAGCGGCGGGCGGTCGTCGTCGGCGACGCCACCGACCTCCTGGCCGGCGCGGACGCCCTGGTCGCGGGCGCACCGGTTCCCACTCCGCTGCACGGCGGCTCCGGCACTGTCTTTGTTTTTCCGGGGCAGGGGTCGCAGTGGTTGGGCATGGCGGTGGAGTTGTTGGATTCGTCGCCGGTGTTCGCGGAGCGGATGGGTGAGTGTGCTGCGGCGTTGGATGAGTTTGTGTCGTGGCGGCTGGTTGACGTGTTGCGTGGTGTGGAGGGCGCGCCGTCGCTGGACCGGGAGGATGTGGTGCAGCCGGTTCTGTGGGCGGTGATGGTGTCGCTTGCGGGGTTGTGGCGTTCGTTTGGTGTGGAGCCGGATGCGGTGGTTGGTCATTCGCAGGGTGAGATCGCGGCTGCGGTGGTGGCGGGTGGTCTGTCGTTGCGTGATGGTGCGTTGGTGGTGGCGTTGCGTAGTTCGGTGATCGCGGAGGTTTTGGCGGGTCGGGGTGGGATGGCCTCGGTGGGTCTGTCGGAGCGTCAGGTGCTTGATCGTCTGGGTGCGTATGACGGTCGGTTGTCGGTGGCGACGGTCAATGGTGCGTCGTCGGTGGTGGTGACGGGTGATCGGGATGCGGTGGACGATCTGATCGCGACGTTGAGCGCCGAGGATGTGCGGGCCAGGCGGGTGAACATCGACTATGCGTCGCATTCGGCGCAGGTGGAGTTGATTGAGCAGCGGTTGTTGGAGGTGTTGGCGGGGGTGGTGCCTCGGTCGTCGAGTGTGCCGTTCTATTCGACGGTGACCGGGGGTGTGGTGGACACCGTTGGGTTGGATGCCGGTTACTGGTTTGCGAATTTGCGGCGGAGGGTGCGGTTCGAGGAGGCGACCCGGGTGTTGCTCGGGGCGGGGATGCGGGTGTTCCTGGAGTGCAGTGCGCATCCGGTGTTGACGATGGGTATTGAGGAGACTGCTGCGGTTGTGGGTGCTGAGGTCGCGGTGGTGGGTTCGTTGCGTCGGGGTGAGGGTGGGTGGCGTCGGTGGCTCATCTCGGTGGGTGAGGCGTTTGTGCGGGGGGTTCGGGTGGACTGGTCGTCGGCGTTGCCGGCCCGGCCGCGTGGTGAGGTGCTGTTGCCTACGTACCCGTTCCAACGCCGGCGCTACTGGATCAATGCGACCACCGGGGCGACCGACGTGGCGTCGGTGGGCCTCGGGGCGGCAGGTCATCCGTTGTGGGGGGCGGCTGTCAACCTGGCGGAGTCTGGTGAGGTGCTGTTTACTGGCCGGTTGTCGCTGGATGCTCATCCGTGGTTGGCCGACCATGCCGTTTCGGGCACTGTGCTGTTGCCCGGTGCCGGTTTCGTCGAGCTCATTCTGCACGCTGGTGACCATGTTGGCTGTGGTCATGTGGAGGAGTTGACGCTGCACGCCCCGTTGCTCCTGCCCGAGCGGGGTGCCGTCCAGGTGCAGCTTCTGCTCGGTGCCCTCGATGACGCCGGCCGCCGTCCGGTCACCGTGCACGCCCGGCCCGAGCACGCCGACCCGGACCTGCCGTGGACCCGGCATGCCACCGCCGTGCTCACCGACACACCGACCGCCGCCGATTTCGACCTGGCCGTGTGGCCGCCGCCGGGGGCGGTGCCGGTGTCGACGGTGGGGTTGTATGACGATCTGGTGGCCCAGGGTTATGAGTATGGTCCGGTGTTTCAGGGTGTGCAGGCCGCGTGGCGGGTCGGTGAGGTGGTGTATGCGGAGGTTGCCCTTCCGCAGGAGGCGTATGGGGACGCGGGTCGGTTCGGTTTGCATCCGGCGTTGTTGGATGCGGCGTTGCAGGCTGTTGGGATCGGTGAGCCGGTGTCGGCGGATCGTCCGCCGTACCTGCCGTTCGTGTGGACCGATGTCACGTTGCATGCCGCCGGTGCCACTGCTCTGCGGGTGAAGATCACTGCGAGTGGGCCGGAGGCCGTCACCCTGCACCTGGCTGATCCCGAGGGGACCCCGGTTGCCGTCGTTGGTTCGCTGGTGTCCCGTCCGGTCCAGCTCAGCACCGCCGTACCGACCGACGGTGATCTCTACCGCGTCGACTGGACCGCCGTTCCCACCGGCACCGCTCCTGAGTCGTGGGGTTACCTGGAGGGGCTCGGCCTCGGCGTACCCGATGTCGTGCTCGCCCCGCTCACCCGGGCCGGCGACGCCACCGACCCGGCCACCGCCGCCCGTACGGTGGCGGGGCAGACCCTAGCCATTCTCCAGTCCTGGCTGGCCGATCCGGCCCAGGCCGCCGCTCGGCTGGTGGTGATCACCGACGGTGCTGTTGATGGTGGTACCGATCTGGTTTATGCCCCGGTGTGGGGTCTGGTGCGTGCTGCTCAGGCGGAGAATCCGGGTCAGTTCGTGTTGGTTGATGCGGATCCGGGGACTCCGGTGGAGGAGGTTCTGGCGGCGGTGGGTACTGGGGAGCCGGAGTTGTCGTTGCGGGGTGGGCAGGTGCGGGTGCCGCGGTTGGCTCGTGTGGTGGGGGGTGGTGTGTGGCGGGCCGGGGGCACGGTGTTGGTTACTGGTGGTACTGGTGTGTTGGGTGCGTTGGTGGCTCGGCATTTGGTGGTTGGGCATGGTGTTCGGGAGTTGGTGTTGGCCTCTCGGCGTGGCCTGGCCGCGCCGGGTGCGGTGGAGTTGCGTGACGAGTTGATCGGGCTTGGTGCGGTGGTTGAGGTGGTTGCGTGTGATGTGGCTGATCGGAGTGCTGTTGCTGCTTTGTTGGATGGTATTTCTGAGTTGACTGCTGTGGTGCATACCGCTGGTGTGTTGGATGACGGTACCGTCGCTGCTTTGACTGATGGGCAGTTCGACGGGGTGTGGCGGGCCAAGGCGACGCCGGCGTGGCATCTGCATGAGTTGACCCGTGATCGGGAGTTGTCGGCGTTTGTTTTGTTTTCCTCTGCCGCGGGAGTGGTGGATGGTTCTGGTCAGGGTAACTATGCCGCGGCGAATGTTTTTGTGGATGCGTTGGCCGGGTATCGGCGGGCTCTTGGTCTGCCGGCGGTGTCGTTGGCTTGGGGGTTTTGGGAGCAGCGTAGTGGGATGACGGCGCATTTGGGTGAGGCTGACGTGGCTCGGATGGCCCGTTCCGGGGTCCTGCCGCTCGGGTCGGAGCAGGGTCTGGCGTTGTTCGATGCTGCGGTCGGGTCCGATGAGCCGGTGTTGGTGCCTGTCCGGTTGGACACTGCTGCGCTGCGTGCGCAGGGTCAGCAGATGCCGGCGCTTTTCCGTGGTCTGGTACGACTGCCGGTCCGTCGGGCGGCGGGTGGTGGTGCGGCTCCGGTCGGTGGGTCTGCCCTTCATCGGCAGCTTGTCGCTCTCGGTGCCGAGGAGCAGCATCGGATGCTGCTTGATCTGGTCCGGGCTGCTGTCGCGGCGGTTCTTGGGCACGACAGTGTCACGACCGTGGAACCGGCTCGGGCGTTCAAGGAACTCGGTTTCGATTCGTTGGCGGCTGTGGAGTTGCGTAACGGGCTCAACGCCGGCACCGGGCTGCGGCTGCCGGCGACCCTGGTGTTCGACTACCCGAACCCCACCGCACTCGCCGACTACCTCCATAGTCGGATCCTCGGCGCGGCCACTCCCACCACCCCCACCGTGGCCATCCCGGTCGCCGACGACGAGCCGATCGCGATCGTCGCGATGAGTTGCCGTTTCCCGGGTGGGGTGGCCACCCCGGAGGACCTGTGGCGACTGCTCGCCGACGGCACGGACGCCATCTCGCCGTTTCCCACTGACCGTGGTTGGGACTTGGTCGGTATGTATGACCCGGAGCCTGGTAAGCCCGGGAAGACGTATTCGATGGAGGGTGGTTTCCTCTACGACGCGGCCGACTTCGACCCGGATTTCTTCGGGATCAGCCCGCGTGAGGCGATCGCGATGGACCCGCAGCAGCGGTTGCTGCTGGAGACCTCGTGGGAGGCGTTGGAGCGGGCCGGGATCGATCCGACCTCGCTGCGTGGCAGTCCCACCGGGGTGTTCACCGGGGTGATGTATCACGACTACGCCAGCCGGTTGCCGGAGGTCCCCGAGGAGTTGGCCGGTTATCTGGGTAACGGCAGCATGGCCAGCGTCGCCTCTGGTCGTGTCTCCTACACCCTCGGTCTGGAGGGTCCGGCGGTCAGTGTCGATACCGCCTGCTCGTCGTCGTTGGTGGCGATCCATCTGGCGGTGCAGGCCCTGCGGTCCGGGGAGTGTTCCCTTGCTCTGGCCGGTGGTGTCACGGTGATGTCGACGCCGGATACCTTTGTCGAGTTCAGCCTTCAGAGGGGGCTTGCCGCCGACAACCGGTGCAAGTCGTTCGCGGCCGGGGCCGATGGCACGGCGATGTCCGAGGGTGCGGGCATGCTGCTGCTGGAACGGCTCTCTGACGCTGAGCGTCACGGTCACCAGGTGCTCGCGGTGGTCCGTGGCTCGGCGATCAACCAGGACGGTGCGTCCAACGGGTTGACGGCGCCGAACGGCCCGTCTCAGCAGCGGGTCATCCGGCAGGCTCTTGCGTCGGCGGGTGGTGTTCCGGCGAGCGAGGTGGATGCGGTGGAGGCGCACGGTACGGGTACGGCGTTGGGTGATCCGATCGAGGCGCAGGCGTTGTTGGCCACGTATGGACAGGGTCGGTCGGGGGAGCGGCCGTTGTGGTTGGGGTCGATCAAGTCGAACATCGGTCACACGCAGGGCGCGGCTGGTGTCGCCGGGGTGATCAAGATGGTGTTGGCGATGCGTAACGACGTGTTGCCGCGGACCCTGCACGTTGACGAGCCGTCTCCGCAGATCGACTGGTCGGCGGGGGAGGTGCGGTTGTTGAGTGAGGCGCAGCGGTGGCCGGTGTTGGACCGGCCTCGCCGTGGGGGTGTCTCGTCGTTCGGGATCAGTGGCACCAACGCCCACGTCATCATCGAACAGGCACTCCCGATCGCGGCACCCCCGATCGCGGCACCCCCGATCGCGGCACCCCCGGTCGAGACGCCGTCGGCCGAGGCGCTCCCGGTCGCGGCGTTGTCGGTCGAGGCGCCGTCGGCTGACGTCCTCGAGCCGGAGATCCTGCCCTGGGTGCTGTCGGCCCGAACCGACGAGGCGCTGCGCGCCCAGGCCGGGCGTGTGGCCGCCGTCGCCGAGGTCGGCACCGAACGGGCCGGCGACCTGGCGTACGCGTTGGCGACTGGGCGTGCCCTGCTGGAGCGGCGGGCGGTCGTCGTCGGCGACCGGGCGGACTTCGTCGCCGCAGCCCGCACGCTCACTGAGGGCGGGACCGCCCCCGGCGTGCTTCAGGGCGGCACTGTCTTTGTTTTTCCGGGGCAGGGGTCGCAGTGGTTGGGCATGGCGGTGGAGTTGTTGGATTCGTCGCCGGTGTTCGCGGAGCGGATGGGTGAGTGTGCTGCGGCGTTGGATGAGTTTGTGTCGTGGCGGCTGGTTGACGTGTTGCGTGGTGTGGAGGGCGCGCCGTCGCTGGACCGGGTGGATGTGGTGCAGCCGGTTCTGTGGGCGGTGATGGTGTCGCTTGCGGGGTTGTGGCGTTCGTTTGGTGTGGAGCCGGATGCGGTGGTTGGTCATTCGCAGGGTGAGATCGCGGCTGCGGTGGTGGCGGGTGGTCTGTCGTTGCGTGATGGTGCGTTGGTGGTGGCGTTGCGTAGTTCGGTGATCGCGGAGGTTTTGGCGGGTCGGGGTGGGATGGCCTCGGTGGGTCTGTCGGAGCGTCAGGTGCTTGATCGTCTGGGTGCGTATGACGGTCGGTTGTCGGTGGCGACGGTCAATGGTGCGTCGTCGGTGGTGGTGTCGGGTGATCGGGATGCGGTGGACGATCTGATCGCGACGTTGAGCGCCGAGGATGTGCGGGCCAGGCGGGTGGACGTGGATTATGCGTCGCATTCGGCGCAGGTGGAGTTGATTGAGCAGCGGTTGTTGGAGGTGTTGGCGGGGGTGGTGCCTCGGTCGTCGAGTGTGCCGTTCTATTCGACGGTGACCGGGGGTGTGGTGGACACCGTTGGGTTGGATGCCGGTTACTGGTTTGCGAATTTGCGGCGGAGGGTGCGGTTCGAGGAGGCGACCCGGGTGTTGCTCGGGGCGGGGATGCGGGTGTTCCTGGAGTGCAGTGCGCATCCGGTGTTGACGATGGGTATTGAGGAGACTGCTGCGGTTGTGGGTGCTGAGGTCGCGGTGGTGGGTTCGTTGCGTCGGGGTGAGGGTGGGTGGCGTCGGTGGCTCATCTCGGTGGGTGAGGCGTTTGTGCGGGGGGTTCGGGTGGACTGGTCGTCGGCGTTGCCGGCCCGGCCGCGTGGTGAGGTGCTGTTGCCTACGTACCCGTTCCAACGCCGGCGCTACTGGATCAATGCGACCGGTGGTACCGCTGACCTCACCTCCGCCGGTCTCGGCTCCGCCGGACACCCGTTGTGGGGGGCGGCTGTCACCATGGCGGAGTCTGGTGAGGTGCTGTTTACCGGCCGGTTGTCGCTGGATGCTCATCCGTGGTTGGCCGACCATGCCGTTTCGGGCACTGTGCTGTTGCCCGGTGCCGGTTTCGTCGAGCTCATTCTGCACGCTGGTGACCATGTTGGCTGTGGTCATGTGGAGGAGTTGACGCTGCACGCCCCGTTGCTCCTGCCTGAGCGGGGTGCCGTCCAGGTGCAGCTTCTGCTCGGTGCCCTCGATGACGCCGGCCGCCGTCCGGTCACCGTGCACGCCCGGCCCGAGCACGCTGACAGTTGGGTCCAGCACGCCACCGGCATCCTTTCCGCCGAGGTCATCGATCCCGGCTTCGACCTGGCCGTGTGGCCGCCGCCGGGGGCGGTGCCGGTGTCGACGGTGGGGTTGTATGACGATCTGGTGGCCCAGGGTTATGAGTATGGTCCGGTGTTTCAGGGTGTGCAGGCCGCGTGGCGGGTCGGTGAGGTGGTGTATGCGGAGGTTGCCCTTCCGCAGGAGGCGTATGGGGACGCGGGTCGGTTCGGTTTGCATCCGGCGTTGTTGGATGCGGCGTTGCAGGCTGTTGGGATCGGTGAGCCGGTGTCGGCGGATCGTCCGCCGTACCTGCCGTTCGTGTGGACCGATGTCACGTTGCATGCCGCCGGTGCCACTGCTCTGCGGGTGAAGATCACTGCGAGTGGGCCGGAGGCCGTCACCCTGCACCTGGCTGATCCCGAGGGGACCCCGGTTGCCGTCGTTGGTTCGCTGGTGTCCCGTCCGGTCCAGCTCAGCACCGCCGTACCGACCGACGGTGATCTCTACCGCGTCGACTGGACCGCCGTGTCGGTGGCCGCCGCCCCGGCCACCTCCTGGGCCTACCTTGACGACCTCGCCGACGACGTACCGGAGCTGGTCGTCGCCCGCCTCACCGACGTGCACCCGGCTGCCACCCCGGACCCGGGCGACGGGCCCGCCGTCGACACCGAGTCGGCCGCGCGGACTGCCGTCGGGGCGACGCTCGCGCTGCTTCAGTCCTGGCTGGCCGACCCCCGGCTGGCTGAGTCACGGCTGGTCATCCTCACCGACGGTGCTGTTGATGGTGGTACCGATCTGGTTTATGCCCCGGTGTGGGGTCTGGTGCGTGCTGCTCAGGCGGAGAATCCGGGTCAGTTCGTGTTGGTTGATGCGGATCCGGGGACTCCGGTGGAGGAGGTTCTGGCGGCGGTGGGTACTGGGGAGCCGGAGTTGTCGTTGCGGGGTGGGCAGGTGCGGGTGCCGCGGTTGGCTCGTGTGGTGGGGGGTGGTGTGTGGCGGGCCGGGGGCACGGTGTTGGTTACTGGTGGTACTGGTGTGTTGGGTGCGTTGGTGGCTCGGCATTTGGTGGTTGGGCATGGTGTTCGGGAGTTGGTGTTGGCCTCTCGGCGTGGCCTGGCCGCGCCGGGTGCGGTGGAGTTGCGTGACGAGTTGATCGGGCTTGGTGCGGTGGTTGAGGTGGTTGCGTGTGATGTGGCTGATCGGAGTGCTGTTGCTGCTTTGTTGGATGGTATTTCTGAGTTGACTGCTGTGGTGCATACCGCTGGTGTGTTGGATGACGGTACCGTCGCTGCTTTGACTGATGGGCAGTTCGACGGGGTGTGGCGGGCCAAGGCGACGCCGGCGTGGCATCTGCATGAGTTGACCCGTGATCGGGAGTTGTCGGCGTTTGTTTTGTTTTCCTCTGCCGCGGGAGTGGTGGATGGTTCTGGTCAGGGTAACTATGCCGCGGCGAATGTTTTTGTGGATGCGTTGGCCGGGTATCGGCGGGCTCTTGGTCTGCCGGCGGTGTCGTTGGCTTGGGGGTTTTGGGAGCAGCGTAGTGGGATGACGGCGCATTTGGGTGAGGCTGACGTGGCTCGGATGGCCCGTTCCGGGGTCCTGCCGCTCGGGTCGGAGCAGGGTCTGGCGTTGTTCGATGCTGCGGTCGGGTCCGATGAGCCGGTGTTGGTGCCTGTCCGGTTGGACACTGCTGCGCTGCGTGCGCAGGGTCAGCAGATGCCGGCGCTTTTCCGTGGTCTGGTACGACTGCCGGTCCGTCGGGCGGCGGGTGGTGGTGCGGCTCCGGTCGGTGGGTCTGCCCTTCATCGGCAGCTTGTCGCTCTCGGTGCCGAGGAGCAGCATCGGATGCTGCTTGATCTGGTCCGGGCTGCTGTCGCGGCGGTTCTTGGGCACGACAGTGTCACGACCGTGGAACCGGCTCGGGCGTTCAAGGAACTCGGTTTCGATTCGTTGGCGGCTGTGGAGTTGCGTAACGGGCTCAACGCCGGCACCGGGCTGCGGCTGCCGGCGACCCTGGTGTTCGACTACCCGAACCCCACCGCACTCGCCGGGTACCTGCACCGCGCCATCCTCGGTGTCCCCGCTGACACGCAGCCGACCGGTGTGCTCCGTCCGATGGAGGATGAGCCCGTCGCGATCGTCGCGATGGGCTGTCGTTTCCCCGGCGGGGTACGCAGTCCGGAGGACTTGTGGGAGCTGTTGGAGGGTGGCGTCGACGCGGTCTCCGGGTTTCCCACTGACCGTGGTTGGGACTTGGTCGGTATGTATGACCCGGAGCCTGGTAAGCCCGGGAAGACGTATTCGATGGAGGGTGGTTTCCTCTACGACGCGGCCGACTTCGACCCGGATTTCTTCGGGATCAGCCCGCGTGAGGCGATCGCGATGGACCCGCAGCAGCGGTTGCTGCTGGAGACCTCGTGGGAGGCGTTGGAGCGGGCCGGGATCGATCCGACCTCGCTGCGTGGCAGTCCCACCGGGGTGTTCACCGGGGTGATGTATCACGACTACGCCAGCCGGTTGCCGGAGGTCCCCGAGGAGTTGGCCGGTTATCTGGGTAACGGCAGCATGGCCAGCGTCGCCTCTGGTCGTGTCTCGTACACCCTCGGTCTGGAGGGTCCGGCGGTCAGTGTCGATACCGCCTGCTCGTCGTCGTTGGTGGCGATCCATCTGGCGGTGCAGGCCCTGCGGTCCGGGGAGTGTTCCCTTGCTCTGGCCGGTGGTGTCACGGTGATGTCGACGCCGGATACCTTTGTCGAGTTCAGCCTTCAGAGGGGGCTTGCCGCCGACAACCGGTGCAAGTCGTTCGCGGCCGGGGCCGATGGCACGGCGATGTCCGAGGGTGCGGGCATGCTGCTGCTGGAACGGCTCTCTGACGCTGAGCGTCACGGTCACCAGGTGCTCGCGGTGGTCCGTGGCTCGGCGATCAACCAGGACGGTGCGTCCAACGGGTTGACGGCGCCGAACGGCCCGTCTCAGCAGCGGGTCATCCGGCAGGCTCTGGCCGCTGCCAACGTCCGCCCCGACCAGGTCGACCTGGTGGAGGCGCACGGTACGGGCACCACCCTCGGTGACCCCATCGAGGCCCAGGCGATCATTGCTACCTATGGCCAGGACCGGCCCGAGGAGCGGCCGTTGTGGTTGGGGTCGATCAAGTCGAACATCGGTCACACGCAGGGCGCGGCTGGTGTCGCCGGGGTGATCAAGATGGTGTTGGCGATGCGTAACGACGTGTTGCCGCGGACCCTGCACGTTGACGAGCCGTCTCCGCAGATCGACTGGTCGGCGGGGGAGGTGCGGTTGTTGAGTGAGGCGCAGCGGTGGCCGGTGTTGGACCGGCCTCGCCGTGGGGGTGTCTCGTCGTTCGGGATCAGTGGCACCAACGCCCACGTCATCATCGAACAGGCACCCCCGATCGCGGCACCCCCGATCGCGGCACCCCCGGTCGAGACGCCGTCGGCCGAGGCGCTCCCGGTCGCGGCGTTGTCGGTCGAGGCGCCGTCGGCTGACGTCCTCGAGCCAGAGATCCTGCCCTGGGTGATGTCGGCCCGAACCGACGAGGCGCTGCGCGCCCAGGCCGACCTGGCCGCCGGCACCGGGGCCACCCTCAACGTGGCCTACTCGCTGGCCACCACCCGCACGGCGTGGGAACGCCGGGCCGTCGTGGTCGCCGCGGCCGGGGACGACGCGATCCGCGCCCTGCGCGCCGTCGCCGAGGGAACCGACGTGGCCGAACTGGTGCAGGGCTCCCCGTCCACCGGCAAGTTGGCCATGCTCTTCACCGGACAGGGCGCCCAGCGCCTCGGCATGGGCCGTGAGTTGGCCGCGGCGTACCCGGCCTTCGCGGAAACGTTCGCCGAGGTCTGCGGACACCTGGACGCGAAGCTCGATCGGCCGTTGCGGGAGGTGCTCTACACCGAACCGGACGTCGCCGACGCCGCGCTGCTCGACCAGACCGTCTACAGCCAGAGCGCGCTCTTCGCCATCGAGGTGGCGCTGTTCCGCCTGCTCGACTCGTGGGGCATCCGGCCCGACCTGGTCGGCGGGCACTCCATCGGCGAGATCACCGCCGCCCACGTCGCCGGTGTGCTGTCGTTGCCCGACGCTGCCACCCTGGTCACCGCGCGGGGCCGGCTCATGCAGGGCATGCGCGAGGATGGCGCGATGGTGGCCGTCGAGGCGTCCGAGGTGGAGGTACGCCCGGAACTGGTCGGCCGGGAAGCGGAGCTGGGCATCGCAGCGGTCAACGGCCCGCTCTCGGTGGTCATCTCCGGCGATGACGACGCCGTCGGCGCGATCGCCGACAGCTGGCGGGCGCGGGGACGCCGGACCAAACGGCTGCGGGTCAGCCACGCGTTCCACTCGCCGCACATGGAGCCGATGCTGGCAGAGTTCCACGGAATCGTGGCCGGCCTGACCTTCGCCCCGCCGAGGGTGCCGGTGGTGTCCAACCTGACTGGTCGGCTCGCGGACCCCGACGAGATCCGCACCCCCGAATACTGGGTGCGGCATGTGCGGGAGGCGGTCCGGTTCAGCGACGGCATCGCCACCCTGCAGGCCGCCGGCGTCACCACGTTCCTGGAGGTCGGGCCGGACGCCGTGCTCACCGCGATGGGTCGAGACTGCGCCACCGACATTGAGGACGTCACCCTGGTGCCGGTGCTGCGCGGTGGCCGGGAGGAGGCGGCGACCGTGTTGACCGCCGTCGCCACGCTGCACACCCGGGGCGTCCCGGTCGACTGGCGGGCCTGGTTCGCGCCCACCGGCGGCCGGGTCACCGACCTGCCGACGTACCCCTTCCAGCGTCGTCGGCTCTGGCTCGACGCTCCGGCGGGCAGCGGGGGCGACGTGCCCGGCCTCGGCCTGCGCCCCGCCGCCCACCCGTTGCTCGGCGCGGTCGTCGGGCTGGCCGGTGCCGACGGCACAGTGCTGACCGGTCGGCTGTCGCTGCGAACCCACCCGTGGCTGGCCGAACACGCCCTCGCCGGGACGGTACTGCTGCCCGGCACGGCGTTCATCGAGCTGGCCGTCCGCGCCGGTGACCAGGTCGGCTGCGGCCTGGTGGAGGAGCTGACACTGGAGGCCCCGCTGATCGTCCCCGCGCAGGGCGGTGTGGACCTCCAGGTGGTGGTCGGGGCACCCGACGAGGCGGGGCGCTGCCCGGTCACCGTGCACTCCCGGCCGGAGGAGCACGTGCAGGGGTGGACCCGGCACGCCACCGGTGTGCTCGCCCCGGCGGCCGGCACCGTCCCCGACGCGCCGACCGGCGGTGCCTGGCCACCGGCTGGCGCCACCCCGGTCGATCTCGACGGGCGCTACGACCGGCTCGCCGACTCCGGCTACCACTACGGCCCGCTGTTCCAGGGGCTGCGGGCCGCCTGGCGTCGGGATGACGAGGTGTACGCCGAGGTGGCGCTCCCGGAGGACGTCTGGTCCTCGGCTGAGCGGTTCGGTCTGCACCCGGCGCTGTTCGACGCGGTGCTGCACACCCTCGACCTGACCGGGACGGACCCGGGCGACGACGACCTGCTCCGGCTGCCGTTCGCCTGGCGGGGTGTCGCCCTGAACGCCACCGGGGCGGTGGCGCTACGGGTGCGCTCGTGGCGGACCGGGCCGGAGGAGTTCGCCTTCGCGCTGACCGACACCGCTGGCGTACCGGTCGCCTCGGTGGCCTCGCTGGTGGTCCGGCCGCTGGCCGCCGACCAGCTTGCCGGGGCGCGGACCGGCCACCGCTCGTCGCTGTACCAGGTGACCTGGGCTCCGGTGCCGGCCCCGGCGACCACCACGAACGACGCGACGGTGGTCCTCGGCGACGACGACCTCGGCCTCGGGGTGCCCTGTCACCCGGATCTCGCGGCGCTCGCAGCGGACATCGAGCGGACCGGTGCCGTGCCGCGGACCGTCGCTGTTGCCTGGCATACCACGTCGGACTCGACCGTGGCGGCGGCCACCGGGGCGCTCGCCCTCGTGCAGGGGTGGCTCGCCGACGAGCGGTTTACCGCCAGCCGGTTGGCGCTGGTGACCACTCGGGCGGTGGCTACCGCCGAAGGCGAGGACGTGCCCCGACCGGTGGACGCCACCATCGTGGGTTTGGTCCGCGCCGCGCAGGAGGAGAACCCGGGCCGGTTGGCCCTGGTCGACCTGGACGGGGCGGACCCCACCAGGCTGCGGGCGGCGCTGGCTGTCGACGCCGAGCCGCAGCTGGCGGTGCGCCGGGCCGAGCTGTTCGCGCCCCGGCTCGCGCCACTGCCGGTGTTCGACGGCGAACTGCCCGTCGACCCAGAACCGGAGGGCACCGTGCTGGTCACCGGCGGCACCGGCGGGCTGGGCCGGCTGGTCGCCGAGCACCTAATCACCCGCCACGGCGTACGGCGACTGCTGCTGGCCAGCCGGCGGGGCCCGGCGGCCCCGGGAGTGGACGAGCTGGTTGCCCGTCTGGCGGCGGCCGGTGCGGAGGTCACGGTGGCGGCCTGCGACCTGGCCGACCGGGCGGCGGTGGCAGCCCTGCTCGACGGGGTGCCCGCCGCGCACCCGTTGGTCGGGGTGATCCACGCGGCCGGTGTGCTCGACGACGGGCTGGTGCCCACGTTGACGCCCGAGCGGACGGCGGCGGTGCTGGCCCCCAAGGCGGAGGCCGCCCGTTACCTGCACGAGCTCACCCTGTGTCGGCCGCTGCGCTGGTTCGTGCTGTTCTCGTCGGCGGCGACCACCCTCGGCGGCGCCGGCCAGGCCAGCTATACCGCGGCGAACGCCTACCTGGACGCTCTGGCCCAGCACCGACGGGCGCACGGCCTCGCCGGTACCTCGCTGGCCTGGGGCCTGTGGGCCGAGCCGGGCAGCGGGATGACCGGCCACCTGAGCGAGGCGGACCTGCGCCGGATGGCCCGTTCCGGGGTGTCCGCGCTGTCTACCGGGGACGCCTTGGCGTTGTTCGACGCGACCATCCACGCGGGACCCGCTCTGGCGCTGCCGGTCCGGCTCGACCTGGCCGCGATCCGGACCCGGACGGAGGGGGTGCCGCCGCTGTTCCGTGGCCTGGTTCCCGCTCCGGCGCGGCGGACGGCGTCCGGTGCGGCCGGTCCGCTGGCCGGGGAACAGTCGCTGGCCGACCGACTGCTCGGTCTGACGCGGGACGACGCCGACCGGACGGTCATCGAGCTGGTCCGCGCCCGTGCCGCCGAGGTGCTGGGGCATGACCGCCCGAACGCGATCGACCCGGACAGGGGCTTCTTGGAACTTGGCTTCGACTCTCTCGCGGCCGTGGAGTTCCGCAACAGCCTCGGGGCGGCCACCGGGCTGCGCCTGCCGGCGACGCTCATCTACGACCACCCCAGCCCGGCGGCGGTGGCCCGTTTCGTCCGGTCGGAGTTGACCGATGTCCTGCCGGACACCCCGTCGTTGGAGGCCGAGCTGGCCCGGTTCGAGGCGTTGATGGACGACACCGTGCCGGACGAGGGGGAGCGGGGCCGGATCACCGTCCGGCTCCAGGCGTTGATGTCCCGGTGGAACGCCACGTACGGCGCGGCCGGTGCGGAGCCGGCCCCCCGGGACGTGACGTCGGCCACCGCGGACGAGCTGTTCGACATTCTCGACGACGAACTGCAGGGGTCGGACTGACCCACACGTCCCGGGATTCGAGCTCCGTCGATGCCCGTGGGCGGTCGGCGGACCTCAGACCTCCTGCCCGTGGACAGGTAGGCTTTTGTCCACCTTCGGTGTGGGTCCATGACCGTATCGCGTTACTGTCCGACCTCGTACGGTAATGACCGGGCTCGGTGAACGTGAGGTTCGCTAGAAGTCACCACCAGGGGTGGACACGGGAGAGGCAGGGAGGATGCGGGTGCGACTCGAACAGGGGATCGTCGCCAGAGTCACCCGGAACGGACAGCTTGAGCTGATCTCCGAACGGAGCGGATTGCGATACCGGTTCGGGGCGACCGCCGCCGCGATGTGGATCGCGTTGCAGCAGCAGGGCGGCTCGCTGGAGCAGGCGGCCGGCGTCCTGGCCTGGCAGTGGTCGGCCGACCCGGTGGCCACGCGACGGGACTTCGACGTCTGGTTGGAGGACATGCTTCGCGCCGGCCTGGTCCGGGTGGAGTGACGCGGGAGCCCGAGGTGGCCCGGCGGCGGGGGTGACCCCTATCGGGCCCCCTGTGCCGGAACGGTCGTCTGGTCGAGGAGGGGCGGAACCCCTGTCCGGTGGACGGGGTCAGGCGCCGGCGGAGTCGTTGACCGCGCCGACGATCAGCCGCAGCGCCTCGGCCAGTTCCTTCCCGGACGGGGCGGCCGCGGGGTCGAGCAGCCGCTGTACCGTCAGCCCGGTCATGAGCGCGAGCAGGAACGAGCCGACGGCCTTGCGGGTCTCGTCATCGACGTTCTCACCACCGTCGCGGATGACGAAGGTGGCCAGGGCCGGGCGGGCGCGGGCGTAGCTCTCCGCCAGTTGCTCCCGCAGCGCCGGCAGGTGCTCAGCCAGCGCGAACGCCTCGATACCGGCGACCCAGAGTGGCCGGTGTATGCCGAACGACCTGACCAGGTCGGTCCACATCGACTCCAGTCGGTCCATGAGGTCGGGCTGGGTGCCGTCGCGCAGCACCCGGTCGACCTCGACGCCCCACTCCTCGAATGCCTGCACCAGCGCTGCGGTCAGCAGCGCCTCCTTGGAGCCGAAGTGGTAGCCGATCGACGCCAGATTGGTGCCCGAAGCGGCGACGATGTCGCGGGCGGTGGTGCGCGTGTAGCCGCGTTCGTAGAGACAGTTCCTGGCCCCTGCCAGCAAGCGTTCCCGATGACTCACGGGCGTCACCCTACTCGGAACCACCCCCTAGTTCATCCACCAGATGTATACGCGTGTATAAAACGCGGTGTAGCTTTCGGCCATGGCTACAGCGCAGGCAAAGGCCGGTCGCCGCGAGTGGATCGGTCTCGCGGTACTCGTCCTGGTGACACTGATCATCAGCATGGACATGACCGTGCTGTCGTACGCTCTGCCGTTCATCACAGCGGACCTTGCGCCGACCAGCAGCCAACTCCTCTGGATCACGGATGTCTACGCCTTTGTGCTGGCCGGCCTGCTGATTCCGATGGGGACGCTGGGGGACCGGATCGGGCGTCGCCGGCTGCTGATGATCGGCGCGGCGGTGTTCGGTGTGGCATCCGTGGCCACGGCCCTGTCCAACAGTCCCGGCATGCTGATCGGGACCCGGGCGGTGATGGGCGCCGCCGGTGCGACGCTCATGCCGTCGACCATGTCGTTGATCCGCAACATGTTCCACGACGAGAACGAGCGACGGGTCGCGATCGGGGTCTGGGCGGCTGGCTTTTCCGCCGGTGGGGTCATCGGCCTGGTGGCCGGCGGCGCACTGCTCCAGTACTTCTCCTGGGGCACCGTTTTCGAGATCAACGTGCCGATCATGCTGCTCCTGCTCATCCTGGCGCCGTTGCTGCTGCCCGAGTTCCGCAACGCGGCCGCCGGGCGGCCCGACCTGCTGAGCACGGTGCTGGCGTTCGTCGCGGTGCTGCCCATGATCTGGGGCATCAAGCAGTTCGCCGAGGACGGCATGGACTGGCCGCCGGTGGCCGGCGTGGCCGCCGGACTGATCTTCCTGGCCGTCTTCGTGCTGCGTCAGCGGCGCCTCGACGACCCGGTGATCGACGTCCGGCTGTTCCGTGCCCCGGCGTTCAGCGCAGCGGTGGTGATGAATCTGCTCGCCAACTTCGCGCTGGTCGGGTTCATGTTCTTCATCAGCCAGTACCTCCAGTTGGTGCTCGGGTTGCGCCCGTTCACCGCCGGCCTGTGGTCACTGCCGGCCGCCGGTGCGGCGGGCGTCGGCGCGGCCGTGCTGGCCCCGGTGCTCGCGCAGCGCTTCAAGCGCGCCTACGTCGCCGCCGGCGGCCTGTTGGTGGCGACCGTCGGTTGCGTGGTGCTCGCCCAGGTCGGCGACGAGTCGGGCCTGGCCCTGGTGGTGCTCGGCCAGGCGTTGATGGCGGGTGGCGTCGCCATGGTGCTGACCCTGAGCGCCGAGCTGATCGTCTCCACCGCGCCCCCGGAGCGGGCCGGCGCCGCCGCCGGACTCTCCGAGACCGGCAGTCAGTTCGGTGCGGCGCTCGGCGTCGCGATTCTCGGCAGCATCGGCGCGTACGTCTACCGGCGGAAGCTCTCCGGCGTAGCACCGGACGGGGTGCCACCGGACTCCTGGGCCACCGCCCGGGAGACCCTTGGCGGCGCGGTCGAGGAGAGCCGGACGCTCTCCACGACCGCGGCAGACACCCTGGTGACGCTGGCGCGGGCGGCGTTCACCGACGAGTTGCGGGCAGCCGCGATCGTGTCGGCCGGCATCCTGCTGGTGACGGCGATCTTGGCGGCCGTGCTGCTGCGCAACGTGGGCGGGTCGGTGCCCGGGCAGGGCCTGTCCGACGGGTCGGACGCCACGCCCGCCCTGACCACCGACGGCGCGACCCACCTCGAGGGGCCCGTGACCGCCGCCGATGCAACCTTGGTCGACGCGGTACCGCCGGCGACCGAGGTCGTGCCGACCGGAGCGACCACCGATGCCGATTCGGGCCCGGCGGTTCGGAACGGTCCGCAGCCGGCCGCCCCGGTCGCCACCCGGCCGACCCACCCGACGGTCTGACCACCCAGTTCCTGGGGATCGGTGACCTTCCCGCTCCTCGCGGGAACGTCATCGTCGTGCGCCTGGTTTCCCGCAGCTCGCAGCAGTTGTGGGGCTAGGGGGCCGGTGCTCCGCTTAGGGGTTGTCCCGGTAGTCCGGGCGTTCCTACGCTCGCTTGGTCAGAGGGGCACCGGTCACCGCGTGAAGGCGCCGCGCGGCCCGTGCCGACCGGTCCGTCCGGCAGGGGAGTAATGATGACGATCACGGTTGACGCACCGGCGCGGACCGAGCCGGTCGACCTCGACCCACGCTCGCCCACGGTACGCCTGGGCGCTCTGCTGGACGCCGACTCGGCGGTCGCGCTGCATGAGCCAGACGACAGTGGGGTGCTCGCGGTTCGGGGCTGGATCGGCGGACTGCGGGTCTACGCCTACTGCACCGACGCGAGCCGGATGGGCGGTGCGCTCGGGGCCGCCGGCGCCGAGCACATCATTCACGCGATCGAGCTCGCCGCCCGGGACCGCTGCCCGATCGTCGGTCTCTGGCACTCCGGTGGCGCGAGGCTGGCCGACGGCGTCGAGTCGATGGACGGCGTCGGCCGGATGTTCGCCGCGATGACCCGTGCCTCCGGCCAGGTCCCGCAGATCTCGGTGGTGCTCGGCCCGGCCGCCGGCGCCGCCGCCTACGGTCCGGCGCTGACCGACATTGTCATCATGGCCGATGCCGGCCGGGTCTTCGTCACCGGCCCGGACGTGGTCCGCAGCGTCACCGGTGAGCCGGTCGACATGGAGGCCCTCGGCGGTCCTCGGACGCACAGCCACTCCTCGGGGGTGGCTCACCTCGTGGCCGACTCCGAGCCAGACGCGCTTGCGCGCGCCCGTCAACTCGCCGTCCTTTTCGCCCGGCCCGGCCGGTTCGACCTGTCGGCGGTCGGGGACTGCCCCGCGCTGGCCACCGCGCTGCCCGAGTCGGCCCGCCGAGCGTACGACGTCCGGCCGGTGATCGCCGCGCTGCTCGATCCGGCCGACGAGTTCGGCGGCTTCGTCGAACTTCAGCCGCGCTGGGCGCGCAACATCGTGGTTGGCCTCGGCCGGTTGGCCGGGCGTACGGTCGGCGTGATCGCGAACAATCCGATAGCCAAGGGCGGCTGCCTCGACTCGTTGAGCGCCGAGAAGGCGGCGCGGTTCGTGCGGATGTGCGACGCGCTCGGCGTACCGCTGGTCGTCCTGGTCGACGTCCCCGGGTACCTGCCCGGTGTCAAGGAGGAGTGGGAGGGAGTGGTTCGGCGCGGGGCGAAGCTGCTGCACGCCTTCGCCGAGGCGGTGGTTCCCCGGGTGACCCTGGTACTGCGCAAGTCGTACGGTGGGGCGTACATCGCGATGAACTCCCGGTCGCTGGGTGCCACCGCGGTCTTCGCCTGGCCGGATTCGGAGGTCGCGGTGATGGGCGCGGAGGCGGCGGTGGGTGTCCTGCACCGCCGCGAGCTGGCCGCGGCCGACGACGAGGCAGACCGGGAGTCGTTACGGCGGCGGCTGATCGCCGACCACCAGCGGGAGTCCGGTGGTGTCGGCCGAGCGCTCGAGCTCAAGGTCGTCGACGCGATCATCGCGCCGGTCGACACACGTACCCAGCTGACCCGGGCGCTGGCCGAGGCGCCGTTGGGGCGAGGCCGGCACGGGAACATCCCGCTCTAGACGTCCCGCTGCGGAGGTACCCGCAGCGCCGATCCGTAAGGGACCAGTGATGACGGCAACCCTCGAGAACGACCTCTGGGTGCGGCGGTTCCATCCGGCGCCGTCCAGTGCGATTCGGCTGGTGGCGCTGCCGCACGCCGGTGGTTCGGCCAGCTACCTGTTTCCGGTCTCCCAGGCCCTCTCGCCCGCTGTCGACGTACTGGCGATCCAGTACCCGGGCCGGCAGGACCGTCGGCATGAGCCGGTGCTGGATTCGGTCACCGACCTGGTCGACGGGGTGTTCAATGCGCTGCGGCCGTGGCTGGACCGGCCGGTGGCACTCTTCGGCCACAGCATGGGCGCGGTGCTCGCCTATGAGGTGGGGTTGCGGCTGCAACTGCGGACGGGCCAACCGCCGCTGCGACTGTTCGTCTCCGGCCGCCGGGCCCCGTCCCGGTTCCGTGACGAGCGGTACGTGCACACCCGGGACGACGCCGGGGTGCTGCGGGAACTGGCCAGGCTCAGCGGCTCGGACCCGCGGATGCTGAGCGATCCGGAGCTGCTGCCGATGATCCTGCCCGCGGTGCGGGGGGACTACAAGGCGGTGGAGACCTACCGGGCCGACCCGGATCAACGGCTGGACGCCCCGATCACCGTGCTTACCGGGGACGCCGACCCGGTGACCACCCTGGACGAGGCGCACGACTGGCGTCGGCACACCACCGGTGAGTGTGACGTCCGGGTGTACCCGGGCGGGCACTTCTATCTCAACGACCATGCCGACGACGTGATCCGGCTGATCGGGGCCGAACTGGAGCGGCTGCTGCCCAGCGAGCCGACCGGCTGAACGGGACGACGGTGACAGGGGGACCGGGTAGCCCGGTTGGTGGGTGCTGCCAGCGGTGCGGGCCCGTTGCCGTTGCCGGTGAACACTTGGTCGGCGGCGTGTTGTCGCAGGTAGGCAGGGGTGTTGCTGGTGAGATGCGCGGCATCCGCGACGATCATCATGCCACCTCGAGATGGTCGAGGAACGCCTGGCCCCGGGCGACCTCGGTCGTGCTGGCCAGCCCCCGCACCTGGGCGATGACTGTCGTGGTGCCGCGGCGTTTCGCGGAGAACAACTGCGCGTCCACACCGGTCGGTCCACGTCGGCGAGCGGTGGGTGAGCGAGTGCAGGAACTCGTCTGAACGGCTTCGGCAAGATTCGCCGCTGCGTCGACCGCAACCCCGAGATCATCTGCTTCTCCCTGTACCTGGCCGCCGTGATCGTCATGATCCGTTAACTCATCCAACGAGCCCGCACTGTTTATCGTTTGGACATCTGGCCGACAACCCACCGACCCAGGTAACGCCTATTGCCGGTCGCACTAAGGAGGGCCGCGCGCGTTCACCACTCCTGCGCTTCACCGCGGGCACACGCCTCACCGGGCAAATGATGATCAACCAACGTGCTTACGCTCCGATGTGATGTCGGTGACGAAGTATCACCGTCCCACTACCGTCTGGTACGGGTGTCTATGTATGCTGTGCTCACCGTCGAGGTGCGATGAAAGTCGTCATTAAATTGATGTCCGTCATTGCAAAATCATGGCTGTTGGGCCGACGTGTTCAGTAGCCGGGGTGGGGCTCGGCGGACCGTATGGCATTGAGCCAAACCTTTTCGTCGGGGCCTGTCCCAGCTAGGTGGCAGCTCCGTGCGTCATCGCTGACGTGAGGGAGACGGGTGGGATTCGTAGAGAGAAGCCGCGAGCTCGACATCTTGCGGGACCTTTACGCCGTATGCGCCACGGGCAGGGGGCGGGTCGCGCTGATCAGCGGTCCCGGTGCCACGGGCAAGACCGAACTGCTGCGGGCCGTGGCCGATCACGTCGACACGGCAGGCGGGCTGGTGTTGAGCGCGGCCTGCTCACGGGCGGAGCGGATGCTGCCCGCCGCCGCGATGGGGCAGCTGTTCAACAGCGTGCCGCTGCCGACCGAGGTGATGCGGCGCATCGGCGCGTTCATCGACCTCGGGGCCGCCACGACCGAGGGCGACGCCGACATCAGGGCCGTGCACGTGATGTGTGTCGAACTGCTCGACATCGCCCGGGAGCGGCCGCTCGTCCTGCTCGTCGACGACGTCGAGTTCGCCGACGAGACCACCCTGCGGACCCTGCTCTACCTACAGCGCCGGCTCACCGCCGCGCAGATCCTGGTGGTCCTCGCCGAGTCGCCGCAACCGCAGCCGTTCAACCCCGAGTTCCGCGCCGAGCTCACCCGGCAGGCATGTTTCTGCAACATCCAGCTGTCGCCGCTGTCCGAGGCGGGAGTCGCCGAGGTGCTCCGTGGCTGGACCGACGACGAGACGGCCCTGGTGCTCGCCCCGGCCTACCACCGGATCAGTGGCGGCAACCCGTTGCTGCTGCACGCGCTCGGCGAGGACCGGCGTGCCGCTGGGCCGACCGACGCCACCGAAGCGATCGTCGGCGACCAGTTCCGCCAGGCGGTCCTGGCCTGCCTGCGGCGTTGGGACCCGGCGATCCTGGAGACGGCTCACGGGCTGGCCCTGCTCGACGACTTCGCCACCCCGACCCTGCTGGCCCGACTGCTCGACAGCAGGCCGGCCCGGGTCCAGTGGGTACTCAACGCGCTGACCATGTCCGGCCTGTTGGACTCGGGGCGGTTCCGACACCCCGCGGCGCGCGCGGCGGTGCTGCACGACCTGGACCCAGACGCGCTGTCCAAGATGCACGCCCGCGCGGCGGAGCTGCTGCACTCCGAGGGCGCCCCGGCCCCGGCGATCGGGGGCCATCTGCTCGCCGCCGGTGGTCTGGCCGAGCCGTGGGCGATCGCTCTCCTCCAGGACGCGGCGACGCACGCGCTCGCCGAGGACCGGGTCGACGACGCGGTCGAGTCGCTCAAACTGGCCCACGAGATGTGCCACGATGCCCCCCGTCGGGCGGCGCTCACCGCGATGCTGGCCGACTGCCAGTGGCGGGTCAGCCCGGCGGCGGTGAGCCAGCACCTCCAGTCCCAGCGCAACGCCCTGCGGGCCGGGCACCTCTCCGAGCGGCACGCAGCCGGGCTGCTGCGCTACCAGCTCTGGCACGGCCACCTGGAGGACGCCCAGGAGACCCTGCGGCACCTGCGTGAGGCCCGACACCAACTGGACGCCACGACCGCCGCCGAGGTGGATGGGTGCGCCGACTGGCTGCGGCTGTACTTCCCGGTCGCCTTCGCGGGGCGTGGCGCCGCCCCCGGCGCCACGCCGGCCCTCACCCTGGCCCGCACGGACGGCTCGTTCGGGTGGGTCACGCCGTCTCTGACCGCCGTGCTCACCGAGGGGGTGACCGACGAGGTGATCGCCCGGGCCGAGCAGGCTCTCGGCAGCCACATGCTGGTCGACGTCGGCCCGGAGTCGGCGCTGTGCGCGTTGCAGACGCTGGTCTACGCCGGCCGGACCGACCAGGCGGTGCACTGGTGCGACGTGCTCGGCGCGGAGGCCGGGTCCCGGGGTGCCAACACCTGGCACGCCATCCTGTCCGACGTCCGGTCGCACATCGCACTCCGGCAGGGCGACCTGCCGCTCGGCGAGCGGTTCGCCCACGAGGCCCTGGACGCGATGTCGCCGCACAACTGGGGCGTCGCGATCGGCTCACCGCTGTCCAACATGCTGCTCGCCAAGATCGGCATGGACAAGCTCGACGAGGCCAAGGCACTGCTCAGGTACGTCATCCCAGACGCGATGCGGGACACCTGGTTCTGGCCGCTGTATCTGCGGGCCCGGGGCCACCTGCACCTGGCCGGGGGACGGGTGCACGCCGCGCTCGCCGACTTCGAGACCTGCGGGCAGTTGGCCACCGAGTGGGGGATGGACCTGCCGACCCTGCTGCCCTGGCGGGGTGACCTGGCCCAGGTCTACCTCCGCTCCGGCCGGCCCGACATGGCCCGGAAGATAGTGACCGAGCAACTCTCCCGGCCCGACGCCCAGAATGCCCGCACCAGGGGCATCTCGCTGCGGCTGCTCGGCTCCGCGCTCGACGTGAAGCAGCGGGTCAACACCCTGCGCCAGGCGGCCAACCTGCTCCAGGAGTCCGGCGACCGGTTCCAGCTCGCCCTCGCCCTCACCGCCCTCAGCAGGGCGCACTACGGCCGGGGCGAGTTCAACACCTCACGGGTGGTGGCGCGCAGCGCCACCCAACTCGCCAAGGACATCCAGGCACAGGCGCTGTGCCGCCGACTGCTGCCCAGCGGCGAGGCGGCCGGCGACGACGAGGCGGACGCCCCGCCGGAGCACGAGGAGATGTCCCGGCTCAGCGACGCCGAGCAGCGGGTCGCCACCCTGGCCGCGCTCGGCCACACCAACCGAGAGATCGGCAAGAAGCTGTACATCACGGTTAGCACCGTCGAACAGCACCTCACCCGGGTCTATCGGAAGTTGAACGTCCGGCGCCGCACCGAACTGTCGTTGGGGCTGCCCATGGACTCCGCCGGGGCCGGGTTGCTGGCCGTGGCGCCGAGCAGCGCGGAGCGGCCCTGGCCGCAGTGGGACTCGGCGGCAATCCAGGCGAGCTGACCGGTGTGATCGCCGGGGTGGGCCTAGGCCCACCTCTTCGGGTCATTAGCTCCATAGAGCGGTGCGCGCTCGATCCATACCGTGAACATGTACCCACCGTCGTTCGGCGACGTTTTCTGCGGGAGCATGAGGTGAACAGGAACAAGGACAGGCGAACGTCGGTCAACGGCACCGACGCGGTGTGGCTGGATGACGTGCGCAAGGCGTACGGGCGCGGCGAGAGCCGGGTTGAGGCACTGCGGGGCGTCACGATGAGCTTCACGCGGGGTAGCTTCACCGCCGTGATGGGGCCCTCGGGCTCCGGCAAGAGCACCTTCCTGCACTGCGCGGCGGGCCTCGACCTACCCTCGTCGGGCTCGGTGGTGCTGGACGGCCAGGAACTCAACGGCATGAACGAGAACCAGCTCACCCGGCTGCGCCGGGAGCGGGTCGGCTTCATCTTCCAGGCGTTCAACCTGATGCCGGCACTGAACGTCGAGCAGAACGTCGGCCTGCCGTTTCGGTTGGCCGGCCGCCGGCCCGACCGCTCCTCCGTGGTGGAGGTGCTGGGCCGGGTGGGGCTGGCCGAGCGGCGCAAGCACCTGCCGAGCGAGCTCTCCGGCGGTCAGCAGCAGCGGGTCGCGATCGCGCGCGCGCTCATCATGCGGCCGGCGGTCATCTTCGCCGACGAGCCGACCGGCGCGCTGGACACCCAGACCACCATCGAGGTGCTGCAACTGTTCCGCGAGACGGCGGTCAGCGGCGGCCAGACGATCATCATGGTGACCCATGATCCGGTCGCGGCCTCCGCCGCGCATCGGGTGCTGTTCCTTGCCGACGGGCAGTTCATCGGTGAGCTGGAGGCCCCGACCGCCGACGTGGTGGCTGAGCGGATGACCCACCTGACCGCATGGCAGCAGACCCGCACAACCCAGTCCACCGGCCGGGGCGGTTTCCGATGATGTACCTCGCGTGGCGCACCTTGCGCTACCGCAGGCTCGCGTTCATGGCGACCTTCGTCGCGGTCTTCTTCGGCGTGGCGCTGATTGTCGCCTGCGGCGGGCTGATGGAGACCGGTGTCCGGATGGCGGTCCCGCCACAGCGGCTGGCGGCGGCCGACGTCGTGGTGAGCGGCAAGCAGACCTATGGCGTGCCCAACAAGGACCCGCAGGACACCAAGAACATCAAGTCGGTCCCACTGGCCGAGCGGTACTGGATCGATCCGGCGTTGGTCAGCAAGATTCAGGGGGTGCCCGGGGTCGAACGGGCCGTCGCCGAGTCGTCCTTCGCCGCCACTGTCGTCCGTGACGGCGCTCCGGTGATCGTCGGGACCACGTCGCTGGGCCACAGCTGGGAGTCGGCCGAGCTCGGGCCGTACAAGCTTGATGGGAAGCCACCCACCCGGGCCGGTCAGGTCGTCCTGGACCGGGCGGTGGCGCGGCTGGCGCGGGTCGGGATCGGTGACCGGGTCGACGTCGTGGCCGGCGGCACCACCTCCTCCTTCCAGGTGACCGGCATCGCCGATCCTCCGGGCGAGATGAGCCAGTCGGCGCTCTTCTTCTCCGGCGACGACGAGCGGCGGCTCAACCCGCATGCGGGCAGCGCCGACGCGATCGGTGTGCTGGCGAAGCCCGGCACCGACGTGGAGGCGCTGCGCGGCCGGATCGAGCAGACCCTCGCCGACCGTAAGCTGGTGGTGCTCACCGGCGACGACCGTGGGGCGGCCGAGTTCCCCGCGGCGATCGGCGGGCAGGCGCAGCTCATCCCGCTCGCCGGCGTTTTCGCCGGGATGACGGTCTTCGTGGCGATCTTCGTGATCGCCAGCACCCTGGGCCTGTCGGTGCAGCAGCGGCAGAAGGAGATCGCCCTGCTGCGGTCCATCGGCGCGACGCCGCGGCAGATCCGCACGATGGTGCGCCGCGAGGCACTCGTGGTCGCGGTCGGTGCGGCGATCCTCGGCTGTGTCCCCGGGGTGTTCCTGGGCCCGCTGCTCTACCACCTGGTCTCGGAGGCCGGGGTCATCTCGCCGGTGGTCACGTTCCACCAGGGCTTCATCCCCTATCTCGCCGCGCCCGCCATCGGGATCTTCGCCGCGCTGGTGGCCGCCTACGTCGCCGGTCGACGCCCGTCCAAGACTCGCCCGACCGCTGGCATCGCCGAAGCCACCCTCCAGCGCAAGTGGGTCAGCTGGCCCCGGGTGGTGCTGTCCCTCCTCTTCTTCGCCGGCGGGTTCGCGTTGATCCTGGTGACGGCGATCGTGATGGAGGGCGCGGTGGCCTCGGCCACCGCCGGGCCGGCGGTGATGTGTTGGGCGATCTCGATTGCGTTGATCAGCCCGGGGCTGACCCGGCTTCTCGCGGCCGTACTGAGCCCGCCGGTGCGGGCGTTCTTCGGGCTCGCCGGCTATCTCGGCACGATAAACGTGCGGACACGGGCGGTCCGGGTGGCCGCCGCGGTCACCCCGATCATGCTGGCGGTGGCGTTGGCGGTGGCCAACTTCTACCTCCAGACCACCCAGAACGAGGCCGCCGAGCGCTACTACTCCGACAACCTTCGTGCCGACGTGGTGCTCAGCTCCACCACCGGTGGGTTCCCCGCCGACACCGTCGAGGCGATCCGTTCCGCGCCCGGTGTCGAGGCGGCGTCCGCGTACGTCACCAGCGCCGGATGGATCAACAAGCCGTACGACGGCTCGCACGTTGAGTCGCCGTGGCCGTTGCAGGGCGTGAGCGGGGCCAGCGCCGCCAGCATCACCGGCGTACAGACCGTCGCCGGTAACCTGGGCGACCTCACCGGCGACACGGTGGCACTGCCCGAGGTCGCCGGGAAGAACCTCAACGTCGGTGTCGGCGACCAGATCACCCTACGGCTCGGTGACCGGTCGGCGGTGGACCTGCGGGTGGTGGCGCTCTACCCGGCCAAGGAGGGATTCGAGACGATCCTGCTCCCCGCCGACCTGCTCGCCGCGCACAGCACCACCGGACTGTCCCGACAGATCCTCGTCACCGCCGCGCCCGGCACCGACCGGGACGCGTTGGCGGCCAATCTGCGGGAGAAGGTCGCCGACCACCCCGGCACCATGATCGAGGGACGCGAGGCGATCACCACCTTCGCCGAACGCACCAAGACCCTGGCATGGGTCAACTATCTGCTCGTCGCGCTGGTCGCCGGCTACACCATGATCGCGGTGGCGAACACCCTGATTGTGGCGACCGCCGGTCGCCGCCAGGAGCTGGGCATGCAGCGCCTCATCGGTGCCACCCGGCGGCAGTCCCTGCTGATGCTCAGCGTGGAGGCGGGCATGGTCGCCGTCATCGGGGTGGTGCTCGGCACCATCGCCTCTATCGCCACCCTGATGCCGTTCAGCATCGTGGTGCTGGGGCGACCGGTACCCTCCGGGCCATTCTGGATCTACCTGGCCGTGGTGGGGGGCGCCACGCTGCTCGCCTTCGCCGCCACCCTGCTGCCCGGACGCCGGGTGATGCTCGTTCGGCCGGCGGAAGCCGCCGTCGCCGTGGAATAGCGAACAGCGGAACGACCACTGCCTGCCGTTGTCGGCGGCGCCGCGGCCCCGGCCCGGGCGGGGCCAGGTCGAGCGTGCCGTCAGGAGACGTCAACGCGGGTGCTGTTGAGGTATGCCAGCACAGCCAACACGCGACGATTGCTGTCGTCCGCCGGGGCCAGATCGAGCTTCGCGAAGATGCTGGTCGTGTATTTGGCAACCGCACCCTGACTGACGATGAGGCGCTGCGCGATGGCCGTGTTGGAACACCCCTCGGCCATCAGTTTCAACACCTCCCGCTCGCGCGGGGTCAGCATGGACAGCGGCTCCCGGCGGGACCGGACGGCCAGCAGCTGCGAGATCACCTGCGGATCCATCGCGGTGCCACCGTCGGCGACCCGGCGGATGGCGTCCACGAACTGGTCGCTGTTGAGCACCCGGTCCTTCAGCAGGTAACCGATGCCGCCGCTGGCGTCGGCGAGCAGTTCCTTGGCGTACAGCTGCTCGACGTGCTGGGAGAGCACCAGGATGGGTAGGCCGGGGCAGCGGCGACGCGCCTCCAGGGCCGCCTGGAGACCCTCGTCGGTGAACGTCGGCGGCAGCCGCACGTCGACCACCGCCACGTCTGGGCGCAGGGTCACCAGCGCGTCGAGCAGGGCCGGGCCATTGTCGACTGCCGCGACGATCTCGAAGTCGTACGACTCGAGGAGCTGGACCATTCCCTGTCTCAGAAGGAAGAGGTCCTCGGCGAGTACAACGCGCACGGCAGCTCCAGGATCGCGTTGGTCGGCCCACCTTCGGGACTGCTGAGGACAAATGTCCCGTCGAACGTAGCACAACGCCGTTCGATGCCCCGGAGTCCGGTGCCGGCACTGGCATCCGCGCCGCCCTGACCGTTGTCGATCACCACCGCGCGCAGCGAACCGTCCTCATGGCGCAGGTCGATGCTCGCCCGGTCGGCGTTGGCGTGCTTGGCGACGTTGGTCAACAGTTCGGAGATCGCGAAGTAGACGGCGGACTCCGCCGGCGCGGCCAACCGGCCGGGCACGTCGGCCGTGACAGTGACGTCGATCGGGCTCTCCAAAGCGATCGCCCGGACGGCGTCCTCAAGGCCGCGCTCGGCGAGCACCGGCGGGTGGATGCCGCGAATCAGGCAGCGCAACTCCTCCAGCGCGGTGGCGGTGGCGTTGCGTGCATCGACCAGCAGCGTCTCCGCAGCGTCTGGATTGGTATGCAGCTGGCGGGTGGCCGCGCCGAGTTTCATGCCGATCGCCACCAGCCGTGCCTGCGCACCGTCGTGCAGGTCGCGCTCGATCCGGCGCAGCTCGGTGGCCTGGATGTTGATGACATCCGACCGGGTCTCCGAGAGGTGCCGCATGCGGGAGGCGATCAACGCCCGCTCGCTCGGTCCGAGCAGTGCCTTGGCGAAGTGCGCGTGCCCGGCGACCACCCCCGGGGCCACGGCCAGCCAGATGCCGAATACCGTCAGGCTGACCAGCGCCCCGAGCGCCGCCCTTGGCCAGGTATCCATCGGGGTGAAGCCGTACCAGAAGTCCACCCCGGACTCCCGCACCAGCACCCAGAACCCGGAGGAGAGCAACAACCCCTCCACCGCGTACACCAGCAGAGCGACCGGCAGCAGCCCGAGCGCGAAGCCGACCACGACATTGAGCAGCAGGAACAGCAGATCACGCCAGCTTGCCGGGTCGGTGAGGATGAACCGGCAGCGCTGTACCCAGCCGACCACCCCGGGCTCCGTCGGGCTCCCGGGAAGGTACGGCGTGGCGATCGTGACCCCGGAGCGGGCGGCGAGGTCCCGGTACAGCCCGGTTAGCCGGCGGACCAGCGGAGTGAGCAGTGGCAGCAGCAGCACTCCGACACCGAGCAGGATGAACGCCGTGGCGAGGGTGGTGGCGACGAAGAGGGCCAGACTGAGCACGGCGGTGGCCGCGAGCACCACACCGCGGCCGGTGGCCCGCAGGGCTCGCGACAGGATCGGCCGGAACTGCGCGGTGGAGATGGCGTCCATGTCCTCCGGCTCCCTGGTCACGGCAGATCGATGGTGGTGCCCGCGCTCAGTGGCGTGTCGTGGACGACGAGTTGGCGGATTTCGTTGCCGGCCGACGTGGGATAGTAGCGCAGGAAGCGGATGTCGGGTGCGTAGAAGCGGTGCAGCAGACGGTGGACGCGTTCCCCAGTTCGGCAAGGTCCGGGCGCGAGTAGGTTGAGCAGGTTTCCTTCGGTGTTCCACGCGGCGATGACCGGAACGCTTATCCCCGCTGGGAGGGTGATGCGGTGGCGATCCTCAGTGACCGCGCGGTTGGCCAATTGTATCGATGATATCGGCGGCACCAGGACCATGGCGTGTCAGGTACTGGGCGAATGCGTCGACGCGTGACCATCACGGACCGGACCACCACGGACCGGGCTGGTTGGTCCTGTCCACGAGCCCGAAGCCATGCCGGTGCCCTGAGCAGGTCTGCTGAAGCCAGGTGTGGTGGTAGGCCGACGAGATGGTCGACCGTCAGTTCACCGTAGGCGCATCGGGATCGCCGACCTCGATGGAGCCCGACGTATGTGTCTCGGCGGTGGGCCGCTGGCGCCGCAATGCTGGCGATCTTGTGTCGCAGGGCGTTGGTGGCGGTAGATGACGGTGAGTGGGGCCTCCTCAGCATCGCTGAGCAGTGATCGCATTTGGCCGGTGGTGGCCCGCGAGGGACATGGCGTAGTGGAGCGGAGCTGGGGACCGTGGTTGCCCCTCAACAGACTAGTGCAAAAATTTGCACAAAATTTTTTGAGTGAATACTATGGATGTATGGCACCTGAATCGAACCGGCGACTCAAGAGCGTTGCCGAGCTACGGATGTTCGCCCACCCGTTGCGGCTGCGGTTGTTCTACGCGCTGACTGCAGAGCGGGAGGCGACTGCGTCCCGGCTCGCCGAGTTGGTCGATGAGTCGCTCTCACTGGTCAGCTATCACCTGCGAGAGTTGGCCACGCATGGCCTGATCGAGGAGGCACCGCGCCGCTCTGGTGATCGGCGGGAGCGTTGGTGGCGCAAGACCCACGAGGGTTTCAGCTTCGCGGGGTCGGAGTTCGCCGGGGATCCGCAGGCCCGTGGCGTGGCGGTCACGGCTAAGCGTCAGATGCTGGCCCATCAGGTCAGTCGGCTCGAACGGTGGATCGACGAGGATCACGCCTGGGGCGAGGCGTGGACCGACGCCTCGTTCTCCAGCGAATCGTTGTTCCGGCTTACGGCCGCCGAGCTGGCCGAGCTGAGCGCCGAGCTGACAACGGTGGTGCAGAAGTGGGCTGAGCGTGGGCGAGTCAGTGCCGAGGGCCGGCCCGACGAGCCCGGCCGGGAGCACGTTCTGATGTTCATCCACGCCTTCCCGTTCCAGCTGTGACGCACCAGGCGGTCGCGGTCCGGCCACCGCCCTCGTACCGGGATGGCAACGTCCTGCGCTGGCTCGCGGGTTTCGGCGTGTCGCTGGTGGGTGATCAAGTCTACTTCGTGGCATTGGCCTGGACCGCTACTCAGGTGGCCGGCGCCGGTGCGGCCGGGTTGGTCCTGGCCACCGCGTCGGTGTCCCGGCTGGTGCTACTCCTGCTGGGCGGGGCAGCGGTTGACCGATGGGGTGCGCGGCGTCTGATGCTTGGCAGTGACGCGCTGCGCTGCGCGGTGATGGCCGCTGCGGCGGTGGCCACAGCCACCGCCGAACCAGCCCTCGCGGTGTTGGTCGTGGTGGCGCTGGTGTTCGGCGCAGTCGACGCGGTGTTCCTGCCCGCTGTTGGGGCGCTGCCGCCGTATCTGGTGGCAGCGGAGCACCTCGCCCGGCTGCAAGGCATGCGGATGACGCTGGCGCGGGGCGCCATCGTTGCTGGTGCGCCGCTCGGCGGAGCGATTGTCGCCGCATACGGGATCGCCGCGGCGTTCGCGCTCAACGCGCTCACCTTCGCCGTTTCGGTGCTTGCGCTCGCCGCGGTCAGGGTCCGCCCCGGAGTGGTCACCAAGCCAGCCGCGGGATCCGGCCGATCACGGGGTATGGGTAAAGAAGTCCGGGCCGGGCTGGCTGTGGCCGCGCGGTCGCCGTTGCTGCGTACCATTCTGCTCGTCTCGGCAGTCGCCGAGTTGGGCTTCACCGGCCCGTTCAATGTGGGCATCGCGCTGCTGGCCCAGGAGCGCGGCTGGGGTGCTGCGGGCATGGGTCTGATCGTCGGCGGCTTCGGTGTCGGTGCCGCACTGGCAGCGGTGGCGGTGGCAGTGCTCGGCCATCTCCCGCGCGCTGGTCTACTCGTTGGCCCTCTCGCCGTTGTGACGGGGGGAGCGCTCGCCGGTATTGGGTTTGCCCCAGCCAGGCTGTGGGCGGTCGCCGCGTCGTTGCTGCTCGGCGTCAGCGTCGGTCTCGCTGGCGCGCTCGGGACGGCCCTGCTGCAGGCGCAAACACCGCCGCAATACCTGGGCCGGGTGATGAGTCTGAGTAGCCTGGCTGGTTTTGGTGGCATTCCGGTCAGCTACGCGATCACCGGGTTGGCCGCCGGGCGGTGGGGAACGGCTGCGGTGTTCTTGGGTGGGACGGCTCTCGCAGCCACTGCTGGGCTCGTCGCCCTGGCGAGCCAGGCACTGCGCCGTGCTGTGTTGTCCGTTGCGCGTTGACCCGTTGTTGGGTCACTACGGCGACTGTGGTCACTCCGCCGCCGCTTACGGCGCACGACCTTGGAGGTTCCTCACGCAGCTGACAGCGGAGGTGACGCGAACACCAAGACCCAACCACCGAACTCCGCAGGCATGAGCAGGTAGGTGGCGAGATGGTCGTCGACCTCGTCGAGGCGATCGAGCGTTTGATCCTTGGACATCACCGATTGAGCGGATGCGCGCCTTCGGTACGTCCGCATGCCGGCACGCGCTGGGAGCAGGCCAACCGGTTGCTGGTGCCGATGATCGGTCCCTTCGGTCCGGCGCGGGGGCTTGTGGGTCGAGGCGTTGCAGGGTGCAGAAGGCGTGGGCGGCGGATACGAGGGTGACGTGGTGGTGCCAGCCTTGCCAGGTGCGGCCTTCGTAGTGGTCGAGGCCGAGTCCGGTTTTCAGTTCGCGGTAGTCGTGTTCGATGCGCCAGCGGAGTTTCGCCCATCGGATGAGGGTGCGTTTCGCGGTGGTGGCGGGCGGGTTCGACAGCCAGTAGTTGGTGGGTTCGTCGCGCTCGGGTGGCCATTCGGCGATCAGCCACGCTTCGGGTAGGTCCTGGTCGCGGTGGGCGGCGAGCAGGATCCGTCCGGCTGGCCGGACCCGCAGGAACACGAACCGGGAGCGCATCGTCACCGGCCTGCCCGCGCGGGTGCGGGAGCCGTCACGCCAGGACACCGACTGGGCCGCGGCAGCGCTGTGGGACAGGATGAGGTCCGTGACCGAGGTCGCGGGGTTGCGGTATCGCAGTGTCGGTCGCCGGCCTGTCCACGCCGCCGGTGGCGCGGTCCGTGCCGCTTCCTGCCGTTGAACGCCGATCGTGGTAGCCGCCCGCACCACATAGGACAAACCACGCTCAGTCAGGCCGTGGCGGAACTCGCCGCTGTCGCCGTACCCGGCGTCCGCCACGATCACCGGTGGCGTCAGTCCTCACCCGATCACCTCGTCGATCATGTCCAACCCGAGACGCCACTTCTCCCGATGCCCGACATCGTCGGGGACCTGCGCCCGCGCCCGCCGCAAGCCGACATCGACGGCAGTCTCGGCCGAGGCGGGATCCCACGAGGCGGGCATAAACAACCGCCAGCCGACCGGACACGACGCGACATCGCCGACCAGGTTCACCCTCACCCCGATCTGGCAGTTCGTGACCTTGCCCGCCGTGCCGGTGCACTACCGGGCCACACCCGGCGACGCCGTACCGCACTTGAGCCAGCCCGTGTCATCAACAGCCCACACCGCCGGCGTGATCGCCTCATCCATCCGAGACGCCAGCCGCCGCCACACCGGCACCACACCCCACGGACTGTTCGTCACGACATGGTTCAACGCCTGATCATGCACACCCGGCAGGCGCCCCGCCATCGGCTGGATCGACTTACGCCACCCATCCACCATCAACCCGCGCACATACTGCCCGGCCCGATCCTGCCACCCGACCCGAGTCAACGACCCGAACACCTCACCGGTGAAATCGGCCAGATCGCCACCCAGACGCTCTACTTTCCGAACATCCATATCGGAGCCAACGGCTCACCACACCAACAGTGCCCGAAATATCCAAAATGCGACAAAGTACTACTAGGTGGCGCTAGCTCTCACCGCCATCGATCTCCAGGAGGTCACCGGGCGCGCAGCGCAGGGCGTCGCAGATGGCGGTGAGGGTGGAAAACCTGATGGCCCGGGCGCGACCGTTCTTCAGCACCGAGAGGTTCACCACGCTCACGCCCGCCTGCTCGGAGAGTTCGACCAAGGTCATGCCCCGAGCGGCGAGGACTCGGTCGAGGTGAACCACAATCCGGTGGCCAGCCTCGTCTGACGCTCGCGCCATCACACCAGCCCGGCCACGTCGGCTCGCAGCCGCACACCCTGCCGAAACACCTCGGCCAGCAACAGAACAGTCGCACCGATTGCCAGTGGCACGAACGAGAACGAGAAGGCGACGTCAACGATGCCAGCCGCGGCGGAGCGGGCGACGATGGCCTGGTGAGCGGCGAGACCGAGTAGCTGGACCGCGCTACCGCCAACCGCCACCACCAAGCCGATGCCGACTATCCGACGGGCGTTGACGGTGGTGAACACCTCGCCGGTAGGCGCCGTGCGGACGATACGCCACAGCAGCCAGAGCACAGACAGGAGCAACGCCTGCGCCGCGAGCTCCGGCCCGGCGAAGCTGATCCGATCGGTCCACGTCGGCCCCAAGATCGAAAGCCCCATCGTCGGGAAGAACAGCTCGACCGGCGGTAGCCCTTTGGCGGCATCCCGAGTGCCGTCGGAGGTGTCCTTCCACGCGAACAACTCGTGGTAGTCGTCGCCGGTAGCCTGCCACCGATCGCCGAATCCGTCGTCAGGCCGCACCGCCACGGACAACATTGGCTGCGGCGTGGGCATCGGGACCATGCCACGCCCTAATTCCAGGCCGGATGGCCCAAGCAAGGTCGGCCACACGCCGAACACCAACACGGCCGCAGCGGCCGCACCGAGCAGTCCGGTCAGCAGGCGCACTCTCACGGTCGCACTCACCGACATCCTCCCTATCGACTATCATTATGACCCTTGCCTAACGACAATCGATAAGTCAACGATGGTGCTCTGCTCGCCAAGCTCTGGCCCGGGGCCGCGACCCAAGGGGCCCAGCCCGCGTCGCGTCGGATTCTTGAGCCTGCATCAGACATCCTGCTCCATGGCCGCAGGTCACCCACGTGTACGTTGACCGCGGCGACAGCTCGCCCCGGACATGCGGGGGTGCCCCCGACAGTGATGCCGCTGGCATCGCTCCAACCCTTGTCCCAGCATGCGCTCGGGTGACGACATCAACTGTCGTACCGTCGCGTCATGATCTCGTCATGTTGACGGTCGATTTACTGCGGCCCGTGTTTCAGCTGGGGTGGGGGCCGGCTGATCGAGGCCGAGCTACGGAGCGACCTTGCCGGCGAATGATCACCATGCGTGCGGGCTAAACCTGATCGTGGTCACGGCATCAGATGGACGCGGATCCGTCTGGCCGCAACCACCGCATCCGCCAGGACGGCCAGACGGGGCTCGGCGGATTCGAGCAGGTGTGAATGACGCAGCCGGGCCAGTGGCGACAGACGCCGGTCTGTCAGTATCGCCTCGATCATCGATCGGTCGCCGCCGCAGACCAGGGACCTGACCGCATCGTGCGGGTCGGCGACAACACCGGGAACATGGGGCAACATGACCCGCGCGGCGATCTCCGCAGCCCGCTGGGTAGCAGCCTGGGCCTGGTTGGCGCGGCGACGTGCGTAGCGCTGCTGCGAGGAACCGCCGGCCGCGGTGCGACCCTGTACGTAGAAGCGCTCGACCTTGGAGACGGTGATGGTCGTTCCGTCCGCGACGCCGGCGGCAACTGCGCCCTTACGGGCCAGCAGCACGGCGATTCGGGGTGGTCGGATGATGCCGGCCAGCAGCGTGTCGACATCCTTCGCCTCGGCAAGCCCCGGCGGCGGATACAGCGTGGCGATATCACCGTTGCTCACGCCGGTCAGCACGAGGCCCTGCTCGGTGGCGCCGTCGTGGCGGCGGTAGAAGCCGTCGAGCCAACCACGAATCCGTTCCGGTGAGATCTCCACCCACCGCCCGCCGCCTGCGGCTGGTCGCGCCTTGACCACGTGAACACCACCAATCGGGAACGGTCGGCCCTGCACCGCCAGTGTGACGGCGAAGGGCTTCGGTTGAGGGCTGTGTCGCCGGGTGGCTGACCGGGCACCACCACGCTGGTGACCGCGGATGTTCCGGGGCGTCAACGGTCTCAACGTCCATGAGCCGTCGTCCTCACCGGGATGGACAGTGTCCCTCGTCTGTGGGTGCGGCAGGACCCGGTTTCTTGCCATGCTCCACACCGCCAGCCTATGGCGAGGCAGTGGGGTGAGGGCCACGCCGACGATGCCATCGAGCGAAGCTACGGTGCCACGATGTCGAACGACGAAGGCGTCCTCGTTGACGGCCGGTATCGCGGAGGTGATGAACCCCGCCGCGACACCTCCTGCCGGGGCAGCGACGGAACCACAGCCGCGGCGACCGGTGCGTGCGGCCCGGGCGGCGGTCGTCGCTCTCGGCGGCCTAACCGCCATGGTGGTCAATCGCCACTATGATCGGCTTCAGCCGACGCGTGGCATCCACCCGCGTCACACCAACCTGAGCTGCACGACACGCCGAAGGGTTGTTCCCGGGATTCGAAGCCGTTTTGGTCGGCTCGTAGGTGATCGGCGGTTGACGGAGGTTTGGAGTGAGCAAGACAGTGCCGGTTGTGTTTCAGGGCCGTTGGTTCTGGGCCTACGACGTCAGCCTCGGGATCTTGCTCTTGGAGGCCGTGCTGGTACACGGGGAAATGGAGCCCGGGCAGCGCCCACCATGGGCCGACCGGGTGGCCGAAGACCTGCGAACGCAGGTGCGGATCGGCTCCAGCAATGCCTTCGCATTGGACACTGATAAGTGGAACACCGAGCAGCGGGACTACGTCCGTTCGACTATCGTGGCGGCGGGACGCCGGCTTCGCGGGCATGGGATCGTCACATCTGCGGAGGCTGCCCAGCACTACCTGGTTGACGGTGAGCCCTACTTCCTGCGGGGCATGAGCAGGTAGACGGCGAGGTGGTGGCCGATCTCGCCGAGGCGATCGAGAGTTTGATCCAGGATCAGCTACCGGCGGAGCCCGTGACCGATCGGCATTGGTTCTTCGGCGTAGCGGGTGGTCCGCGCCTACTGTGAGGGCAGCCCGTCGAGCATGACGATGAGGTCGGCCCGTCGCGCGTTGGTGGCGCCGTCAGGGACCGTTGCTCCTCCGGTTGGCTAGACCACGGCACCCGGCTACCGCCGGTCGTCTTCACCCGGGAACATGCACTCAGCCTGGTCATGGCCGTGCTCGACGGGCAGCCGGCCGCGATCGACGCCGACGAGCCGATCGGCTCGGCGCTCAGCGCAGTCATCCGGGCTCTCCCCGAGAGCGTGGGACGGCAGGCGGCGGCGCTGCGGGCGTACATCTCGGCCACCCCGGACCGGCGAGTGGCTCGCCCTGCTCCCGCCACCACAAGTGCCCTGGTCGCCCGCCGTCGCCGACCGGCGCCGCGTCCTGGTCACGCACAGTGGTGAGAGCGACGAGGAACGGGACGCCGAGGTCGACCCGTGGGCAGTCATCGTGCGGTACGGACGCTGGCACCTGCTGTGCCACGCACACCGCGCGGATGCGATCCGCACGTACCGTATCGATCGGATTCGGGCGGTGCGGGCCCCTCGAGCCGGACGGCGACCGCTGCGTCCTGGTCGGCAGCACCCGAAACCCCACGATGTACGCCCAGGAGTGGCTGGCCGCTGCCCCCTTTGACTTTTCGGTGGAAGAGGGCGCCGAATTACGTGCTGCCGTGGCGCAGTCGCGGCTCGCTTCATCAGGACACTTTCACCTTCGCGGCCCGAAACCCGGTCCGGCGACTAGCGCCAACGGGAACGGAACAGATCAGCGCGCTGGATCATGAGGCCGCCGATTGCGGCGAGGTCGGCGGTGTGGCCTTCTGTGGGTAGATCGTCTCGTGGCGGGCCAGCATGGCGACGAGCTCGCCGATCTTGCGCTCGCGGGTCTGCGTCCGTTTGACGGCAGCAAGGCGTTGGATGAGAGCGAACCGGTTGGTCCTGGTGAGTACGTCGAACATGGCCTGGGCGGCAGGGTTGGCGGCGATGGCGGCGAGTAGGTCGTCCGGCACCTCGGCCTCCGACGGCGGGGCGTAGGCGGCCGCCCACCGCCCGTCCGCCTTGGCGGTTTCCACCGCAGCTCGGCCGGAGGGCATCATGCGCCCCTGTGCCTCCAGCCGGGCCACGTGGCCGACATTGCGTTGCGACCAGGAACTGCGAGGCCGGCGCGGGGTAAACCGGATCCAGGATGTCTCTCGATCCCGCTTCCGGCCCTGCCCGTCGATCCAGCCGAAACAGAGGGCCTCATCAACCGCCTGCTGCCACGTCAGCGTGGTGGCGGTGCCACCTCTCTTGGTCAGAACGAGCCAGACGCCCGGCGATGTGGCATGGTTGGTCGCCAACCACGTGCGCAGTGCCTCGGCATCCGCGACGATCAACTCGTCCAGTTCAGCGCTCGCCATGACCGCAGGTTAACCCGACTCGCCGGGCTGCCGGCGCGTCGGCCACTCATGGGACCATCGGGGCAGGGTGATCCACCCACACGCCTGACCGTGCGGTCGTCAGGGTTTGCCTGTCGGTGCCCGGCCGCGGCTGCTTCACCATGCTTTCCGGGCTCCGGATGGTCGTCCGTGGCCATCCGCCTGCTGATTTCGGATGTCCGCAAACGCAGATCAGGCCCAGCTGTCGCTCACGTGTCGCTCACTCGGATAGTGACGTGCGAGAGTGGCGGACGGGCGCAGAGTCGGTTCGACGCGCACTGTCACGAGAGCAGGGCGGAGCGGGGCACACTGTGGAGCATGGCACCCGGGACGAGTTACGTGACCGCCTGGCTGAGGCGGTCGGATCCGTCGCACTCGGGCACCCCACGCGGGTAGCTGTCGACGGACCGCCCGCCGCGGGCAAGACCAACCTCGCCGACGAGCTAGGCGTCGTCTTGCGTGACCAGGGTCGCGCTGTCATCCGCGCGACTATCGACGACTTTGTCGTTCCTCGGGCGCAGCGCTATCGACGGGGCGAGTACTCGGCCGAGGCTGCTACCTCGACGCCCACGACCACGACGCGCTGACCCGGGTCCTGCTCGATCCGCTTGGCCCGGGCGGAGATCGATGCTTCCAACCCGCGGTCTACGACCACATCGCGGATTCCGTGCTGTCCCCGCCGGTCATGACCGCCCCCGTCAACGCCGTGCTGGTCTTCGACGGCGTCTTCCTCCTACGCCCAGAATTGATCGATCGGTGGGACCTGCGCATCTTCGTGTCGACAGCCCTTGACAAGACCGTGGATCGTGCCGTGATCCGAGAAGGCCGGGTGTCGTCCCGGGCCGATGTCGAACGACGCTGGCGGGAGCGTTACATCCCCTCGCAACAGCTCTACTTCGCCACGGTTCGTCCGACGGACCACGTCGATGTCGTTGTACACAACGACGAGCCTCGGCTGCCTGCCTGGGAGACTCAAGCACGCTGACCCGTACTCGATTCGGCTATGAGCATGAACTGCGTTGGTCCAACCGGCCATCGACGGTGGGCCCCACCGGGTACGAGAGCAGACGGTCGCCGCAGCGAGACGAGTGGGCCGGCCAGACGACCTCGACCGGCGCCGTCGTCACTGGTGACCGGTCGGTAGCCGTCGGTGACGAGGCAGCTGGATCGTCAATGCGGCGCGTCAGCTTCCGCAATGGCTGACATGCTGGGGGACGTGGTGGAGACCTCGGCCCGCCTGCTCGAATTGCTGTCACTGCTTCAGCTCAAGCGGGACTGGACGAGCGCCGAGCTCGCCGGCCGGCTTGAGAGACATCGTTGACCGCACTCGCGAAGCTGGAGCAGGTGCTGCCCGCGCGCCTCCGCCGGCGCGTTGCGGCGGTACGGGAGGCGACGAGCGTTGTTCCGGGGTACAGCCGCCGTTAGATTTGTCGGTTCTCCGCGCGGTTGCCGCCGCGATCCGCGGCAACGAGCGCCTCCGGATGGGCTACACCAAGCCGGGCGGCAGCGAAGGGGTTCGCCATACCGAGCCGCAACGGCTGGTGAGCTGGGGGACAGTCTGGTACCTGCTTGCGTGGGATCTCGACCGGGACGACTGGCGGGTCTTCCGGGTCGACCGCATGGTGGTGTACGCACCTACGGGTGTGCGGTTTCAGCCGCGGTTGATCCCGGCGGACAACGTCGTCGAGTACGTCGTCGGACGGGTCAGCAAGGCGGCCTGGACCTACCGTGCCCGGGTACTCGTACATGCTCCCGCCGCCACCGTCGCCGCGAAGATCCGCATCCCGGTCGACATCGAGGTGGTTGACGAGTTCACCTGCCAGGTCGTGCTGGGCTCCGACCACCCCGACCGGCTTGCGCTGTGGATGACACAGCTCGACCTCGACCTCGAGGTGATCGACGGAGCCGAACTCGCGGCGGCGTTCGAGCGCCTCGCGACGCGGATCCACCGCGCGGCGGTTGGGCAGCTACCACCTGAAGCTTGACACCGCCTACCCGAGGGGGAGGTCGATGTATCCGCTGATGTCCAGTTCGTAGTGGCAGCGTTCGACGAGCCGGTTCAGCCGGTCGGTGACGTCCTCCGGGTCGAGGTCGAGGCTGTCGCACAGGTCGCGGTGGGCACATAGGAGTGAGTCGGTGATCTCTTCCGGTTCGGTCCGGGCGATGTGGTAGGCGTCGCGGAGGTGCCCGGAGAGCTCATCCCAGACGGGGATGGCCTCCTCGACCAGGTCGAGCATCGCAAGACTGGCAGGCCGAGCGCACAGGATCTCGACCTCGGAGGCCAGGCGGTGACCAGCGGCCTCCACGTCGGAGATCTCCCACCTGCCGGTGGTTGCGTTCGAGGCGTCACGGAGGACGGCCCGGAAGTCCTGCAGCCCGGTGTGATCCGCGCCGTGCAGCATGTTGGCCTCAGCCAGCAGTCGGGTGGCGAAGAGACGGTCGCGGACCGCGTGCCCCGCGACGAGGTTGGCCAGCTGACGGGGCGCCAGCCGTTGCGCCGCCTGCAGGTAGTCCTCGTGGTCGGGCGACACCGAGACGGCGCTGGGTGGGGTGGCAGCACCGGAGAAGGCGACGTCGTTGTCGAAGGCGGTCAATGCAACTGCGACCGCATGTGCGCAGAGGTCTTCGTCGGCTGTGCCGCAGTCGCACTCACCTGTGAAGTTGCCGGCAACGATGCCCACCCATGGCTGCACGGCGGTACCGCGGTCAAGGACCACGGCCTGGATGCCGCCGCCGGTCAGTTCCAGGTCTCCGACACCACCAGTGGCGAGTAGCCGGGTCGACGCCTCGCGTACGGCGGAGGGAACGGAGTCATGGAACGCCTGAATATCAATTCGGACCGCCACGGGCCCGCACTCTACCCTCGTGCTGGAAGCGAACGGCGGTGAGCTTGGCCCGGACTTCGGCCAGCGTCGATGTTTAGTCGCACTGCGTACGGGTCGCAACCGCGATTCCGTCAATCCATCAGGACGATCGACCCTGGCGAGTTGGACGGTCGTCGGGTCAGGCTTCCTCGGCCGACGAGGGAGCCGAGAGGGGTCGGCGCCGATGAGTGTGATCGTGGCGGAGATGGCCTGGCCGGGGCGCTCGTCCGGGGCGGGGCGGACGTCGAATCCGGGTGTTCGGGACCTGTCTCCGGCGGAGGCAGGTCGAACGGCCCTAGGTGCTCCGGATCTATCCGAACAAGGTAGATCTATCCCCCACATCACGGTCGGGAGAGGGGCCATGTGTAACTACTGCGGTTGTCGGGAGTTCCCGCTGATCGGGCAACTGACCGCCGAACACGAGGCGATCGCCAACGCCGCCGGACGGCTGCGTACGGCGATCACAGCGGGCGCGGACGACCGGGTTGACCTCCTCGACGACCTGCTCACGCTGCTGATGCCGCACACCGAAACCGAGGAACGCGGCCTCTTTCCCGAGCTGCGTGCCGAGGGCAGCCTCACCGAAGCGGTGGAGCAGCTCTGCGACGAGCACGACGACATCCACGGCGTCCTCGGTGCCGTCGACCGTGCGGCACCAGACTGGCCGGCGGTGTTGGCTGCCCTGCACCGGCTGCACCGGCACATCGACAATGAGGAACACGGGTTGTTCCCAGCCGCGGTTATCGCGCTGCCGATGTCCGCCTGGGACCGGCTGACCCCACAGCAGCCGGACGCCGCGGCCCAGCAGGCGTGATGCCACCGCCGACCGTGCAGCAGCGCCCCAATGCGACGGGCCGGCAGCAGGCATCGCGCCGGAGCCCGGGCGTGCCGGTGCGGACACCGAAACAGAACGTCGAGGAACGTCCGTTCATCGTGATCTGGGAGGCCACCCGGGCGTGCCCGCTCGCCTGCCTGCACTGCCGGGCCTCCGCCCGCCCCGGCCGGGACCGAGCCGAGCTGAACACCGAACAGGCCACCGCCCTGATGGCGCAGGTTGCCGAGTTCGGACGGCCCGCGCCGCTGTTCGTGATTACGGGCGGGGACCCGTTCCAGCGCCCCGACCTGGAGTTGTTGGTCCGCCGCGGCACCGAGCTCGGGCTGCCCGTGTCGGTCTCGCCATCAGGCACACCCACGCTCACCCGTCCGGCGCTGGCTGCCCTGCACGCTGCCGGGGCACGGGCGGTCTCGCTGAGCCTCGACGCTGCCACTGCCGCCGGACACGACGGCTTCCGGGGTGTCCCCGGGGTGTGGGACCTGACCATGCAGGCCTGGCGCGACGCCGCCGACCTTGGCCTAAAGGTGCAGATCAACAGCACTGCGACCAGCGACACCGTCCATGATCTGCCGGATCTGGCCGCCCAGGTACGCGACTACGGCGCCCTGCTCTGGAGCGTCTTCTTCCTCGTCCCGACCGGGCGGGGCCAGGCGCTGCGGAGCCTGGACGCAGCCCAGACCGAGGACGTGCTCAATGTGCTGTACGACCTCGGTGAGACCATCGCGGTCAAGACCACTGAGGCGCACCATTTCCGCCGGGTCTGTCTGCAACGCGAGGTGCTGGCCCGGCGGGGCGACGACCACGTCCGCCTCCTCGGCCTCGGGCGGCTGTACCAGCAACTACGCGACAAACTCGACGCATGCCGATTGACCGGTACCGTCAACCGGGTCCGGCGTGCGCCGTTACGGGTGAGCGCCGGCAACGGTTTCGTCTTCGTGTCCCACCGTGGCGACGTGCACCCCAGCGGTTTCTTGCCGGTGATGGCCGGCAATGTGCGGCAGCGATCGCTCCGCGACATCTACTGTGAATCGGCGCTGTTCACCGCGATGCGTGATCCGGATCGGCTCGGTGGTCGCTGCGGTGCCTGTGAGTTTCGTACCGCCTGCGGCGGATCACGGGCCCGGGCGTACGCGGTGACCGGTGAGATCTGGGCCGAGGAGCCGTCCTGCAGCTATCGGCCCGACTCCTTTCCATACCCCACGGAGCTGTCCCTGGCCGGGGAACGGTGACCGGTTTCGGGGGCGAGTGACGCAGCAAAACATACGAATCGGTTCACTGCCACGGTGTTGCCGCCGGTGACCGGCTAATCCGGTTGGTTGGTTGCGTCACCGTCGGCTTAGGATCCCCGCATGCCTGCCGCGCCCGCGCTCACCACCGACGTTGCTACCGCCTATCGCGAGCTCTCCGACCTTCGCGCTGGCGTGCTGGACGGTGACTGGGTCGCGCTGCGTCGCTTGGTTGACGGCCAGCGCCCAGCCACCCGGACCGAAATGATCTCCTATGCTGGCTCATTGCCACCGACTGAGGCGTTCGCCCAACGCCAGGTCGAGGCCGACCCGGCCGACGGGCTTGCCGCCGCGCTGCTCGGCGAATCCCTGATCGTGAGGGCCTGGGACGTACGTACCGGTTATCAGGCCCAGCATGTCAGTCAGAACCAGTTCCGCGAGTTCCATCAGATCCTGCGTGGCGCCGAGCGGATGTTGATTGACGCCGCCGCGTATCAGCCGGGCGACCCGGCGATCTGGTATTGCCGTCTGCTTACCGCCCGGGGTCTGCAACTCGGCCAGGCGGAGGCACGTCGCCGCTACGACCGGCTCGCCGAGAGCGACCCACATCATCTGCCGGGGCAGCTGCAGTACCTGCAGCAGATCTGTCCGAAATGGGGTGGCTCGTTCGATGAGATGCACTCTTTCGCCTGTGCGGCGATGGTGGCGGCGCCGGAGGGCGCGGCGCAGGGCAGCCTGGTCGCGCAGGCCCACTTCGAGCACCTGGTCAGCCTCGAGGGCAGACAACAGGACGACTACCGCAGGGACCTTCGGGTCCGGGAGGAGCTACGCGAGGCCGCCGCCCGATCGGTGCTGCATCCGGCTTTCGGCACGGAACACGGCTGGATCGATGCGGTCAGCCGGTTCGCGTTGATCTACAGCGTCCTCGGCGACCACGCCCTCGCAGCTCCGTACTTCGCTGCGGTCGGCAATCTGGTGAGTGAAAGCGTCTGGGGATACTTCAATGACCCGGTGGAGACGTTCGACGAATTTCGCCGTGAGGCGATGACGAAGGGTGGCTGGCGATGATCCGGCAGTTGGAGGTCGACGGGGTGCCGGCGTTGCTGGCCCCGACTGCGGGGCCCGCCCACGCCGGACTGATGTTTCGGGTCGGTCAGGCCGACGAGACCCTGGACCGGCGGGGGATTACCCACCTGCTGGAACATCTCGTGTTGTACCCGCTGGGTGCCGCTGACTATCACTACAACGGCACCACCGGCAGCGTCGTCACCCACTTTCATCTACAGGGATCGGTTGACGACATCACCACGTTCCTGACTGGTGCGTGCAAAAGTCTGCGCGACTTGCCCGCCAGTCGGGTGGAGACGGAAAAGGCGATTCTGCGGACTGAGTGGAATAGTCGTTCTGGCTCTAGTCTGGATGGTCTGCCACTATGGCGATACGGTGCTCGCAGCCATGGCCTGCTCAGCTACCCCGAGTGGGGCCTGCACGCGGTATCCCTGGAGGACCTGCAGGATTGGGCCCGGCGCTACTTCACCAAAGAGAACGCGGTGCTGTGGCTGGCGGGGGCGGAGCTACCGGCCGGGCTGCGAATCGACCTTCCCTCCGGCCGGCGGATGCCGGTCCCAGCGCCGTCGTCGGCGCTGCCCCAGACCCCGGCTTTCTTCGCCGGCTCCGGTGGCCTAACCGCCGTCAACGCCATTGTCCCCCGAAGCGTCACCGCCAGCGTCTTCGCCGGGGTGCTGGAGCGGGAACTCTTTCAGGCGCTGCGGCAACGGGACGGACTGTCCTACACCGCTGCCACCAACTACGAACCGCGTGGCGACGGGTACGCCACCATAACCGCACTCGCCGATGCTTTGCCCGAAAAGCAGGATGCCGTGCTTGGCGGATTCATTGACGTACTGGCGAAGGTCCGGGTCGGTCGGATCGACGAGGCGAACATCGCTGCGGTGATCGGCAAGGCCACGGAGTCGCTCTCCGCCGATGACGCCGACAACGCCCGGCTAGCCTCGGCGGCCTTTGACGTGCTCACCGGGGAGGGCGTTACCGCCAGCGATGACCTGCTACGACAGGTGAAGGAGGTTACCCCGGAAGCGGTACATGAGGTCGCGACCGACGTACTCGCTGATTCGTTGCTGATGACGCCGTATGGCCGGAGCGCGGACTGGGCCGGATTCATTGCCGCGCCGACCTCCTCGGCCACCAAGGTCACCGGTACTGACTACCCCGGCCGGGGCACTCTGGCACAGCGACTCGTCATCGGGACCGACGGGGTGAGCCTGGTCAGCAAGGGCAGTGACGAGTTCGCCACCGTCCATTACGACACGTGTGCCGCGCTGCTGACCTGGCCGGACGGCGGCCGACAACTCCTTGGTGAGGACGGCATCTCGATTCGCCTCGAGCCGACGCTCTATCAGGGCTTGACCACCGAAGCGGTGGATCAGGGGGTGCCCGCACAGCTTCGGGTGAAGCTGCCAGCTCGCGACCCAGAGGAGATCCCACAGCCGCCCCCGGTTTCCCGGCGACCCGGTCTGCTCCGCCGTTTCACCACTTTCAGCACCCGGAAGAAGGTACGGGTCGTCACACTCAGCTGCATCGCGGGAGGGGTTTCCGGTATCTCCGTGCCGGTGCTCATCGGCGTGCTGGTCGGCCAGCTGGAACTGAGCGTGTTTGGCATCATCGGCAGCCTGCTGCTGCCCCCTATTCTTGTTGCTTCGGTCGTCAGCGTCTGGAGGGAGCCGGGCTGAGTCACCCCACGTCCGCCGGGGGCCGAGTGGCACCGGTCCCAGGCGGAGTGCGAGCTCCGTTCGCACCGGAGGAGGCGTACGCCTGCTCCGGGCGTAGTGCCCTGCCCCGGTCGAACGCCTCGGTGAACGCCGGGGCACCCAGCTCGGCGCGGGCGGCGGCGGTGATCCGGTCCACGTCTCCCCGCTCCCCGGCCGGCAGGGGCGCGCCCACCGAGACGCGAGCCATCGCCGCCGCGCCGAGTAGCCGGGCCGCCCGCGTGGGACGGCCATCGATGGCCGCCACGCCGGCCAGTCCCTCCAGCGCCAGCGCCTGCGCCCGGGGGTCGCCGACGGCACTCGCCAGGGCGAACGACTCGGCGTGCAGGCTACCCGCGGCGGGGACGGCCCCCCGTAGTTCGGCGATGAAACCCAACTCCGCCAGGAGCAGGGCCCGCACCACGTCGGCGTCCAGGCCGGGCTGCCGGGTCCAGTCCAGGACGCTGCGCAACAGCCGCTCGGCATCGGCGAGGCGGCCCTCGCGGCGGGCCCCGAGCCCCAGCCCGATCTGCGCATACAGCTCGGCTGGTTTGCAGCTCTGCTCACCGGCCAGCCGCAGCGCGCGCTCGTGGAATTCGCGCGCCCGGTGGTAGTCGCCGGCGAGGAGCGCGATGCGGCCCAGGCCGGAGAGACGGTCCGCGGCCTCCAGCCACAACCCCAACCCCTCGGCGAGTTCCAGGCCTTCCCGGTGCAGTCGGGCCGCTTCGGGATAGTCCCCGGTTGCCTCGGCCCGGTTGGTGAGCGGGAAGGACGCCTGCAGCTGGCCCCACCGGTCGCCCAGCTCGCGGAAGAGGGCGACGGCACGTTCGCCGTCCTGGTGTACCGCCGCCAGATCGCCGCGGGCCAGTGCCTGGCTCGCCCGCAGGCTCAGCGCGGCGGCGACGCCCCATCGGTCGCCGAACCGCTCGAACTCCGGCAACACCTCGTTGACCAGGGCCGTGCTGCCGGCCACATCGCCGGTGTTGAGCAGGGCGAGCCCGAGGAAGGCCACGGCCCGCGCCCGTGTCGCCAACTCCTCCCCGGCCGGCCAACCGCTCAGCGCGGGGGCGACCAGCGGTGCGTGTTCGCCGCCGCTCTCCAGCAACGCCAGCCCGGCGTGCCAGCAGGCGGCGGCGGCCCGTGGCGTCGCCGGCGCGGGCCCGGCGACAGCGAGCGCGGCCTCGATTGATCGGCGCGTCTCCCGCAGCCGGCCCCGCAGGTAGCCGTACCAGGCCAGCGCGGTGCTCAGGTCGAGTGCCCCCACCGCGTCGCCGTCGGCGATCGCGTCGTCCAGCGCCTGCCGCAGGTTGGCGGTCTCCTGGTCGATCCGGGCCAGCCACTGCTGCTGCTTCGGGCCGCGCAGCTCCTCGTCGGCCCGTCGGGCCAGCGCGGTGTAGTACCGCCGGTGGCGACGGCGGACCGTCGCCACCTCGGCTGCCTCCCGCAACCGCTCGGCGCAGTAGGCCGCCACGGACTCCAGCAGCCGGTGCCGCGGCCCGACCGGCGTCTCGGCCATGACCACCAGCGAGCGGTCGACCAGGCGCGCCAGCAGGTCGAGAACCTTGTCGGCAGGGAGATCATCGTCGGCACACACCGCCTCGGCGGCCTCCAGCGTGCAGCCGTCCGCGTGCACCGCAAGCCGCCGCAGGACGAGCCGCTCGGGCTCGCTGAGCAGCTCCCAGCTCCAGTCGATCATCGCGCGGAGAGTCTGCTGGCGGGGTGGTGCGCCCCGGTGCCCGCGGGTCAGTACCCGGAATCGGTCGTCGATCCGGGTCAGCAGACCGCGGACTCCCAGCGCGCGGACCCGGGTGGCGGCCAGCTCCAGTGCCAGCGGGATGCCGTCGAGCCGATGGCACAGCTCGGCGACCTCCCGGGCGTTCGTCTCGTCGAGCGCGAACCCGGGCGCGGCGGCTCTCGTCCGGGTGACGAAGAGCCGGACCGCGCTCGCCTGGGCGAGCAACACCGGGTCGCCGACCTCGGGATTCGGCAGGGCCAGTGGAGGTACGGCGCAGACCTGCTCGCCGGCGACGCCCAGCGGCTCCTGACTGCTGGCCAGCAGGCGGACGCCCGGCGCGTGTCGCAGGACCCGGTCGGCCAGCTGGGCGATGGGTTCGACGACGTGTTCGCAGTTGTCCAGGAGCAGCAGGAGCTGGCGACCGCGCAGCGCCGCCAGCAACCGTTCGGCCGGCGTGGCAGGCGGGCGCTCCGCGTTCTCGCGGACGCCCAGCACCGCGAGGACCGCCCCGGCGAGGGTCGCCGGGTCGGCTTCCAGGGCCGCGAGTTCGACCAGCCACACCCCGTCCGGGTACGCCCCGGCTACCTGGTGAGCCGCCTCGACCGCCAGTCGGGTCTTGCCCACTCCGCCGGAGCCCACCAGGGTTACCAGCCGGCCGGCGTCGAGTAGGAGGTGGAGGTCGCGTACCGCCGCCGCCCGACCGATCAGCTCGGTCGGCGCTGCGGGAAGGTTCCCGCGTACCCGTGCTGGGGGCAGCGCGCCCGACGGTGCTGGCGCGATGGTGACCGGGCTGCTCGCCGGCGGCGGGGCGAGCAGTGCCGGGTCCTGCGACAGGATCGCCCGGTGGAGGGCGACCAGCTCGGGGCCGGGGTCCACGCCCAACTCGTCGGCAAGCTTTCGGCGGAATCGGTCGTAGCAGTCCAGCGCCTCACCCTGTCGGCCCGCGCGGTACAGCACCCGCAGGTGCAGGGCACGCAGGCGCTCCCGGTACGGGTGGCGGGTCAGCAGGTCGGCGAGCTCCCCGCTGGGCAGGTGGTGCTGGCCGAGGGCGAGTCGGGCCTCGGCCCGGTCCTCGATGGCGGTCAACCGATGCTCCGCCAGCCGAGCGGTCAGTGCCGTGGCGAACGGGGCCTCGGGGAAGTCGGCCAGTACCGGGCCGCGCCACAGCCCCAGCGCCTCGTCGAGGAGCGCGGCCCGGGTATGCGCAGCGGTGGTGTTGGCGGCCTGCTCCAGCAAGGCCGTGAACCGTTCGGCGTCGGTCGGCTCCGGGCCGGTGCGGAGCAGGTACCCCGGTGGGTGGGAGACCACGCGGTCGCGGGCGCCGGGCGTCGCGGCGTTCAGCGCACGCCGCAGTCGCCACACCTTCGTCTGCAGCGCTCCGGCCGGATTGGCTGGTGGTAGGTCCGCCCACAGGTGTTCGAGGAGCCGGTCGACTGACACCGGATGTCCCTCGTGGGCCAGCAGCGCGGCGAGCAGGCGACGGACCTTCACATCGGGCACGGTGACCGGTGTGCCGTCCGCCGTCCAGACGCCCAGCGGACCAAGGAGCCCGAAACGCATGGTGTCACCGTAGCCCAGCGCCCGACGACGAACCGTGATCTCACCAGGAGCGGATTGGGAGTGGACCGAGAGTAGCGCCGGACAGGGTGGTCAGGAAGCCGGGATGAACCGGTCGCACCCCAGGAACGGAGAGAGTCGTGAACCTGCCACCGGTTGTGTCAGCCCAGGAGTGGCAGGCCGCGCGCGAGCGGCTGCTGGTCCGGGAGAAGGAGGCGACCCGAGCCCGGGACGCGCTCGCCGCGGAGCGTCGCCGGCTGCCGATGACCCGTATCGAGCAGAAGTACGTCTTCGACGGGCCCGCCGGCCGGGTCGGCCTGGCTGACGTGTTCGAGGGGCGGCGGCAGCTGGTCGTCTACCACTTCATGCTCACGCCCGGCTCGTCGCACCACTGCGAGGGCTGCTCCATGTTCGTGGACAACCTCGGGCATCCGGCCCACCTGAACGCGCGGGACACCACACTCGCGTTGATCTCGCGGGCGCCCCGCACCGAGATCACGCCGTTCCAGGAGCGGATGGGCTGGACGTTGCCCTGGTACTCGTCCTACGGCACCGACTTCAATCCCGCGTTCGGACTGACGTCGGAGGCGGGGGAGTCCTTTGGCCTGAGCGTCTTCCTGCGGGACGGCGACGATGTGTACCGCACGTACTTCACCACCGGGCGCGGAGTTGAGGCCCTCGGCAGTAACTGGACCCTGCTCGACCTGACCCCGCTGGGCCGGCAGGAGACCTGGGAGGACACTCCGGACGGGCGGCCGCAGGGTACGCCGTACAGCTGGTGGCGACTGCACGACGACTACGACAGGTAGATCCGGAGCCGTGCGCGTACCCGACGGGGAGCCTTTGATGGACATCGACGAGAGCCGGGCCAGCCGGCGGGAATGGGTGGGGCTCGCGGTGCTCGCCCTGCCCACGCTGCTGCTGGCCCTTGACCTCAACGTGCTCTACCTGGCGTTACCGCGGTTGAGCGCCGACCTGGCGCCGGATGCTGCCCAACTGCTGTGGATTATGGACAGCTACGGGTTCATGATCGCCGGCTTCCTGGTCACGATGGGTACCCTCGGTGACCGGATCGGTCGCCGACGCCTGCTGATGATCGGGGCCGCTGCCTTCGGTCTGGCCTCGATCGTCGCCGCGTACTCGAACAGTGCCGAGATGCTGATCGGCACGCGGGCGCTGCTGGGGGTTGCCGGGGCGACGCTGATGCCGTCAACCCTGTCGCTGATCAGCAACATGTTCCGCGATCCGCAGCAGCGCACCGTGGCCATCGGGATCTGGATGAGCTGTTTCATGATCGGCTCGATCCTCGGCCCACTGATCGGCGGAGCCCTGCTCGAGTCCTTCTGGTGGGGCTCGGTGTTCCTGCTCGCCGTACCCGTGATGGCCGTACTACTGATCGCCGCGCCGGTCGTGTTGCCGGAGTACCGCAACCCCGACGCCGGCCGACTGGACCTGGTGAGCGTCGTGCTCTCCCTGGTCACCGTCCTGCCGGTCGTCTGGGGCCTCAAGGAGTTGGCCACCGACGGCTTCGGCGTGGCGCCGCTGTTGGCCATGATGGTCGGCCTCGTGGTCGGTGCGGCCTTCGTCCGCCGGCAGCGCCGGCTCGCCCACCCGCTGCTGGAGGTCCGCCTCTTCGCCAACCGCACCGTCAGCGCGGCTCTGCTCATCATGTTGGTCGGTGGGATCACGATCGGCGGCATCGCGCTGCTCTTCGCGCAGTACGCCCAGCTCGTCGCGGGCCTCCCCCCGCTGCGAGCCGGCCTGTGGATGGTGCCCTACGCGATCGCCATGCTGGTCGGTTCGACGCTGGCGCCGCTGCTCGTACGGCGCGTCGCACCCGGCTACGTGGTGGCCGGCGGGATGACGACTGCGGCGGTCGGCTACTCGCTGATCGTTCTGGTGGGCAGTGCCGGCGGGCTCGGCCTGGCAGTGCTCGGCCTGGTGCTGGTCTACCTCGGATTCGGCCCCGGGGCCGTGCTGGGTACCGACCTGATCATCGGGGCCGCTCCACCACAGCGGGCCGGATCCGCATCGTCGATCTCCGAGACCAGCACCGAACTCGGTGTCGCGCTCGGTGTCGCGCTGCTGGGCAGCATCGGCACAGTGGTCTACCGCAGTGCGGTCGCCGACGCCATCCCGGTGGGCCTGCCGGGAGATGCGGGTGAGGCGGCCGCGGAATCCCTCGCCGGCGCCACCGTCGTCGCCGATCAGTTGCCCGCGCAAACCGGCGCGGCACTGCTGGAGGCGGCGCGGGTCGCGTTCACCAGTGGCTTCAACGCTGCCGGCGGGTGAGCGCCGGACTGGCGGTGTTCCTCGCCGTGCTGTCGGCGTCGCTGCTGCGCCGGGTCCGTCCGATGGGGGCCGAGCCGGCGTCCTCCGGCTCGGCCCCACCGCACATCGATCAGGAGGCTGCCGGCCCTACTGGCCGACCCAGCCCCGGGTCTCCCGCAGGACGGCCGAACCATTGAGGTCCGACAGCGACCAGCCCACAAAGTCCCGCGCCCAGTTCGAGGTCTGGGTCCGGAAGGGCATCTCCGGTGCGGTCAAAATTTCCATGACCACGGCGGCGACCTCATCGGATGTCTGAGATGTGCCGGTATCCGCCTCGTCCATGGCCTGGACCCGCTGCGCGTACGCGGTCAGCGCCGGTGCGTACGGCCCGGCCTGCGCCACCATGGCACCGTGGCGAGGCCCACGCGCTTGTCGTCGCAGGCCGGCCTGCTGGCCGGGGCGGGGCCGCGCCCACCCTCACCTGCGCTCGGCGGTGACCAAGATGAAGGTTCCGGGAACGGACTCGGCTCGCACCGTCAGCCCGGCCTGGTCGAGCCAGGTACGGATGTCCTCGAGCCGGAACAGTGGCATGCCGCCGTCGGGGAATCCGGGGCCGCGGAACGAGTTCTGGAAGTAGCGGTAGATCGGGTCATCCGAACTCCGGAATGTGAGCAGCGTGAAAGATCCGCCCGGTCGCAGACAACGGCCGATCTCGGTGATCGCGCTGGCCGGATCCGGGAGCGCCTGCAGAGCGTTCCAACAGTTGACCGCGCCGAGCGTCGCTTCTCCGAATGGAAGGTCGAGTGCGCTCGCCCGCACGGCGGCCACCTCGGGTAGCCGACCACGCAGCCAGGTGAGCATCACTGGATTCAGGTCGAGAGCGATCATACGCCCGCCGTCCAATGCGTTGGTCAGTACGGCGGTCCACCGCCCGGCACCGGCGGCGAGATCGAGTACCGGCCCGTCCACCGGGCGTGTATTTTCGACGAGGTAGGCGTCCTCGTGCCAGGGCATGATCTGGTTACTCCAGTTGGAGCCCATGAGCCGCAGGAAGCCCGGTCGCAGCACGTTCTCGTAGAACAACCCAATCCGTCGCTGAACGGCTGCGTTCCGCAGCACATCGTCTGGGTCGCCCGACTCGGCGAGGGCACCGGTCAGATCGAGCACGCCGTGCGCCGTGGAGAATTGGCTTTCGCACCCAGTGCACGTCACGACGTCGTCGGCCACAATGAGTCTAGAGTGACATGTTGGACAGCGCAGTGCCGACGTGTGTCGCTGGATCGTCTCCGGGGCGAACGGCGGTGGGTTCTCTGGTGCGGCGTCGCCATAGGGATCCGGGCTAGCCGCCCTGCCCGGCACACCGTTTTGGAGCGCCCAATACGCCTTGGCGCCGGAGTAGCCGAGCAGCATGAGAGTGTCGCCGGCGTAAGTGGCGGCGACCTGTTCGGGACTGAGCCGTGCGATCCATGTTCTGTCGTGTTCGCGCTCAGCCTCGCTCAGGGTCCATTCGGCTGGCGACGGCCAGACTCGGCCCAACACGACGTCATCGGCGTCAAGGGGTTGCAGCACCCGCGTCAGTCTGGTCAGGTCATCCTCGGCCAGCCGGTGGCCAGCGACTGAGCTCATGATCTGGTCCCGGGCCTCCGGGAAGTGCCCGACCAGGTACAGCAGCGCGAGAGCAAGTGGCTGGCCACTCGGTTGCCGGGCCAGCAGATCGAGATACCGGTCGAGACCCTTACGCACTCCTGCCACCACCTCACCGTGTGGCGACGGATCGGCTTCGGCCAGCAGGCCAAGGAGGATCGCTAGATATCCCTTGTGGCTGTCAGCGACTTCGTCCAGGCAGTCCACAACGGTGGAGACTGCCCCGTGCGCCAGTTCGGTCAGCTCTCCGTCACGCCAAAGTGCTGCCGTCAGTTGTTGGTATTCCTCGAAGGAATCTTTTGCCGGAGCGGCGGCGAACGACAACAGTAGCTCGGCAATGGATGACCGACCCATGGAGGAGTCCTCTCACTCGCTCACTGAGATATTGCTCTTCGGCCGGAGGCTCGCGCGGGCCCTGTTGAGCCGCGTTCGACGTTGCAGCCACCAGTGCGCGATGAGAACATTTACCACCCACAACCAGGACACCAGCTCGAGGAAGATCATTATGTCCATCTTGAACCAGGGGAATGTCTGCATGCCGAGATTGAGAGTCCGGCCCCACGAAGTACCGAGGGCGATGGCGAAACTGTATGTCATCCACCTGCGATGATCACGGTAGTGATGCCGGGCCTGTGTCCGGTAGCCGGCGACCGACGTGGCGATCCAGGCGATGGACATTGCGGCAAGCCCGACCTTTCCGGTCGGAGCCAGTGAAGGCGGAAGCAGCGCCAATGCGAGGAGGGCGGAAGGAAGAGCCCCACCATACAGGTATACCAGGCCGCTCCACCTGTGAAATCGTACCGAGCGCTGCCGTAGCCACGGCAGGATCTGCAGGAACATGGCGACCATGGCGATGTTGCCGGTCACCACATGTACAACGATGATTTCGTGGTGCAGCGGGAAGTCCGGGTCGATGCCGACCCGGGACAGGGTCGGGTCGAGGCTGAGATATCGGGGTAGCGCGTACAACAGATTGAAGACGACGATCACCGCAGCTGCGATCACCCAGGGGCTGCGGTACCAGGGCCACCGGGTCGTCTCGACCGGGCGCTGCCGGCGGGGTGGCTTCGTCTCGTCGGTCGAGTCGTTCCGGGCGCTCTGCAGGGTTTCCCTCACGGCGGACTCCGTCCCTTCTCTCCTGCTGGCAGAGGTCAATGGCACGGCGGCCAGCCTGTGTTGGGCGACAGCATCACATCCCACCGATCCGCCCGCATCTCCGATGTTGCGGTGATGGTCAATACCTGGAACAGCCCGCAGCGGGCGGGCGTTGGGCACCGTCGGCAGCCAGACGCGACAGCACCCTGGACGGCACGCCGCACCGCGGTGCGAGGGTGGAATCCCCGCCCGGCGGCAGGACCGCACGAGGGAAGTGGGAGCAGTGCGCCGGGTACCGGCATTCTGTTGCCCGGGACCCTCGTCCGCATCACCGCTGGGCACCAGGATCCGAGCGGCCGGGTCCGCGATCGCAGGGCGTACCGGATCCGCCGCACCGCAGGGATCTCGAGGAGGACACTGAATGGGCAAGGCACCGACACCGCTGGCAGCGACCCTGGACACCGCCGCTGTGACAGCCCTACGCCGTCTGGTCACCGGTCGGGTCATCACCCCTACGGACCACGACTACGACCGGGCTCGCAGAATCTTCTTCGACGGATATGAGGGTCGACCGGCCGCCATCGTGCGCGTCGTTGACGTAGAGGACGTTCCGCCGGTACTCGACATCGCACGCAGAACCGGTGTACCTCTGGCGATTCGCAGTGGCGGCCACTCGGTACACGCCGTTTGCGACGACGGCATCGTGCTAGACCTCTCCGGCCTGCGTGCGTTGGACATCGTGCCAGAGAGCCGCACTGCCGCAGCGCAGCCTGGTGTCACTGCTGCCCAGTACACCAACGCTGCCGGCGCCTTCGGCCTGGCGACCAGCTTCGGTGATACCGGTTCGGTAGGGCTCGGTGGGCTGGTGTTGGGTGGTGGCATCGGCTTTCTGGTACGCAAGCATGGACTGACGATCGACGATCTGATTGCCGTGGAGATGATCACTTCGTCCGGCGATCGGCTGCGAATCGACGCGGACAGCCATGCCGACCTGTTCTGGGCGCTGCGCGGCGGCGGCGGCAACTTCGGTGTGGTCACCCGGCTACACCTGCGTTTGCACCGGGTCGCCCCGATTGTCGGCGGCACGTTGGTCCTGCCCGCGACGCCAGCGACCATCGCAGGGTTCCTCGCCGCGGCTGATTCCGCGCCCGACGAGCTGTCCACGAAGGTCAACGTGATGCCCATACCGCCGCTGCCCGGTGTGCCCGAGGAACACCACGGGCGAATGGGCCTCTTGGCGACGATGGTCTTCGCCGGAGATGTCGGCTCCGCAGAGTCGATCTACGCGCCGTTCCGCGCGCTGGCAACTCCTCTCGCGGATCTTATTCACACCATGCCCTACGCCCAGATCTTCGAGCCGGACGACGAGAACTACCATCCGCGGGCGATGTCCCGGACCTTCTTTACCGACGAACTCCTGGATGAGACGAAAGCGGAGGCCCTGCTGGCCCACCTAGGCTCGTCCACGGCGCTGGTTCCGGTGGCGCAGCTGCGGGTGTTGGGCGGGGCGATGGCGCAGGTTGCTGAGGACGCCACCGCCTTCGCGCACCGGGGGCGGAAAATGATGATCAGTGTGGCAGCGGTCCACGAAAGCCCGGACGAGACCGACACTCATCGGTCCTGGGCGGACAATTTCGTAGCCGAGCAGCGCTCATCGCAGCCCGGTGCGTACGTCAACTTTCTCTACGACGACGGCCCCGACCGACGGGGTGAGGCATACCCGCGACGGACGTGGGACCGCCTCGCCCGGATCAAGCAACGGTACGATCCGACGAACCTCTTCCGGGTCAACGTCAATATTCCCCCTGGCGCGGCCCATCCGGGGCCTTCTGACAGATGAGGTGCGGTGCTGCCGAGTGCCGAGAGGATCATTCAGGGTAATTCGATCCTCGCGGATGTCACGTCGTGTAACTGTTGAGAGTGGGCGGTGAGCGAGCACACGACGTCCTGAACAGACGCGGTGGCGGGAACCGGATAGATCAACGCTGACCGCTGGACAGGCCACTACACCACCGGCGGCCCGGGCATGATCGGCGACTGCGGCTACCAGCGCACCGGCCCGATCCGTACACGAAAGGCCACCTGGCGGGGAACTGACCGCCAGACAACGGGCGTACCACCACAGCGTCAACCGGCTCCGCGCCACCGTCGAATGCGCGATCAGCCATCTGAAGGCCTGGAAGGTCCTCATGACCGGCTATCACCGGATCATGACCAACGTCCTCAACATGCTACGCACCCTGACCGCCCGGCGATCGTCATAACCGTCCCCACCGGGCCTAGTGTCCTGAGTCGTTAATTCGGCCACATTATGCGGCGAGGCTGTTGAGGACTTCGTCGGCGGTTCGGGCCCAGACGAACGGTCTCGGGTCGGTGTTCCATGCCTCGATCCACGGCTGTACGTCGGTTTCGAGGGTCGGCGAGGCTGCGGTGGCTGGATCGGCGGAGCTTGCGGTTGGTCAGTTCGGCGCACCACCGCTCGACGAGGTTGAGCCACGACACGGAGGTCGGGGTGACGTGAAGGTGGAAGCAGGGGTGTGCGGCCAGCCAGCGGTGCACGGTCGGGGTCTTGTGAGCGGCGTAGTTGTCCAGCACCAGGTGAAGATCCATGTCGGTGGGGGTGTTGGCGTCGATGACCTTCAGGAATGTGAGGAACTCCTGATGGCGGTGCCGGCGGTGCAGCTGCCCGATGACTGTGCCGGCGGCCGGGTCGAACGCGGCGAACAGGCTGGCCACGCCATGACGGACGTAGTTATGAGTCTGCCTCGCTGGGACGGTGGGCATCATCGGCAGCATCGGCCGGATCCGCTCCAGGGCCTGCGTCTGCGATTTCTCATCGACGCACAGCACCATCGTCTTGACCGGCGGACTTAGGTATAGGCCTACGACGTCACGATCTTTTCCACGAACATCGGATCAGTCGACAACTTCCGGGTGTTACCAGATGCGGCTTGAGACCGAACGCCCACCAGACCCGCGATACCGCCATCTGCGACAGCCCTGTCTCACGCGCCGTCGACCGAGTCGACCAGTGATTGTCCTGATTGCCCGGCCGCCGCTCGAGAGTCTTGACGATCACCTCATCCACCTGATCGTCGGTGATCCGACGAGGCGCCCCGGGCCGCGGCTCGTCCACCAGCCGCTCCAACCGGCGAGCCAGAAACCGACCAGGCCACGTACCCACCATGTCTCGCGATACCCCAAGGCGCTGCGTGAGGTGCGTGTTCGCGAGGCCGTCGGCGCACAACAACACGATCTTCGACCGCAACGCCAACGCCTGCGACGACTGGCCTCGCCGCGCCCACCGGGTCAGGCACGCACGTCATTGATCGGGCAGATGATGCAGGCGATGATCAGGCGGCGGATCTCGTCGACCGTGAGTGTGATCAGGCCGGTATCGGCGTGGTCCTGGTCGGCGGCGTCGGCTGCGCAGATCGTCAGGTCTCCGCAGTGATGTTGGAAGCCGTTACGACTTGTCGGATCCTGGGTGGGTCACCATTCAGACCCGGCGCACTTCTGCTATCTGTCCGAACCGCGCAAACGGTGGCCACGGGCGTTCTCGAGCAGGGTGTTCGCCTCTTCTCGGAACCTGCCGTCCATCGGGAAAACCTGCCCCTGCTCAGCGTACGTTTTGGGTTTGGTGCCGGCGGTCTTGCGGATCACGGTCAGGCTGTTTTGCCGCAGTTTTTGGCCCTCGAGAAGGCTCAGCACCTCGAATTCACCCGCGCGAAGCCGTTGGGAGTCTGCAATGTACTCCAGGATAGCCTCACCCTCGGGATAGGTCATGAGGTAGTGCATGACGAGTAGGCCGCCGTCCGGGTCGATCAGATCCCAGAAGTGTTCGAAAAAGTAGAGACACTCCCAGGCGTCCACCCAGGCGAAGTCGATGGGCGCGAAACCCTCGGGTAGCGCCTCCCGGCAGTCCCGAAGCTGTCCGTTGACAACAGTGACCCGATCCGCGAGCCCAACTTCGTGGAGTGCTTCGCCTACCCTTCGCGCCGAGGAGTGCTCATCGGACAGATCGTCGACAGCGATGAACCTGGTTGCCCTGCGCCTGTTGTAGAAACCGGGAACCAGGAGCGCGGGTGTCGTCTCGATCCACTTCTCGTCGAGATCGCGCCCGTCACGTAGGTACGGCTCGGTCTTTTCGACCAAGGCCTGTCTCTCGTCTTCGATCGCCCGGTCGACCTCAGCCAGTGCCCTGGCCAGGAACAACGTGGTGTACCCCATGCCGACTTCAAGCACCCGCGTCGGACGGACCATGTGAATGAGGTTCGACAGCAGCGGTGCCACGACCTCGGTTCCCATGCCGGGTACCCGCAACCGGTCGAGGGCAGCTCTGAACGTGTGATCTGAGTTTGGCCCACCCGGGACGCGTTCGCCTGACTCGTCAACACCTCGGGCTCCGGAGAGCATGGTCATTCCTGCTCCCGCGTACGCTCGACCGCCTCATACAACGCCCTGATGTTGCCACTGCCGAAGCCTCGAGCGCCGAGACGCTCGATGATCTCCAGGAAGATGGTGTTCCGCGGGTGCACCGATTTGGTGAAAATCTGGTAAAGCTGCCCGTCATGGTCGCTGTCCACCAGAATGCTTCGACTGCGCAGCTCGTCAACGGTGTACCGGGCCAGGTCCATTCGGGCGGGTAGTGCGGCATAGTAGGCATCTGGCGTGGAGAGTAGCTCTACCCCGCGTGCTCCGATCACGTCGACAGCTTGTACGATACACTCCGCGGTGAACGCGATGTGCTGTACCCCTGGTCCACGGTGATTGGTCAGGAAGTCGTTGATATGGCCTGCCTCGCAGTTCAGGTCTGGCTCGATCAACGTCAAGGTCAAGGTACCGGAACGGCTTTGTACCACCTTGGTGGTCATTGCCTGTGACCCCACCTGAACCCGCTCAGCGAAGATCAGTTCGAAGTCCAGAACATCCCGATAGAATGACACGGTCGTGTCCAGGTCACCGGCGTACACGCATACCGCGAAGTGGTCGATCTCGCCCAGTTCACCGTCGGCACCGGATGTGCTGCGACGGTTCCCCGGCCCTTCCGCCGGAACCACTCCGATCATGCCAGCACGGCCCTGCACGAAAGTGTGCGTCACGTCGCCGAAAGCGCCGATGGTCGCGGTCACCAGGCCGCCCCGCTCGGTCGGCTCCGCCACTGGTGTCGCACCACGTCGCACCGCGGCCAGGTAGGCAGCCGTGGCGTCCGGGACCCGGAGTGCAATGTCGGCTACTCCGTCACCGTGTCGGGTGAGGTAGCGGTTGGCCGGATGGCTGTCAGCCAGAGGCTGTGTGATCCGGAAACGGATATCATTCACGCCGACGACCACCGAGCGGGCGTCGGGGAACCCGGTGAAGGCTCGATCGTCCTCGTACTCGGCGAACCCGTACCCGGAAACGAGCCATTTCGCGGCGGCTGAAGCGTCCTCGGCGTAGAAGCTGACGTGGTCGAGAACCATGTTGTCGAAGACTGTTATGTCATCGGTTGACACGACTGTTACCTCCTCGGTTCGGTGGTGTCAATTGTTCAGCTCGGCCAGAAGACTGCGCGGGCGCAGATCAGCCCAGTGCGTACTGACGTACTCGAGGCAGGAAGAACGGCCAGTCGGACCGCAGACGACGGACCATCCCGCCGGTACCTCGACGGCATGCGGCCACAGCGAGTGTTGGTTCTCCGCGTTGACCAACACGACATACGTGCCGTCCTCGATGTCAAAGGGACTGGTCATCTCGCCTCACTCCGGTCTGCTCGGCGCAGCGTGAGGTGCGCGTCGAGGTCTGCCACGGTTGGTGCGTCAAAGAAGTCGCTGATGGTTAGGTCAACGCCGAGCGTCGTCCGGATCCGGCTGATCAGTCGCATCGCCTGTAGCGACTGACCGCCGAGGTCGAAGAATCCGTCGTTCACGCCGATTCGGTCAACGCCCAGCACATCGGCGAACAGTGAGAGCAGTAGCTTCTCCCGCTCGGTAGCCGGCCCTTCGACATGGGCATCCCCCTCGAAGCTGGGCTCCGGCAGGGCTTTGCGGTCCAGTTTCCCGTTCGGCGTTAACGGAAGCGTGTCTACGACCATGATTCCGGCCGGAACCATGTAGTCCGGCAGCGCCTGGGCGATATGCGTCCGCAGCGCCGCCAGGTCGATCTCGGTAGCCTTCGGTACGACGTAGCCGACCAGTCGGTCACCGTCCAGAGCAGTGGGACTCGCGACGACCGCGACGTGCGCGAGTCCGGGGAAGCTCGCGATGGCGACCTCGACCTCGGCCGGTTCCACCCGAAAGCCGTTGATTTTGACCTGATCGCCGATCCGGCCCACGAAGGTCAGTCGGCCTTCGGGTGTGACGCGCATCAGGTCGCCAGTGCGGTACATCCGCTCGCCCGGCTGGCCGAACGGGTTGGCGACGAAGCGCTCTGCGGTCAGGTCGGCCCGACCGTGGTAGCCGCGGGCCACGCCCCGGCCGGCGACGTAGAGCTCACCTACCTCACCGACGACGACCGGGCGCATCCCCGCGTCGAGGACGTACCTCTGGACACCGTCCATCGGCGATCCGATCGGAACCGTCGTGTCCTCGTGGAAGGGAGTTGTCATCGGTTCGTGGGTGGAGAACAGAGTCAGCTCGGTGGCCCCGTACATGCCACGTACGACGAGGTCGGGATTCGCCTCCAGCACCCGACGAACCGCAGTCGGTGCGATCACGTCGCCTCCGGTCAGCACCTCCCGCACGCCGGTGAGGCTGTCCGGGGCCTCCTCGGCGATGATCCGGAACAGACCCGCGGTCAGGTGCAGGCCGGTGATCCGGTTCTCCGAGATGAGGGACCGCAGCGTGGCGATATCGAGGTCACCCGGCGGCGCGACGACGATCTGCCCGCCGTGCAGTAGCGGTACCCAGAATTCGTAGGTGGATACATTGAACGCGTACGGTGCCACCATCAGCACTCGTTCGTGTCGGTCGCCGTTCCAGACTCGGTCCTGCACAAGGCCGAGTACGTCGGAATGGGTGACTTGGACGCCCTTCGGGTGGCCCGTCGATCCCGAGGTGTGAATCAGGTAGGCAAGCTGCAGCGGGTGCCGGGGTGCCGCCGGGTCGGTGACTGGCTGTGCCGCGATCTCTGGGTCGGTGTCAACAGGGATCAGCTTGCGGGTCTTCGGCAGGCCGCGGCGGAGCGTCGGTGTGTCGGTCAACAGCACCGGCCGCTCGCAGTTGTCGATGATCCACTGCATGCGCTCCATCGGGTACGCGCTGTGTAAAGGCAGGTAGCAGGCTCCTGCTTTCAACACGGCGAGCAGCGCGACTACCAGCTCGACGGAGCGATCCATCAGCACGGCGACCGGCTCCTCCGGCCGGACGTTCAGTGCCAGCAACCGGTGTGCGAGCTGGTTGGCGCGTTCGTCCAACTGCCGGTACGTCAGCCGCAGGTCGCCGAAGGACACCGCGACTCTGTCCGGTGTCCGCCGCACCTGCTCAGAAAAGGCTTCCTGAATGGTAGCGGAAACCATCGCACGCTCCTGTCCTCACAATTGGTGCACCGAAACACCCGGCCATCACCCAGCATCACACCAGCCCGACCAGAGTGCACCTCTCAAATTGCGTTGCGATTTAGCAATCGCAGAGATGCGCCCCGCTCCGGCCAGGGACAGACTTCGGTGGGGTTTACCTGCACCGTCACCCATCACTGAGATCGGCGAGAGCGCTTTCGAGGAGGAGGGGTTAGTGCGCGAATAGACAGCCGTAGTCTACCGTTCCGCCCGGGGTAGGTCAGACCTGGTTACGCATTAATGTGGAAGACGTCGCGATCCTTTTAGCCTGGGCATTCTACGCCCGCCAGACGCAATCCTTCCTTCGCTGCGCCGGACGGATTTCAGTTCCCATTAACTGCCACGTCTCTCCTGATTGTTGAGGTGTAGTATGAGACGCCGCTGTCCTGTAGTGATCGACCCAGCCGGCACGGACATTCATGCAGAGGGTGCGCGTATTCGCGCCAACGGGTCGGTGTCCCAGGTGGAACTTCCCGGTGGAGTGCTGGCCTGGTCGGTGACTGGTCAGCAGGTTGCCCGTAAGGTGCTCTCCGACCAGCGGTTTTCCAAGGATCCACGCAAGCACTGGACCGACTACCTCGAGGGCCGGATAGGCCAGGACTTTCCCCTGATCGGGTGGGTTCTGATGGATAACCTGACCACAGCGTACGGTAGTGACCACAGTCGGTTGCGCAAACCGTGCGCCAATGCGTTCACGCCCCGGCGGGTGGAGGCGCTGCGTCCAGCGGTGGAGCGTGCCGCGGTCGAGCTGCTCGGCGAGCTTGCCACGGTTTCGCCTACGGAGTCGGTGGACCTCAAGGCCAGGTACGCCCACCCCTTACCATCACGGGTGATCTGCGACCTGTTCGGAGTGCCCGAGGAGGATCGCGAGGAAATGCTCCGTGGTGGTGAAGTCAATGTGGACACGCGGGTGTCGGCCGAAGAGGCCGCCGCGAATGTTGAACGCTGGCATCAGCAGATGCTCGACTTCATCGAGGAAAAGCGGCGAAATCCCGGCCCGGACCTGACCAGCGACCTTATCGCCGCGCAGCAGGCCGAAGGTTCCCGGTTGACCGACTCGGAGATGGTCGGGACGTTGCACATCATGCTGGCGACCGGGACCGAGCCAGTGAAGAATTTGATCGGCAACGCCGTTTTCGCGCTGTTAACCCACCCGGAGCAGCTTGACCTGGTTCGCTCTGGCAGAGCAGGCTGGGACGACGTGATCCAGGAGACGCTGCGGATGCAGGCGCCGGTCGCACACCTGCCGTTCCGGTTCGCAGTCGAGGATGTTGACATTGATGGTGTCACGATCCGGCGAGGGGATCCCCTGTTGGTAAATTTCGCGGCCATCGGCCGGGATCCCGACGTGCACGGCGATACTGCCGCAGAGTTCGACATCACCAGGGCGGACAAGGAACACCTTTCTTTCGGCCATGGCGTCTATCGCTGTATCGGCCAGCCCCTCGCCCTGCGCGAGGCGGAGATCGCACTACGCATGCTCTTCCAGCGCTTCCCGAACCTCGTGCTCGCGGTGCCGCCCGAGGAAGTCACACCGCAGCCCACCTTCATCATGAACGGGCTGGACACGTTGCCTGTGCTACTCAAGGGGCGTGCATGAGAGCTGCGGTGGTTTCTGAAGCGGGCTCCCCTTGGGAGCTCCGGGAGGTTCGCACGCCGGAGCCGGGCCCGGGCGAGGTGCTGATCCGGGTACGCGCCAGCGGCGTGTGCCACAACGACGTGTGGCTGACCAACGGTGTGTACCCGTTCCCACCGATCAGGCCCATGATCGTTGGACACGAACCGGCCGGTGACGTGGTCGCCGTGGGTGCCGGTGTCACGTCTCGAATGGTTGGTGACCGGGTCGGTGCCACCTGGGTGCAGGGTGGTTGCGGTAGGTGTGACTATTGTTCCCTGAATCTGCCGGCCACTGGACAGACGGCGATGAATTGCGAGTCACCGGTGCTTACCGGAATGACCGTACAGGGTGGTCATGCCGAGTTCATCGCGGTGCGCGCCAGCAGTACAGTCTTACTTCCGGACGGCGTGTCCTATGAGCAGGCTGCCCCTGTTATGTGTGCCGGCTACACCGCGCTGAGCGCCCTGCGCGCCGCAGACCCTCGGCCGGGAGACCGGGTGGCGGTCCTTGGCATCGGCGGCCTCGGGCACCTGGCGGTGCAGTTCGCGAGCGCGTTCGGGCACGAGGTAGTCGCGATCACCCGGTCCTCGGACAAGCACGACCTAGCCCGTGCGCTTGGTGCGTCGGCCGTCGTATCGAGCGGCGAGGAGTTGCGTGCGGCAGGCGGTGCCGACATCGTCCTGGCGACTGGCACGTCCTATCCCGCTGCCAGCGAGGCGATGCGGGGTCTGCGGGTGAACGGCCGCATCTCGCTGGCCTCAATCGATCCCCACGGCGCGTTCACGATTGATCCTTCCGAACAGTTTTTTGCCAAGGGGCATCGGGTGTCGGGTGCCAGCCACGACGGTCTGCAACACCTGGATGAGGCGCTGAAGCTAGTTGCGGCGGGCAGGGTGAATCCAGTCACGGAGTCCTTTGCCTGCACAGACATCGCCGAGGCCATCGACAAGGTCGACAAGGGCGCTGTCCGGTTCCGTGCGGCCATCACCTATTAGGGACAACAACGTATGACACAGAACACCGATCCGACGGTCATCACGATGTGGATGCCCCACTATCCGGTCATACCCTGGTTCATGGGCTGGGTTACCGAAGTCGCGAAGACCTTCAACCACACTCATCCCGACTACCGGGTCGATATCGAGGGATACGACTGGTACCACCTGCCCAACGCAATCCACCAGGCGGCGCTGCAGGGCAACCCACCCACGATCGCGCAGTACTTCTACACCTCGACCCAGGAGGCGTACGACACCCGGAGGGCCGACGGCTCACCGCTGTTCACCTCGGTCGAGCGTGCGCTCGACGGTCGTACCGAGATTCTTGGGGAGCCGGTCGTGCTTGATGACCTGCTGCCGGCGGCCCGGGAATACTATGTCTACGACGGCGCAGTCGCCGCGATGGCACCGCTCACCTCCACGACGCTGCTGTATGCCAACATGACGCAGCTTGCGGCGGCCGGCATAGCCGACGTACCGAGAACGTGGCACGAACTCGATATTGCGTGTAGAGCAGTCGTCGCGCAGCGCGACGGGCCGCCGCACGCCATCACCTGGCCCAACCATGGTTGGCTGTTCCAGCAGTCCGTTGCCCAACAGGGCGGACTACTCGCTGATCATGACAACGGCCGGTCCGGGCGGGCTGAGACCGTCAATCTGGCGTCCAGCGAAATGATGGCCTACGTCCGGTGGTGGCAGCGGCTGCATCGAGACGGCCACTACCTATATCTGGGCGATGGAAACGAGGTCGACTGGGAACGCAACTTTCAGGCGTTCGCCGAGCAGCGGGTGGCGTTCGTGCTGACCACCTCGGTCGAGTCGACGCGCATGGCGGACGCCGGTAGGCGTGGGGGCTTCGACGTCAGGGCCTGCCGGATGCCCCACAACGGAGAGGTCCCGTACGCCGGCAATGTCATCGGCGGTGACGCGCTTTGGCTGGCGAGCGGCATTGACCAGGCCACCCGGGATGGCGCACTGGCGTTCATCCAGTTCCTGAGCAGCCCGGCCAACGCGGCCGCGAGGCATCGCGAAACCAACTTCATGCCGGGTACCAGGGGCGCTATCGACCTGCTCGACGACCAGGGTTGGTTCCTGGAGAACCCACACCACTGGACAGCCGTAGCACAACTGGAGGCCAACGACGGTACAGCGGCCGGTAAGGGTGCCCTGCTTGGCGACTTCGCGGCAATCCAGAACGTCATGACCAGGGCAATGCACGATGTCCTGACTGGTGGGGTCAACGCCGACGAGCGGTTCCAGCGGGCCACCGCCGAGGCGCAGCGTCTCCTCGACAACTACAACGAGTACTGCGCCGGTCAGCGGCCACGCGGGCATATCCTGATCCACTGATCCACTGATCCACTGATCGGCTGATCGGAATACAGCAGCGAGCCCCGGGGTCCCACCGCCCCAGGGCTCGCCTGCTTTTAGTGGTCTGCTGTAGTCCCTGCTGATCACCAGGTCAGCGGTGCCGATGAATCAGCGACACTCTGACGCAAGATGGAGACGTAGTCAGCTGCCATCGCGGAGATCGTGCCTTCGTGGAACAGGTTTCTATTGAAATTGACGGCTACCACGATGTCACCTGCTGGGTCGAAGTTCAACGTCCACAGCGCACCGTTGGGGACATCGCCGCCGACAGGTTGAGACCGGACCCGCCGGCGTACCTCAGTGTAGGCGAGGTCGCCGATCATGCTGCCGTCGAGCAGGAGTGGGAACGGGAATACCTGGAAGACACAGGCGGCCCGATCATCCTCCAACACGGGCTCCATAAGGTGCGGAGCCTCATCGAGGATCTGGGCGATGTCGTGTGAGTAGGCTTCGAGGCAGTTCGCCCGGATGCCGTTGACCAGCTCCCCGAAGTTGCGATATTCGGACAGCTGACTCCGTATTGGAAGAAAATTGAAGAACAACCCGACCGTATCCTGGAAGTCCTCATCGCCGCGCCCCGGCGTGAAGGTGGGCACAACGACGTCGGTCGTGCCGGACATCTGGTGGACGAGTCGCATGAACCCGGCCAGCAGCACCATGAACGGTGTGCAGCGATGAGCCCTCGCGACCTTCAGCACGGCCTCGGCCACCTCGGTGTCGATGAGGAATCGGAAGACCGAGGTTGACTCGGGGAGCCCGGCCGACTTCGGGATGTCCGTCGGCAGCGAGAGGATTCGCCCCCCGCGCAGGGTCTCCCGCCAGTATCGGCGCGATGGATCCAGCGCTGGACTAGCGTGGCTAGCCTGCTGACGGACCGCATACTCCCGGTAGGGCCGCGTTGGCGGAAGCTCGCCGACGTCGAAGCCACGTAGGGCAGCGTAGCGGTGTACGACATCCCGGCTGATCACCCGGACCGAGAAGCCGTCCGCAGCCATGTGATGAACGGTCAAGACCAGAAGGTGGTCTCCCTGCTCGAACCGAGCAAGGAGACCCCGGATGAGGGGAAGTTCGCGAATGCTGATCGTGCTCGACTCGACCTCCGTGATCAGGCGATCCACGATGTCGTCGCGATCTGCTTGGTCGACATGCGACATATCTCGGGTATCGAGGACCACCGGGCTGGGCGGCAGCACCCGCTGGTAGCTCGGCTCTGCATCTCGGACGATTTCCGTGCGTAGGGCCTCATGTCGGGCTACCACGTCGGTCAAGGCGGCGCGCATGGTGTCCACATCAACCTCGCCGCGTATCCGCCAACCATGGACGATGTGGTTGTGCGGACCAAATGCTCCCTCCTCGTCGCCTCGATCAAACTGACACATGAACTGCTGGTTGAATGACAGCGGAATCTGTTCCACCCGAGCCCCCTCCGAAGTCGGCGTGCAGAAGCTAACAACTATGGCGTCGATCCCACTTCTTTGACATTGCTGAGTCGGGATCTCCATGCCGCGTTGCGCCAACAGAGCAATGCGGGAGATGTTTGCCGGGGCGTAACGATGAGATCATCGCCTAAGCAGCTTGTCGAGATGAGGGAGCCGTTCAGCGATGACCGTCACCAGAAGGGTTCCAGGCCGGGCGCCTACTCTGCCACCAGAGCCGGACCTCACGCCTGCTGAGGTTGTCGCCCGGGCAGAGGACATCGGTCCTCTTCTCGTCGAGCGCCAGGGCGAGACCGAAAAGCGTACGTACTATGCCGTGGACACGCACACCACATTCAAGAATGCCGGCTTCTACCGGATCCTGGTTCCCCGCCGCTACGGCGGCTACGAGTTTGGCGTTGATACCTTCCTGCGCGTGGTCATGGCGCTTGCCAGGGGCTGCCCATCCACCGGATGGATGTACTGCCTCGGCGCAACCCACGCCCTCCAGGTGGCGACGCTGTTTGACGAGAAGGCACAGGCCGAGCTGTTCCGCGGCGGCGACTTCATCTGCCCCGCCACCATCGTGCCGAGTGGCGCGGCTGAGCGCGCAGCGAACGGCGACTGGATTCTTAACGGCACCTTCCCCTACTGCTCGGGATCGCCGTACGCCACTCACTTTCTTGGGCACACCCTGCCATCACAGGCCGAGGGAGAACCTCCGGCACCAATGTTGTTCGTCGCTCCACGCGAGGAATGGCGGCGCCTGGACGACTGGGGGACTCAACTCGGTCTTAAGGGAAGCGGATCGCACAGCATTCACTTCGAAAATGGTCGGATCGCCGAGCATCTCACGCTACCTGGCACGCACATGAGTGAGGTTGATGTATCTACCACCCCAGGTCGCCAGCTCCATGGCAATCCAGAGTACGGTGGCGGTCCGCTGAGCTTTATGCTGCTCGAAGTCTCCGCGTTGGCAGTTGGCATGGCGAAGGGCGCGTTGGACGCCTACGAGAATTTGATGCGGAACCGGACCACGCTGTTTCCGCCGATCGTCAGGCGGGCGGAAAGTCCGGACTTCCAGTGGTGGTACGGCCAGGCGGCAGGCATGATCGCCACGGCGGAGGCAGCCGTTCTCCAAGCGATCGGACAGTGGAGTGCCCAGTCAGCGCGTAATGTCGCGGGGTTCAGTCGGGAGGAGGATTTGCGTCTCGCCGCAATTTGCCGGGAGGCGATCCGGCTCGCGTGGCATGCGGTCGAGTCACACCTGTTTCCCACGGCCGGCTCGAGTTCGGTTCGGCAGGGGGAGCGGATCGAACGGGTGTGGCGTGATATGTCCACGATGCACAGTCATGCCGGAATTGGTGTCCTACTGGCCTCGACAGCCACCCGGGAACTTGCCCAGGCGCGCTTCGGTGTTGGCGAAAGGTAGCCGGCCCGCAGTATGCGGTTCTTCGAGGTCGAGCAGGCTCGCGGCTGGCGATCCCGGGGTGTGGACCGGATCGGTGCGACAAACGTTCTGGGGCTATCGGCGCGATGCGGCACCGGTGAACGTATTGCGAAACCCGCCGCCCAGCGACGGCGGGTCCGACAGGAGCCCGTATCTGGGAACTATTCGGCACCGGCCTCGAATGCCACCGGGCGCACCTCGACCCCGGTGTACTTCGCCTCCGGAATCTGCGCAGCTAACTCGAGCGCCCGCTCCTTGCTCGCCACGTCCACGACATAGTAGCCACACATGAAGCCAGCGGTCGTTGGCAGGTATGTCCCGTCGGTGACAGTCGATTTGCCATCACGTACACGCACCGTCGAACTAGTCGACGGATCGCCCACCGCTTTGGTTGCGACGAACTCGCCTGATTCCCTGGTCAACTTAATGAACTCATCGTGTCCTTGGATGGCTGAATTCTGGTCGTCATTGGTGAGCGCCTCCCACGCCGACGGGTTCATGTGTAGCAGCAAAAATTTCATGTCCACTCCAAGTGGCGTTGCGTACTGGCGTTGCAGTCGTCGGGCATCGTCCAATTTCGGCCCGCGGATGGGTGGCGACGCATGTGCGTCGGTAGCCCCCAAGCGCCGTCAAGCTACCAGCCATCGAAGCGATGTCGCAACGATCCGTTAGTTGGTTCCAATGATTCATGTTGTGGCGGGCGGCCGCCGGCGCGGTCCCACGAACTCGGTGCGGCTCCCGTACGTCTGTCGACCAGGAAGCCGGCAGCTTCGATGATTATCATCGATTGCGCGGCTAGCGTATCCGCAGTCGACGTCGGGACTCGGTCACTGCCGGCGGCGCTGACCAAGCCCACAGCCCCTGCCGACCTCCGCTGTGCGGATGTCGAGAAGCCAACGTCAGCCTCGACTTGTCTGTGACGGCTGGCTCGTCCGGGCGGACTGGTCCGTGAACCTGAAAGGACTGACATGAACGACACGATCCCGGCCAGGGCCGGGCGACGGGAATGGATCGCGCTGGCCGTATTGGCCCTGCCGACGTTGCTGGTCTCCATCGACATCTACAGCCTGCTCCTCGCGCTTCCCAACCTGACGGCGGACCTGGGCGCGAGCAGCGTTCAGCAGCTCTGGATCACGGACATCTACGTGTTCATGCTAGCCGGGTTCCTGATCACGATGGGCACGCTCGGTGACCGTATCGGTCGTAGGAAGCTGCTACTGATCGGAGCCGCAGCGTTCGGCGTCACATCCGTCGTCGCGGCGTACTCCGTCAGTCCCGAGATGCTGATCGCCACCCGTGCCCTGCTCGGTGTGGCCGGTGCGATCCTGGCACCGTCGACCATGTCACTGATTCGCACCCTGTTCCGGGATCCGAAGCAGATGGGATTGGCGATCGGTATCTGGGGGCTCTGCTTCTCGGCCGGCGCGGTGATCGGCCCGGTTGTCGGTGGTGCACTGCTGTCCCACTTCTGGTGGGGCTCGGTCTTCCTGCTCGGAGTGCCGGCGATGGTGCTGCTGCTTGCCGTCGGCCCAGCCCTGTTGCCCGAGTACCGAGACCCGAACGCCGGCGACCTGGATCTCATCAGCGTGGCGCTGTCACTGGCTGCTGTACTACCGTCCATCTACGGGCTCAAGGAGCTGGCGAAGAACGGTTGGCAGGGAGTGCCGATCGTTGCCATCGTGATCGGGATCATCTTCGCTGTGCTCTTCGTCCGCAGGCAGCAGCGGCTCGAGAACCCGCTACTGGACCTGCGGCTGTTCGCAAGCCGGTCTTTCACCGTAGCGCTCATCGGCCTGATGTTCGGCACGCTGCTGATGGGTTCGATCATGCTGTTCGTCACCCAGGATCTGCAGTTGGTAGAGGGCCTGTCGCCGTTCGATGCCGGCCTGTGGCTGCTGCCCGCCGTACTGGCGAACGCGGTGTCGTTCATTGTGTCGCCCCTGCTTGCCCGCCGCTTCCGGCCGGCACACGTGATCGGCGTGGGTCTGGCGATCTCCGTGTCTGGGCTGCTCGTGCTTACTCAGACTGACGCCATGTCGGGCCCCACCACCCTTGTGACTGGGTTCACACTGGTCCTCTTCGGCGCTGGGCCCCTGGTGACGCTGGGCATTCAACTGATCCTGGCCTCGGCGCCGGCGGAGAAGGCTGGTTCAGCTGCCGCCCTGAACGAAACCGGCGGCCAGTTCGGCTTCGCCTTCGGGCTTGCCGTGCTCGGCAGCATCGGTTTCGCGGTGTATGACAGCCGCTTCACCCCACCTGCTGATGTTCCCGCCGGCGCGGCCGATACCGCACGGGAGAGCCTCGCCGACGCAGTGGTTGTCGCGCGTGACCTGCCTCCGGAGCAGGCCGACGCCCTACTCGCGTCGGCACGGGAAGCGTTCGTCTTCGGGTTGCACCTAGTCAGTGCGATCAGCGCGGTGGTCCTCGCGGTCGTCGCCCTGCTGATCGTCCGGCTGCTACGCGGGGTCGCCCCGACCGGCACCGCGCCCGACGACGAGAGCGCCACGAACGACGCCCCACGCAGCGAGGAGAAGCGTGCCATGCTGGGGGACTGACTGGGTGGCGGCTTCGTCTGCGCGGACCGGTGGGTTAACCGGTGGTGGCGGGCTACCGGAGGGGGAGGCGGAGGCAGTGGGTTAGCGCCGCCGATTGTCGAAGGCTCCGGGACGGCCACTCGTCGGCTGTGGCCCTTACACCATCCGCTAGTCCGGACCGGTGCAGCACCAGCGCGGGCTGCACCGGGTTCGGTTGACTTCGGCGTCGTTCCGGTAGATCGCGACGGGCTTCGGGATCTCTGAGCCTCGATCCACCGACGCGGTTCGCGCTGAGCGCGGTTGAGTAGTTTCGGTGTTGGGTGGTTCTGGGGTAGGGCGGAATGGCCGATGAGGTGATCGGCTTGCTCCGGGTGGTCGTCGGGGCTGGGGTGGGATTCGTGGCCTGCGGTCGGGCCGCCTGGTGTCGGTGTCGGTGTGCCGTGGTCAGCCGGGTGCCGGTTAAGCGGCGGTGAACAGGCTGTCGAACGCGGTCTGTCAGGGCTGCGGTAGGTGCAGGTGGATGGTGCGGGCCCGGTGTGCGAGGCGGGCGGCGACGGTGATGATCCGGGCCCTGATGGTTGCCGGCCGTGCGGTCGGCCAGGCGCCGGCGGCGAGGTGTCCGGCCGCGCGGGTCAGGTTGTGGGCGATGCGGGTCAGGTTGTGGGCGATGCCGGCGCAGGTCAGCCAGGCGTCGTTGGCGCTGAACTGGCCGGAGGGCAGGTGGGGGAGGGGGCCAGCGGTCAGGTCCGCGTTGACTTGTTCGGTGATCGCGTGCTGCCGGTGCTGGGCTTGGGCCTGGACCAGGGTGTAAGGGCTGTCGGTGAACACCGCGGGATACCGGCGGTCGGGTAGGAGTTCTTCCTGGCCAGCGGCCCGGTTGGGGTTGTCGTGGCGGATCCGGCGCACGATCAGCCGGGCGGTGACGGCGTGTCGGGTGCCGGCGAATGCGGTGTAGGTGGTCTCGGTGATCTGCGCGTCGGAGATCCACCGCTGTTCCTGCTCGTCCCAGACGGCCTGCGGGTACCGGATGTCGATCCACTGGTCCTCGCTGATGCCCGCGTAGGCGGTGCGGGTCTTGGCGTCGATGCGGGTGGTGACCGAGAACCGCACGCCATGGCGGCGGCATGTACTGATGACGGTCTTGGCGTAGAACGCCGAGTCGGCCCGTACGACGATCTCGCCCGAAGCACCGCAGGCGCGGGCGGTGCCGATCACCTCGGCGTTCATGCTGGCCGCGCCGCGAGCGGAGCCGGTGTTGCCCGAGTGCAGCCTCGTGGCGGCGGCGACCGGCGTACTCATCGGCGTGGACAGCGTCGCGACCAGGGGGTTGTAGCCGCGCAACCAGACGATGTAGCCACCGACCTTCGCATGACCGAACCCGATACCCTGTTTCTGCTTGCCGTGGACCCGCCGCAGCATCTAGTCGATGTCCACAAAGCACCGCGTGTCGGCGCCGGTCAGCAACGGCACCCGCCCGGCTAGGCCGATCAACGTCTGGCGGGCGGTGGCCTGCAACTGCCGTACGTGCCCGTGGGCGAACGCGCGCAGGAACGCCCCAGCGTCGACGGCGCGTACACACTGCCGAACAACGACCGGCATCCCGCCGTGCCGGGCCACGTCGAGGTCCTCGATTCTGTCCGCGCCGGCCAGCATCCCGGCCACGATCGTGGCGACCTTCCCGGCCAGGTTCGCGCCCTTGTCCGTCGGCACGCCCACCCCAGCCCGCGACCGTGTCATGTAGACCGGCCTGCTCGGCAAGCCGCATCACCGGCACGAGACCGGTACACGACACCAGATTCGGATCATCGAAACGTTACGGCCGTCATCGGCGCGCCCCATAGCGTAATCTCACCTGCGAGGTGCCCTCTCGAACCGGCTGATAGAAGCGTCGTAACTCCGATCTTCCCAGTTCAGAGGGCACTTCTATCTCCGGGGTCCCGTCGAGCCGAGCTTCGTCGGTGGATCGAGGCTAAGACCCGTCTCTGCAGGTGGCTTACGCTGGCGGACGTCGCTGACGGGCTCTATCCCCAGGTCACCGGGGGATAAGGCTGCTCTGTCTTGCGGGTGTCGATGATGGTGTGCCCTCGGCCTGCGCCAACAGTCGCCACGCGGTTGGCCCGGCGAGAAAGGGCCGTGGTACGACGAGCCTGGTAGGCTGCACAATGATTCCAACCGGTGCGAGAGGAGCCAACCTCGGCCCTTACCACAGACTCGGTCCTTAGCCACAGACCTGTCGGAGTTTCCGCTACTCAGACCGGCTGAAGAGGGAGCTTCCCGCCGGCACGAGCGATCCGCACGGACCGTGCTATGGACTACCTCCGACCAGGCGGCAGGGGTTCCTTGCTAACTGTTACCCCGCCTTTGTCTGAAACGTTGGTCCCTGTTCGGGGTGCCGAATGGCAGTCAGTTGTTCCGTAGGGTTGACCAGTGAAGCGACACCCACCAGAGCGTTTGCGGAGGGGACATGAAATATCTTCTCATCATTCAGATGAATCCCATGACCTGGGAATCTTTGTCCGAGGCTGAACGTAGCAGGATCGCCGAGAGCCAGAACGCGTTTATCGACACCGTCACTGCCTCTGGGGAGTTGGTCGCGGCCCACGCTCTGGCGGATCCGGCACAGAGCTCGGTGGTCCGGGGTCGTACCGGGGCATCTTCGGTCACGGACGGTCCGTTCTCGGAGGCCAAGGAGTACATGGGCGGCTTCTACGTGGTCGACTGCCCGAACGTCGAGCGGGCCCGGGAAATCGCAGCCATGATTCCGGGAACTGAATGGCTGCCGGTAGAGGTCCGGCCGGTGGTGTTCACGGCTGGCTACGGGTTGGAGAAGCCGGAGACAGCATGAGTGACGATCAGGATATCGAAAGGCTGCTGCGCCGCTGCGCGCCGACAGCTCTCGATGCACTGGTCCGCCGGCACGGGCAGTTCGACCTATGTGAGGACGCACTCCAAGAGGCGCTACTGGTCGCCGCCACGTCGTGGCCCCAGCGCGGCCAGCCGGACGAACCTGTCGCATGGTTGGTCAAAGTCTCCAACCGCAAGCTGACCGACTATTGGCGCAGCGAGCATGCACGACGTCGACGTGAGGACATCGTCGCCGCGCAGGAGGCTCCGGCGCTGCGACATGCTCCTGGTGCCGATGCGGAGCTACTTGCCGACACACCGAAACCCGCACCGGATGACGAGCTTGAGATGCTGCTCCTCTGCGCGCATCCCGCGTTGTCCGAACTCAGCAAGATCGCCCTCGCTCTCCGCACGGTTGGTGGACTCACCACCGCGGAGATCGCCCAGGCCACGATGGTGACCGAAGCGACCATGGCCCAGCGCATCAGCCGCGCCAAGGCAACGGTCCGTGCCGCAGGTGCCTCATTCACCCGGTCCCACCGCGATCGGGAGGACCGCCTCGCTGCTGCGCTGCACGTGCTGTACCTGATTTTCAACGAGGGCTACACCGCAACCATGGGTGAGAACCTGATTCGAGCCGACCTGACTGTGGAAGCCATCCGCGTGACTCGTCAGCTTCATCGGCTGCTGCCCGATGATGGTGAAGTCACCGGGCTGCTCGCACTCATGCTTCTCATCGATGCGCGGCGGAGCGCGCGGACCACCGAGGACGGACGCCTGGTGCCGCTGGCCCAGCAGGATCGACGCCGTTGGGATTACGGCGCCATCGCCGAAGCGGTGAAGCTGTTGGAACACGCCTTGGCGACGGCCCCCCTGGGGCCCTACCAGCTCCAAGCCGCGGTCGCTGCCGTGCATGCCGAGGCGGCAAGCGCCGAGGAAACCGATTGGCAACAGATCGCCATCCTGTATGGAATGCTCGAACGACGATCGGGCAATCCCGTAGTCACGCTGAACCGTGCGGTTGCGGTTGGATTCGCACACGGGCCCGGTGCTGGTCTCGCCGTCCTCGATTCAGTGGCCGACGATGTGCGCCTACGTCGTAGCCACCGACCGGACGCAGTCCGCGCCCACCTCCTCGAACGACTCAACGAACACGCCAGTGCACGTGAGCACTATCGCCGCGCAGCCCGCGCGGCGCACAATCAGTGTGAGAAGCGCTATCTAGAGGAGCGTGCTGCCGATCTGACGGCGGTTGAGCCGACCACGTCGTCCGACTCCGACCGGGCCCTTGTCACCATCGGTGCCTGATCTGGTGGGATTTCAGCGCGCCGTCAGCCAGCTGTCGACCGGACATGAAGCAGTTTTCGTGTCTCCCCGTCCTTGTTGGGAGTGCCACACCGACGTCATAAAGCTCGCTTGGATATTCAGCCGTTGAGTAAGTTCCTACGAATTTCTTTAAGGCTCTCGAAAGATGAGAGATCCGGAACTGTCCATCCGTCCTGGTCGTATTCCTCGAGGCAGCGGTCCACAAAGGCTTTATGTTGGTCGAGCTGCCCGTCCGCGAGCTGCGCGGACAGTAGTTCCACCCTCGTGTTCTCGTGGCTTCCCGCGTAGTTCCGCTCGTAGAGTTCGTGTCGTCCGCCGAATTCCGACCCTACCGCGTCCCATAGTAGCTTCATCACCTTGACCCGAGTGACCGCGTCCGTACCTCCCGAGCCACGCAGGTATTTATCCAGGTAGGGCCCTACACTCTGATGTGCAAAGTCCTCGGCACCGGAGTTGACGAAGATCAGGCCACTGGCCACGTCCTGCAGGATGATCTCCCGAACTCGTGGATAGCCGACCTGCATGAACCACCGGTACGCGAGGCCGTAGTCCAAATTCGGCAGAACGGCCCCATTCTTCCACTGAACGGGATTGCGAGCGGCAGCATCGGACAGGCCCCAGAATAGATTGCGCCAGGCCAGTACCTCGCCGAGTCGACTTTGAACTCCGCGGAAGTCCTGGGTCCCACCGATCTCAAGTGCCTTGGCTAGTAGGCCGGCAAGGAACTCCAACTTCACTGCCATTCGGGTGCAGCCGTGAAAAGTGAAGCGTTGAATAAAGCCGGACTCGGCACCGAATAGATGTACCTTACCGATCTCGCCGTAGATGAATACGTTTTCCCATGGAATGAGGACCTTGTCGAGAATGAGGATGGTGTCGTTCTCGTCCAGTCTCGATGAGAGCGGGTAGTCGTACGGGCTGCCCATCACCGCGGCCGCAGCGCTGTAGGAGGGGCGGCAGACTAGCTTCACCCCGGGGGCGTTCATTGGCAGTGTGGCCACCAGCGCAAATTCCTTGCGCTTGATGGGCAGCCCGTAGTGGGCGATGAAGCTGTAGTGGGTGAGCGCCGAGCCGGTCGCAACCACCTTGGCGCCGCTCACGATCAACCCGGCGTCGGTTTCTTGCTCCACGTGCACAAAGACGTCGGCTACCTCGTCCGGCGGGCGGTCGCGGTCGACCGGCGGGTGCACAATGGCGTGGTTCCAGTAGAGGACCTTCTGCTGGGACTCCCGATACCATCGGCGTGCGTTGTCCGCGAACGGTGCGTAAAATTCTGCGTTTGCGCCCAGCGTGCCGAGGAAGGATGCCTTGTAGTCCGGGCTGCGTCCCATCCATCCGTAAGTCATTCGGGCCCAGGCCGCGATCGCCTTCTGGTCTGCGATCAGGTCGTCCGCGCTGTGTGGGGTGGTAAAAAACCGATGGGTGTAGCCGGGTTCACCGGTGTCTGTCGGCCCGGTCAGCACGCTGCTCTGCTCGGAATCATGCATGGCGTCGTACAGCCGGGCAGTCATCCTGATCGGGTTGTGGAAGGCCGGGTGTGTCGTGACGTCCTTCACTCTCTCCCCGTACAGGTAGACTTCACGGTCGTCACGCAGACTCTCCACGTATTCGCCACCGGTCAGTGGACGGGTTCCCGCCGGCCCGGTCATGGTTTTACCTCGTTTCCACTAGCTGCATGTGGCTTTGGGATGTTGGTGCGCGGATGGCCCTGCCCGTTATCCAGTACGGTCAACCCAACAGCAGTTCCTCCCTCGCGGCCGCGAAGAGGTCGGGTGCCACGTCCTCCGCCAGGGCCTTTGCGGTCTGCCACCCGATTTCCTGCCGGCTGCCCACCCCGCCGCAGAGGACGATGAACCGTCGCATGCCGGCGGACAGCAGGGCCTCCAACTTCGCCTTGACCGTCTCCACCGATCCAACGAGTGCGAACGGGTTCTGGATATAGGACTCGGCCGGCGCCTCCAGTAGGGCTTTCATCTCTGGTGTCTCGAGCCCCGCCAAAGACGACAACGATGTCTCGCCGGGCTTGATGGTGCCGGCGAGGCGTCCGGTATGTCCTGCTACGGCCTGTACATGGTTGATGAAGCCCTCACGAACTATGTCGGCGGCCTCCTGGTCGGTCTCCGCAATAGCTGTGAAGCATGTCGCCGCCACATTCGCCATCGAGAGATGGTGCCCGTTTTCCTGTCCGATCTCGATATAGCGGTGCAGGCGTGGGATCGTCTCCTCAATCGTTATCGGTGCCATGCCGCTGGCGGTAGGGTTGATGCTTAACCCCGTGAACACGCACATTCCTCGGCGTGCCGCGGCAGCCAGAGACTCCTCTGTTCCTGCTGCGGACCACAGCGGCACACGCCGTTGCACCGGCCGCGGCCACGCGTTGACGGTTGCCACCTCGGCGTCCTGCAAGAAGGCCGCCTGCATCGGCCTAAGATCAGCTTTCGCCACTGGATAGTCGATTTTATTCAAAACACCATCGATGAGGTCGATGGCGTTTTCTTGTTCGGTCCGATCGCCATGTCTTCCGAGTCCGACCTCGAGTCTTCCGCCGGACAACACATCGACCATCGCGAGCTGTTCTGCGAGCTCCATCGGGTGATGCCATAAGGGAATATTCGCCCCGGAGACTATTCGGGCTGATGTCGTCTTCACCGCGAGCGCGGCCATCATTATGACTGGATGGGGAAGCGGCGACGACGGTCCGAAGTGCTCCGGCAGGCTGACGCCGGCGTAGCCAAGGCCCTCCGCCTCAACGCAGTGGTCGAGGTAGCTCTCGTAGAGTTCTGTTGCGAGCTTGCCGTCCCACTTTTCTGGCTCCACCGAGCCGGGGGGAGAGTAAGTGACGTTATCCCAGTAAACGAACTTGACGATATTCGGGTCGTTAGCGAGTGCGCTCACGCTCCAGCACCTTTCTCCGCTTATGGCTGCCCTCTGCCCGCCAATCTATGGCGCTTGTGCCGCCAGCTCACCCTCTAAATTGCTTAGTTGTGGGCTTTCCGGCTTTCGTCGTGTGTCGTTCTGGGGACGTGGCGGCTTCTCATCGGGTCGCGACGCCTCCGACCGCTGTGCTGGCTGACGACCGGCGTGGCCGTCGTGCCTCAGGGCAGCGGACGGATGAAGTGCCGGATGTCGTCAACCAGCAGGGCGGGCTGCTCAAGCGCGGCGAAGTGACCGCCCCGGTCGAACTCGGTCCACCGGCTCAGGGTCGGCAGGATCCGTTCAGCCCACCGGCGTACCGGCCGGACAGCGTCGGCGGGGAAGACCGCGACCCCGACCGGCATGGCCAGCTGCCAGGGACCGGCCCAGGTACGGATGAAGTCGGCGTCGAGCCGTTGGGACTCGTAGTAGAGCTGGGCGCTGGAGCCCGCAGTGCCGGTAAGCCAGTAGATCATCACGTTGGTTAGCAGCCTGTCCCGGTCAACGGCGTCCTCCGGGGCTTTTGTCGAGTCGGTCCACTCCCAGAACTTCTCCACGATCCAGGCCAGCTGCCCGACCGGGGAGTCGGTGAGGGCGTACGACAGGGTCTGTGGACGGCTCGACTGGAGCTTGCGCCAGCCGGCACCCTCCTGCTCGAACGTTTGCGCAAATTCCAACCGGGCCCGGTCCGCTTCGTCCAACCCGGCGATCAGCGTCGAGTCCTCGGGAGGAAAGGTGACGAACATGTTGACGTGTACCCCGGCCACGTGCTCGGGGTCGGCCAACCCCAGCTCCATGGAGATCGGCATGCCCCAGTCCCCACCTTGGGCGACGTACCGGTCGTACCCGAGGCGGCGCATTAGCTCAGCCCATGCCCGGGCAACCCGTCGAGTGTCCCAGCCGGTCTCCCGGGTCGGACCGGAAAAGCCATATCCGGGGATCGACGGGACTACCACGTGGCAGGCCTCAGCGGAGTCGCCGCCGTGTGCCACCGGGTCGGTCAGCGGCCCGATCAGGTTCAAGAATTCCACGAAGGACCCCGGCCAACCGTGGGTGAGGATCAGCGGGGTGGCATTCGGCTCCGCCGAGCGGACGTGCACGAAGTGCACGTCCGTGCCGTCGATCTCGGTGATGAATTGTGGGAAGTCGTTTAGCCAGCGCTCCGCGGCCCGCCAGTCGTAGCGGTTCCGCCAGTAGTCGGCCAAGTCGCGTAGGTAGTCCAGCGGCACCCCGCGCTCCCAGCCGATTCCGGGTAGTTCGGTGGGCCACCGGGTGGCGGCGAGCCGACGCGACAGGTCGTCGAGGTCAGCCTGGGGGACATGGATCCGGAACGGGCGCATCGGAACCTCCTGGGTCAGGCCCGGCCGCCGAGCAGCTCACTCTGGGCGGCGGGTGTGTTGGCGCGGGGGCGGCTGTGCCGGAGCACCCGGAGCAGGGTCGCCGGGCGCATCAGTGACGACGGTGGGTCGATCAGCCCGGCCACCCGGATGAACGCATCGGTCAGCCGGGCGTCCCGAGTAGCGGCCCGTTGCAGCCGGGGCACATAGGCGTTGGCCAGGCGGATCTTCGCGGTACGGCGGCCCTCGACTCCGGCGTACCCAAGGTCGGCGCCGGCGGAGAAGTCCCAGGGAGAGGCGAGTTGAGCGGCGAGGTCGCGGAAGAAGGCGAGCGGTTCTGGCTCGCCACGCCGCAGCTGCTCGGCGAGCACCAGTGAGCCGAGCGCGGCAGCGGTCATCCCCTGCGCATAGATCGGGTTGAAGCTGCACACTGCGTCGCCCAGCACGAGCAGGCCGGTAGGGAAGCTGGTCAGCCGTTCGTAGCGGCGGCGCACGCTGGCCGGGAAGCGGAAGGTCACCGGATCGTCGATTGGTTCGGCGCCCCGCACCGCCTGGTAGATCTGCGGCACCGGCAGCGACCGGACAAAGGCCAGGAAGCCGTCGGGATCGGTGGGCGGGTGGTCACCGAGCACCCCGGTCAGCGACAGCTCGACTCGGCCGTCGTTGCCTGGCATCCGGTAGAAGAACGCGCCCCGCGGGCTGGCTGGGGTGGCCGCCGGAATGATTGCCAGGTCATCGCCGAACGGATCTTCAGCCAGCCGATAGTGGCGGGTGGTATAAGCCAGGTCGACCTTGACCCGATCCTCCGTTGGCCGCGCGTAGCCAAGTTCCTCCAGCCACGCCGGGGTCCGCGAGCCGCGGCCCGTCGTGTCGATCACCAGATCGGCGTCGAGCACCTGCTCCTGGCTGCCCGCGGCGCGGCGCTGTACGCGTGCCCCGGTTACCCGTTTGCGGTCCGGAGTAGTGACCAGGCCGACGATGTCGTGTCGTTCCAGGATCCGTACGTTCGGTAGGGCCTGCACCCGGCTGCGGACCTGGTGCTCCAGCACCGGTCGAGTGGCGGGTGCCGAGAGCAGCCCCGACCGCGACGGAAGCATGCGTCGTCCCTCGACGTACCAGCGGATGTCACCGCTGAAGTCACCCGGCTTCACCCCGGCGGCCTGCAGGTCATCAGTGAGCCCCGGGAAGTGACTTTCCAGAATCTGGTGTCCGCGGGCTACCAGGCCGTGGGCGTGCCGGCCGTGCGGCACGCCCTGGCGGTAGCCGGTCACCCCGGTCACCTCGTCCCGGTCTACTAGCAGCACCTCGGCGTACCGGTCGGCGAGCACCCGGGCAGCCAGCAGGCCGCCCATGCTCGCGCCGAGTACCACCACTCGGCGGGTGGAATGGTCGCCCATGGCGTCACCTCTCGGCTCGTGTGCCGCGCTCAGGCGCGGTGCATCGGAGAGTTCTGGTACGCGGTGAGTAGCCATTGGCCGTCCCGTCGGACCAGTAGCCAGCTCGCCCGTACCGCCCGCTCGGCGGCCGGCTCGGTCTCGCCCGGTGCCAGCACACCGCCCTCGGTGAGCACCAGTACGGTGTCCTCGGACAGCGGCTTGAGGGCGGTCGGGGTGCCGGTCACCCGGGTGCCCCGGTACGGCCCGCCGAACGCCTCGACCATGAAGTCGCGGATCTCGTTCCGGCCCTGGCGGAGCACGCCGGGCAGGATCATGCTGCCGTCCTCCGCGAAGGTTGCGGCGAAGGCGTCTGCGTCGTGGGCCGCCCAGGCCGCCATGATGCGTTGCGGTACGTCCTGCACTGCGGCTTGGTCTTCGGTACTCAGCTTCTCAGCGATGTTGTTCGACATGGTTCTGGTCCCTTCCACAGGTTTCGGGAAAGCCCGACGGGCCGGGTCGGCTCGTCGACGTACGACCGCCGTCGGACCCGGTCGGGACAGGACGACACCGGCGGCATCCGGTGGCGCGGGTAGGACGTTCTGAGTGGGATGGGAAAGCGTCGGTCGAATCAGATGTAGACCGTGTTCGGGCCGAGACCACAGAGGAGCCGGCCGTACAGCTCTAGGTTGGTGTTTGGGTGCATGATCGCGTGCAGGTTGAGCGTCTGTACGTCGCGTTCGATGCGCTGAATCGGCACGTCCTGGTAGATGGACGACCCGCCACTGGCGGTGTTCAGCAGGTCGACGGCCTCCTTCGACCGCTGGCAGACCGCGCCGAGGTCCAACCGGATCCGGGCTCGCTCCTCCAGGGTCAACTCGTCACCCGCGGTGGCCTTTCGGTCGAGCAACTCGGCTGTCCGGTACGCGTGGAAGTCGGCTTCGTCGATCTTGACGGTGGCGTCGGCGACCTGAATGTGGGTAATCGGTGCCTGGCTTTGGTCGGCGTAGTCCGTGTAGGTGATCTTCCGGCCAGGTAGCCGCTCGAAGAACACCTCCTTGGCGGCCTTCGCCAGGCCCAGGCAGCTCGCACCGACCGTGGTACACGCCATCGACATGAACGGGACCCGGAAGATCGACGCACCGGCGTTGGAGTTGGTCAACGGCGCACCCTGGATGACCGGCCCCATCGGCAGCACCCGATGCTGCGGTACGAACAGGTTGTCGGCCACCGTCGTGACGCTGCCGGAGCCCCGCATGCCGGCCGTGTGCCAGTCATCGATGATCTGGAGGTCGTCCATCGGCAGTGCCACCATCACCGGCTCGTGGCCACCGTCCGGGGTGGCCAGCACAGCCGCGTTCGTATTCCAGTGGCTCTGGGCGGCTCCGGTGTTGAACGGCCACCGACCGTTCAGGATTACTCCGCCGTCGGTGGGCACGGCCATCGCGCCAGGGCTGAGGATTCCACTAACCCGAACATCCGGAGTGGAAAATATTTCTTCCTGCGTTTCGTCCGGGAAGAACCCGACCATCCAACTGCTGATCGTCCAGACGGCCACGGTCCAGCCGGTAGAGCCGTCACCACGCCCCAGTTCCGAGACGACGTCAACGACGGTGCCCATCTCCGACTCGTAGCCGCCGTGGCGGCCTGGCAGCCGTAGCTTAAGTAGACCGGCGTCGGTAAGCGCCTCGATCGTCTTCTCCGGCAGCCGGCGCTGCTGCTCGGCGTCCTGGGCGCTCTCCCGGAGCATGGGCACCAGCTCCTCGGCGCGGCGGGCGAGCTCGGTGCGGGTCGGGACTGCCATTGCTTCCATCGAACCTCCTGGTCGGATAAGCGGCTGACACGGCAAACAGGTGGTGTGAAATGAGCTGGTAGTCACCGGAAGTGAGCCTCCGGAGACAGTGTCGGCGGCACCACCGACCCTGGCATCCCCCTCGCCGGTGCGCACCTTTCGAATTGCGACGTCACCTGCTTGCTGGGACCGGTGAGGAATGCTCGGGTGGGCCGGCGAGGCGGCGGCAGCCCCGGCCTGCGCGGAGGCTCCCGTCCAGCGGGAACGGGGAAGGGGACCTGGAACACGGGGCTGCTGGATTGAATGAATCATAACTTCGGTGACCGATATGTTTGTCCGGCCAGCCGCCTATTGTGATCTGGGAGTCCACCAGGCGTGCCCGCTCGTCTGCCCACACCGTCGGGCCTCCGCCCGCGCTGACCGGGACCGAGCTGAGCTGAACACCGAACAGGCCATCACACTGATGCAGGTTGCCGAGTTCGGAGGCAGATCAACGCGCGACATCTGCCGGGATTCGGCGCTGTTCACTGCGCTGGGCGACCCGGAGCGGCTCAGCGGCCGCTGCGGTGTCTGCGAGTTTCGCACCGCCAGCGGATCACGGGCCCGGGCGTACGCGGTGACCGGCGAGCGCCCGGCTACCAGGCCCAGCATGTCAGCCGGAAGCAGTTCCGTGAGTTCCACCAGATCCTGCGTGGTGCCGAACGGATGTTGATCGACGCAGCGCGTACCAGCCGGGTGACCCGGCGATCTGGTATTGCCGCTCGGCCTGGTGGACGGTGCCGGCGGGCTCGGCCTGGCAGTGCTCGGCCTGGTACTGGTCTGCCTCGGGTCGGCCCCGGGGCGGAACTGGTTAACGACCTGATCATCGGTGCCGCCACCACAGTGGGCCGGGTTCGCATTGTTGATCTCCGAGGCCAGTATCGAACTCGGTGTTGGTGTCC